>AQRL01000001.1 GCA_000402515.1 Nanoarchaeota archaeon SCGC AAA011-G17
TTCGGGCGGTGGAAACCCCGAGCTTTAGCGTTCGGGGTAGCCCGAATTTATTATCTTATCTCATCTTTTTTCCTGCATAGCTCCCAACATTAAAATAGACCCACCTAACACCAGTAATTCGGATCCATTAGCTATTTTATTTCTTTCATCATTAACCCTGCTTTCTAATGTATATTTTGGTAAGGACTCTTCTTGTGCTTGTAAATTGTATAATTTAGATATCCCCTGAGCAAAAGAATAAAATCCTAAACACTCTATCAAAAAGCCAGCAATTATAAATTTTTTATAATTTTCTTCCAATTTTCTGTGAATTTTGTAGATTATAGACATACTAAGGGCTCTTTTGTTTTTTTCTTTCTTGTAAATATCTTAATCCTGTTGTTATTGGTGTTATTGAGAGAACATATGCTATTAAAAAAATAGCCATGTAACTGTCTTTTTTATTTTTTTCTTCTTCATACTGCTTCAATCTAGAAGTATATTGATTATATAATTCTCTGTCTACACTTTCTTCTATTCTTTGAGGTCTTTCTGGGACAGTTTTAAAATTATAACCAAATCCAAACAAGCTTCCTGCTGCCCATAGAGCTCCTGCAATAATTAATACTCTAAGATATTCCTTTAATTTATCTGTTAGTGACATTTTTGTAGGTATTTAATTAAAAGTCATAATTTATAAAGCTTTCTTCTTGTAACTACTTTTTAGAAGTTTATTTTATTAATTTTTCCAAGATTGCTGCAAATGCTGGTCTTGTTATAAATACTCCTATTGTTATTCCTATGATTGTTGTTACTGCAAATCCCCTTAACAAACCAGCCCCTGCCCAGATTAGCGGGAGCATGGCTACAAAGGTTGTAAAGAAGGCTGCCAAAATTATGAAGAAGGCTCTTTTGATTTTTTCTTTCCAGTTGAAGAACCCTTCTTTTTCGCCAGCAAGTATCTCATCTGTGATAACAATCTGATCATCTACTCCTGTTCCTATTGCTGCTATGATTCCTGCTATTGCTGCCAGGTCTATATTCCATTTTATTGCTGATGCCACTCCTAAAGTTATAAACAATTCTGAGAATAGAACAACTGTTGTCGCCAATAATACTTTTATATTCCTGTATCTTATGTAGATTACAGAGATAACTGCCAAGAAGGCTACCAGAGCAACCTTAAGTGCATTTTTTATGAATTCTGCACCGGCTATTGCAGAAACAGTATCTATCTTTACTATCTCAAGTTTATATGGCAAGGACCCTGAAATTAAAACTGTCTGCAACTGATTCATATTTTGTATAGCATCTTCATAGGCTACCTGTTGTGACTCTCCAAATCCTGGTCCGGATATTGCGATATCTGTTGTTGGCTGCCCTTTCAAATCTTCTCCTATATTCAGTGAATCAACTAATTTTTCATCCAGATAGAAATCTATCTGCTTTGACAGGTATCTCTGGCCTGTTTCTGAGGTATTAATATCTAATTTTCCAGTTACCTCTGCATGCCTTTGTGCTGCTTCTGGAGACAGCTTAATAGCAAACTGAAAAGTACACATGTATCCCTGCTCTACTTTATTACAATCCCTTATTCCTGAGCAGGTTCCATCATCCCTGCATACATTTGGAATATTTTTCTTTCCACCGGAGAATACCAAGTCCTCACCAATCTTTGCCTCGAATTTTCCCTGCTGTATAATAAAATCCTCAATATCTGATTTTGTGGCTCCTGTTAATTCTATCAGTATATATTTATTTCCTGAGAAGTCATTTGAAGCCCTTATTTTAATATCTGACAGACCATAGACATTCATCTTGTTTCTTATTACTGCTATTATATCCTGAATATCTTTGTCTGTGATTGTCCCATTATCTGCTATTGGCTTTAGAAGTACTCGTGTTCCTCCTGCAAGGTCTAATCCTTTTTTGATATTTGTCCTTGAAGGTATTTCTACTTCTATTTCCGGCTTTTTGTTAATTAAGAAAGAAACTGTTCTTTTGTTTGTCTTTATTTCTAATTTTTTTGTAGGAAGCAAATCATACTGAATATTTTCAAAATCTGAGTAATTATTTATTTTTATACTATTAACCTGCTTTAGAA
>AQRL01000002.1 GCA_000402515.1 Nanoarchaeota archaeon SCGC AAA011-G17
GACCAAGCCTCATCAATTACAAGTAATTTCCTTTCCAGATTAGACCTCATCTTCATATAAACATAATCAAGAACAAGAAACATCATTACAGGCTTGACCTGCTTGGGCATATTTCCTATATCAAAGCAGACAAAATCATTGTCAAAATTAATATTAGTATGCCTGTTCATAAAAGAGAAAACACCATCAACATACATACTAAGCCTGTTAATTAAACTCCTGATAGTGGTTTTCTCTAATGTTATAGCTCTCTTTTCATAGCTCTTTAAAACCTCTAAAACATCCTCTAATATTGGGGGTTTCTTCTTCCATGTTTCTGGGTTATCATTAATCTCTTTTCTTTGATAAGCCTCTGTTAAAGCCCTGTCCATAAAGCTCTTCTGGGGCTCTGTTAATTCTCCTAATAATACCTGGACAAAATCTATTAAACTTAATCTCTTCTCAGCATACTCATGACCCATCAAGTCTAAAGGATTAATCATTGTTTCTGAAGTTCTTGATAATTCCACTAATTGCCCGTCAAATTGTTTTACTAAATTCTTGTATTCTCCCTGGGGATCAACAACCATGACTTTTGTATTATTTAGCAAGTGCCTGGATATCAATAATTTGGCGAAATAACTCTTTCCAGAGCCAGAACTAGCAAGGATTAAGCCATTTGCATTGCTCAGCTTAAAAACGTCTCTTATAATTGGTATTTTGTTCTTATTCAATCCAAGCCAGACACCAGAATCATCCAACTGCAAGAATGGAGAAGTGAATGGGAAAAATGCCCCAAGAGAATAGGTTGTTATGTTCCTTTTAACCTTCAATTCATCATTAGCAATAGGCAATACAGATTTATAGCCCTGCAACATCCTGTATGAGGCAGTTTTTGGTATAATTAACAGAGAATTTAGCTCAGACTCTACCTTTTTGCTTAACAGATTTAATTCCTCTAAACTATCTGCTTTTACATTTATATAAAGAGAAACATTGAATAATTTATCACAGCCCTTCTGCAAGTTCTCCAATAATTTTCTTGTATCACTATACTTAATCTCCAGAGCAGGATTCAAAATTCCTCTTAATTCAGCAGCATACAAATCAGCCCTTTGCTTCTGTAACTCTCTATTAAGCATGACCATTGTCTTTTCAATATGCTCTGGCTCAATATGGAGAGAAATGTCAAAGTTTCCTATTGAAGATACTAATCTGTCAAGAAAACCAGCTTCCACTATTCTTGGATAGCCGTAGGCGTATATTATCCTGTTAAACTTTTTAATCTTAAGATAATCAACCCTGTTCTCAACATTCTCATCAGAAACAAACTTATCCATTAAGTCCTGCAGCTGCTCTTTCTTCAATAGTTCCACTTTCAGATTCATGTTCTCTAATCTTTCCAAGCAGATTTCTACCTGATTTTCAATATTGGAAGTTTCCTTAATTATTAAATAGAAATTCCTGTTCATAATTGAATTCTTTGAAATAGTATTTTTCAGATACTCTTTATATTTCTCAAATAATCCTAAATACTTTTTATTTATTCTTTTTTCAAGTGCTTCCAAATAGGAATCAAGATTAACTGTATCAGTATTAATCAGAAATTGTATTGGAAAATCAATGGAATTCAGGAATTTCTGAAATTGCAGAACAATAGTCTCTTTCTCTTCATCTGTCTTGATAGCAAAATTAATTGGAAGAACTTTTAGAACAGCTATCTTTTTCTTGTCATGGATAATATAGTCCTCTACAGAATAATTTAATTTAGCAAAAGCAGTCTTCCAGATAATAAAATTCTTTATTTTCTCTCCTAAATCAAAGAACATGAACAAGGAAGCCAGACCAATAATTAAAGATGAGATAATCCCGTTAAGATAAATATTCATTCCTGATTTGAAAATAATAAATACTAAGAACAGGAAAGGCAGTGCTATAACTATCTGCATAAAAGTCAGTCCAAATAATATTTTTTCCTTGTATTCAATCTCAGAAGGTATTTCATAGGGCATTTTATATTTTCCCCCTGACAGCCATTTTTGTAGCCCTTCCAATATCAGTATTAAGCAAAGCCATGGCAGACTTGACAAGGGCAAATACCAAGAGAAAAACCATCATCAAATCAATAATCAAGAATCCTGTTATCATGATAAGAATATTTGTTCCGCCAAATACGCTGACCTCTGCTAATCTGG
>AQRL01000003.1 GCA_000402515.1 Nanoarchaeota archaeon SCGC AAA011-G17
TGAGCCCCCTCAAATTCCATGTTGCTAATACAGACATGATTGTCTCCTTAATCATTACTCCTTTCTCATTCCATAAAGAGCTTATCTTCCTCTGCGGCTTTGTGTATAAAGTCTTAATTTGAGGTTACTTTTTACACAGAAATTATGTAAAGAACTTTAATCCTAATCTAAAAAAAACACCTATGAATAAACATAATATCCCTATAACAAGTAATCCCCCATCATTTCCTGAAAAGGATTTAATAAATAAACTACTAATTGAAATTGCTCCAATTATTATTAGTAATTCAGAAAAAAAAGCCCCAAATATTTCCCAAGAACCAATATAATTTTTTTTATCCATTATCACACAATCATTATCTCTGGCTCATCTGGTGTCTCTTTAGAATCTGGCTGTGGAAAGTTAATCAGTATTCCTTTGTTTATTCCAAGAACAGCCATATACTTTTTTAATTGCGTTTTTTCCTTATTGCTTAATTTTGAACCAACAGCTTTTAATTCTATGATTATCTTTCCCTTACCATCATTTATTATTAAATCTGTATAACCCTCTCCAACATTATATTTCTTGTAATAAATTGGAACTACCTTCTGGCTTTCGTAGGCTATATGTTCTAATCTTAAAGCAACCTCAAAGGCTTTTTGGTAAATACATTCTTGGTGACCGCTTCCTAATTCATTAAAAACATCTTTTGCTATTTCTTTACATTTATCTATCATTTTCCATATTCCTCCATAATGTCCCACATTTTTTTAAAAATATCAGCAATTGATAGAGATGGGAAAACTATAGTAAATATCCAAATGGCTTTAAAAAACCACGATTTGGAATAATATTCATTAATTGGGAATAAACTTAAAAAATTAATTATAACTATAATTATAAAAAATAAAAATATTGATGACCAAAGTAATTCTCTTGAAATCTTTAAAATTTTTGGGTTTTTAATCTCCTTCCAAAGAATCATACTAACTGTAACAATAAAAAGAATAAATACAAATATTTTATCAATATCTATAAAATTCTTTTCTGGATTATATATTGAAAAGTAAAAACCAAATGCCATAATAGTCAAGAATAAATTTTTGATATAATTCTTTGTTTTTTTCTTCATTTTTATCAATTCTCCTAAGGTAATAATCCTTAAAAATCTACCTCTTTCTCTATTGTAAACTCTCCCTTGATTCCTAACTCATTAATCTCTTGTATTACAACGCAGATGTTATGTGCCAAAACCTTACATAATAATTCATTGACCTGTGCTGTCTTATCTTTGCTTCTTACATTATCCCTAAACTTAGTCTTTATCATGTGGAAGACTGTTTCTGCATTTGACCTTTTATGATAGTGCTGTAAAAACTCTTCATGCTTATACATAAAGTAGTGATACATCTTTTTCCAGATTTCATACTTTGCTCTCTTCCCTGTAACATTTGTTTTGAAAGGAATGAAGGGGATAGCCCCCTCATCTCTAATGAGCTGTAAGTTCGCTCTGGAACTATACGCTCGGTCACAACTTACTTCCTTAATATCAAACCTCTCACTCACCCCTTTTAGTAATGAAGCGAGTTGAGGACTATCATGTGCCTGTCCCTCTGTTACTTCCACACCAGCAACTATGTTTGTTTTAACCCCGCTCAATAAATGTGCCTTCAACCATATTCTATATTTCTTTTCCTTGCCATACTTATAATCATAGTAACGGGCAAATCTGCAAGTAGAAAATCCAGAAGAATCTACTGCAAAATCTGTTTCTACGCTTTTCAAAGCAGAGGCACTTAATTTAATGAGATTTTTTAGTATTGGTGTTATGTCTTGTCTTTGTAAGAAATGCCCCACAGAAGCAAAGCAAGGCACACTATCAACTAAGCCCATTTCCTTTGCTATCTTCACATCACTCATAAATCTCCTTAAAGAAAATGTTGTATAGGTTCTCATTACAGAGCTAAAGATTAAATTGTATAATGGAACTTTTGGTCTTCCGAATTTATATTCTGGTTGCTCTACAAAGTTACATAATTCACTTAGCAACTGCATGAAATATATTTTTTCATTTGTCTGGCTCTTATCGTAAGCATTCCACTTTTGAGAATAAGAAATCTTAACTCCTTTTGTTGTTTTTACTTTTCCCTCTTGGTCTATTTCTTGTTTAATATAAAATTCTACTGCGTAGATGTGTTTGCATTTCTGCTTTGCTATCTCACAATCTGGACAATTACAACGTGGCTCATGACTGCTAAATCTTACTAAGTAAGAACCGCCAGATAGAGATTGTGAAGGAACTCTCCATCCTCTTGGAGTCTTAACTATTTTCATACTTTTATAGATTAATTCTCCTCGTTCTTCCCTGCTTAATTTTTTCCAGTTTATATCTTCTATTTGCATTTTAACACACCCCCGATATTTGTATCATTAATAATCATTAATAACTATTAATACCACAAAGTATATAAAGTTATCTATTAATAACTATTAACAAAGATTAATGATTGAGAGGCGTAAAGCATGGCAAAAAAGATTATTCTTGATGTTGGTGAAGAACTATGGAAGGATGTTTTAAGATTTAAAATAGATTTCGGTTCTAAAAATAATAACGAGGCTGTTGTTGAACTGATAAGAAGGGGGTTGAAGAAGAAATGAACACCAAAAATTACCTACTATCACAACGATTCAAATATCTCGGTTTTGGAGCCGTTATTTCCCTTATCCTATCTTTGAATGAATCTCCGTTAGATTATTATATGATATTTGTATTTGTTTTGATAACCTTTGGGATTAGCTGGTGGTTTGAGAGAAGAAAATGAAATTTAATTTAAAAGATTATTTAAAGGATTATGGTATTATATTGCTATCAATCGCAACATTAGTGACGTATTTAATTTTTGCAATCTTAACATAAAATGGAGAATTTGATAAGATGGTATGTCAGGAATTCAGATTTAATTATGTTGATAGCTTCAGTATTATTGGCAGTATTTTCCGTATTTTGGGCTTTGGAGATAATATGATGGTAAAGAAAAGGAATTTATTCGGCTCTTTAAAATTAAAAAGAAGCTCCCAAGAAATGAAGGATGAGGCAAGAGAAGGATGGGATATGTAAGTTTAAATATTTTTAACAAGAGTAACAAAAGAGAAGATGAATTTATCAAATAAGATACTAACAGGCATTGCAATAACCTTTGGGATATTAGCCATAATAGTTATTATTTTGCTGACATTACATTATTTTGGAGTATTTTAAAATGGAAACAAAAATGCTTTTAAATATACTGGCAGGAATAGGCATAATCGCAGGAGTAATAGGAATAATATTGCTGTTATATAAAATACTGACAGGAGGATAGAATAAAGAATTGAAAGATTTGAGCAGAGAAGAATTAATAGAAATAAT
>AQRL01000004.1 GCA_000402515.1 Nanoarchaeota archaeon SCGC AAA011-G17
TTTTTTTTATATATTCTTCAAGTTTATCTCTCCCGCCATTCTCATAAAATGTTTTTAATCTATCTTTATAATCATTTGGCAGTCTGACTACAGGAATAAACCTTCCATTAATATTTTCAATATGTGGGTATAGCAAAAAATCAATGCACGCCATAATTCATAATTAAAGCAATTATATAAAAATATGATTATAGTGAAAAATAGATACTGACACATTAAAAATTACAAAACAAGAGGAAAAGCTTAAAAACCTTAATATATGCTCAAAATGGGGTGATAAACCTTAGTTAGTTCTGGGGATATTGGAGAAATAAAATGGCAATCGGACCAAAATTACACAAAAAGGAGGCTGAGATAATAGGAAAATTAGAGGAAGAGATTGATGGATTCATACAAACAGAAGGAATAGACCAGTGTCATGAAAGATTTCCCATTGTAGTAATTATTTGTTTAGATAATTATGTCATAAAAGAACAGGCAATTAATATAGGGTATGATCCAAATTGTTATGCTTCTACCTTTGGAAAAGAACTTCTTAGTCAGAAGGTGATAGAACAAATTAAACGTAAATATGAAGAAGCTGGATGGACGCGGGTAGAATTTAATTTTAGAAGTTATGTGGTTAAACTTACTGAAACATACATTGAGCTTGTATATAACCCTAAAGGTATTGATTTATCTTCCTTGATTAAATATAAAGAATACAAATATTTTGAAAAGAAAATTCCTCAGAAGGGAATAGTTCTGAAGGATTAGTTGTGAATAAAAATGCCAAAGATAAAAGAACCCGAAATAAGGAGAATACGGGCTGCAAGGACGGACAAAGAATTATGTATTGACTATGCTAGTGAGATATCCTTTGGTTTGAGTAAGTTGATAAGAGAGTACAAATCTACATCCAGTTATGGTACGTTTGATACCCCTTGTGGCAAATTGGAATTGATGGCAGAAATGAATGATTATATTACATTTCCAAACGGGGGTTTGCATCTGAATATAAAATATTCTGGACCAAAATTATATGATTCAGATCTCGGTCATGTAGATGTCGTATTAACTTTTATGGGTAATCCTGAGTTTTATCCAAGAAATCCAAATGAAAAACTAACTCTTTTCCAGAAAATTCATAATTTTTTTGAAGAAAATAATTTTAAGCATTTTGAACCGGAAAATAGTGATTTCTTCAGCCTTTTAAGCGAGGCATATGAACTGACAAAGCATTTTCCTCCAAACATCATTATCATGACACCATATGACTTCTCACACAAAAAAAAAACTGATGAAGAAATTGAAGAGATATGCAAAATGTTTGAACCTTCCAAGGGAAATTTATCTGTGGCTCGGGGTATGTTAGGACAAAAGTGTTCAATACCAACAATAAAGAAATACTGGACTAAAAGAAATCTTATTCAGGCTTGAAAAAGAAATAATTCTTCCAAAACATCCGAGATTCAAAAAATTACAAAAGCAAAGCCTTATAAACTCAATTTTCACCTATTTTATTATATAAGTATTTACGAAAGAGCACTTGTATCAAAAACATTTCGCTTTTTCTTTAAAAGTGCTTTATATAGGAGATAAAAATGAACTTATTTGAAGACTTCGGATTAGATAATCAGATAGTCACAACTATAAAAGAATTAGGCTACACAACGCCTACAGAAATCCAGGAAATGTCAATACCCCGAATTATAGAGGGAAAGGATGTTATTGGTGAATCAGCAACAGGCTCAGGAAAAACACTGGCCTTTGGATTAGGTATGGTAAAGCAGGTAAAACCAGGACAGGGATTACAGGCATTGATATTAACACCTACAAGGGAGCTTACAGAGCAGGTGACAAACTCACTAAAGCAGCTCTCAAGAAATCTTAAAATCATTCCAATCTATGGCGGAGTTTCAATAGAGCCGCAAATTCATAATTTACAAAGAGCAGAGGTAGTTATAGCTACACCAGGAAGATTGCTGGACCATATGGAAAGAAGAACAATAAACATATCAAAAATTAAGCTATTGGTTCTGGATGAAGCAGATAGAATGCTTGACATGGGATTTATAGATGATGTAGAAAAAATAATACGAATATGCCCAAAACAAAGGCAGACACTATTCTTTTCAGCAACAATATCACAAAAAATAAAACATCTTGCTGACAGATACATGATAAGTCCTTCTAATGTTTCAGCAGCAAATCAGGTTGACCCTGAAAAGCTTAAGCAGGTCTATTACAATGTGCATAAAAGCATGAAATTCTCTTTGCTTATGCATTTGTTAGAGCAGGAAAAATCAGGATTAGTAATGGTTTTCTGCAATAGCAGGAATACTACTGACTTCGTTGTAAAAAATTTAAAGGCAAATAAAATAAATGCAATTGCTATTCATGGCGGATTATCGCAGAACAAAAGAACAAACACAATGGAATTATTCAACAAAGGCAAGGTTGATGTACTAGTATGTACAGATGTTGCTGCACGCGGTCTTCATATCAGTAATGTTTCCCATATCTATAATTATGAGATTCCAAAAGATGCAAAAGATTATATCCACAGAATAGGAAGAACTGCAAGAGCAGGAGAAAAAGGAAAGGCAGTGAATATTTTGTGTGAATATGATTATGATAATTTCTCCAGAATACGCAGGGAATATAGTGAATTTAGTATTGAAAAGGTAGAAAATCCAAGCATAAAAGTATTGAACTTTTCTGTTGAAACCAGCTATAACAGACCAGCTAGATTTGGTAGACGACCTTTCAGAAGTGAATCTAGTAGATTTTCAAATGGACCAAGAACTAGCAGATTTTCAGGCAGCAATGAATCAAGAAGAAGTGAATCTAGTAGATTTTCAAACAGTGATGGACCAAGAAGGTCATTCAACAGGTCTGATAGGGAAGAAGGAACAAGAAAAAGATACTTTTCACACAGAAGAACATAGGCACAAGGCTTAAAAACCATCAGATAATCAAAATTTAAGAGGTGAAGACCTCAGAGTTCTGAGGATAATTGGGGGAGAAAATGACGAAGGGAGTTGGAAGATTTTTAGGAAGAGGAAGATTTCATGTATCCAACGGAGGAGACGACCTTTTTAAGTATAAGGTATCCCCTGGAAATCTTGTAACAAGCAAAGAGCTACCAGACAATGGAATATATGAGGTAGAAGAAGTATACAATTTCCGCGATGCGGGTACTTATGGACCAATACAAGTAAGAAGAGTGGACATGAGATATTTGACAAAAAAACAAAGAGAATCTGTAGTAGATATTTCACTAAAACCTTCAGAAGAAATTCAAAGGTTTGAAAAGAAACTGGAAAAAATATTAGCAATAACATAAAAAAATGTCAGAAGAATTATACATAGTAGTTTTTGAATATAATGAAGGAGTAAGAACAGTTGGAGTTTCTCTAGCCGGGTATAGATTTTATGAACCATTTGAGAATAAAGAAGCATTTGATAAGTACTATAGTGATGATATAAAACAAAGACAGAAGGTAATAGTCGAGGGAGTTACAGAAGATAAAGCAGAAAAAATAAAAAAGCATCTTGAAAATATTATAGATAAACCACTTATAAATGAAACTACACCAAACCCTGTCCAAAATAAAATGGAGGAATAAAAATGCAAGATTTAAAAAGTTACCTAACAAAAGAGGGATGGAAAAAAGATTATGAAGAAACAAATTTTAATCCATTTGCTGCAATTTTAAACCCAGGATTGCATAGGTTTTGTATTGCAGAAGGAGATAATAAGGGGTATTTAAAAGGTGCAACAAAATCCTTTCTTCGTGGCGCTATTTTAGGGGGAAGTATTGATAGCCTATTTGCGATTCAGGGCATAGATTCATTTCCAGCAATGACTATTCTAGGCACAGGTTTAGATATAACCCAGTATAGTATTAGATCCACAGGATTGTATGTTATGAGAAAAGTAAATGAAGAAAAATACCAAAAACACAAATCAAAGTATATGCATCTCTTTACTGACCTTTGGAGAGAAGTACAATCACAGAAACCATGTATTCT
>AQRL01000005.1 GCA_000402515.1 Nanoarchaeota archaeon SCGC AAA011-G17
ATTCAGGGTTCGCTTCGCTCACAATTTTAAACAGGCAAAACTTTCTCGCTTCGCTCAAATCCTTCCAAGCATTCAGGAGAGCCTAACAAACATTATGTCTAATTCAGAATTCGGGCTAAACAATAGTCAAATCAAAGATTTGAAGAATTAATAAAAAGAGGTTGGCGTCTAGATTATCTACTTGTAGGAGCCCTTACTCCAACATATCTTCCTTCATTGTGGAGTGGTCGTTTTGGAATAGGATTATATCCATTTTCTTTTAATGTTATTAATGCATCTTTATACATTCTTTTTTGACAATCCAATACTTTTATTGCTTCATCTTTTCTAATCTTTCCATTAAGATAATCTTTAACTACTGCTAATGGCGAGTGTCCTTCTGTTTCTGTTTCTTGTATTTCTTTTTTTCGATACCAAGATTCAGGCCACCACTCTGCCATGTAAACCTCGCATATAAGATTAGTTATTCCATTAAGCATTAATCTTGCAGCAGCATCTCCTTTTGCTATACGATCCATATCTGGTCTTAGATTCCAGCTATAATGACTTATTGTTGCTTCCAACTCAGAAAAAACCCTATCATTAAAATCCGGTGCTTCTGCTAATAGTCCTGTTCCCAACCAAAGTGCTTTTTGAAGTGGATTTTCTGTATTGTTCATTTTTAGTTACCTTAATACAATCCGTAAGTACAACTAGTTTTTAAATCTTTCGGTTATTAACTACTATATAGATACGACGCCAACCTCTAAACGACGCCCGAATTCTGAACTCAAAATCCTTCGGATTTTTCCCCGCTGCGCTCTCCTCCTTTCAGTCGTCGGGAGACATAACAGGAATTATGCACAATAAGACAATGGCGTTACGAAAAGATACGGGCAGGGCTCAATTCGGTTTGAAGTCATCGATATATTTATAAAATAGTTTAATCTTACTTATTCAATATGAATAAAATATTAATGTGGATTTTGATTGCTTTGGCAATTCTTGGAAGCGTTTTCGCAGTATTTGTAGTATATGAATCTTATCAAGCCAGTAATATGGTCGAAAAAAAACCGGCAATTTACCTTTATCCTTTAGAAGATTCTTTCATTAATGTTCAATTGAGTATTAACGGAAAAATAATCAAGGATGTTCCGGCATACGAAAATGGCTGGAATGTTTTTGTAACTAAAGAGGGTTTAATCGATAACAAATATGATTATCTTTTCTACGAAGCTCAATTGAATCAGATAAAATTGCCTAAAGATGGATGGATTGTTCAGTACCAAGATTTAGACAAATGGTTTGATACTAATTTAATAAAACTCGGATTAAATGAAAAAGAAAAGAACCAATTTAAAGAGTATTGGCTGGAAGAGTTGCCAGAATCAAATTATTATGAGATAAAATTATTGGAAGATTCTTTCTTAAAAGAAAACATGAATTTGATTATTTCACCGCAACCTGATACATTGATAAGATTAAACTTCTACTTCAAATCTCTAAAAGATAGAATAGATATTTTGGAACCTGTAATAACAACTCCTGAAAGATTAGGATTTACTGTTGTTGAATGGGGTGGAGTATTAAATAATTGAGCCCTGCCCTTAACTAATCCCTTTTCTCACACAACTTTTAACGCCATTGTCTTACTCTTCGGTTTTACTTCGTAAAACCTCGTCCTTTCAACTCTGAGCCTCGCACCTCTCAAAAACTTCCGTTTTTGGAGGCTCGGCTCGAGGAAAGGAGTGCATAACATTGATTAGGCTCAATTAAAAAATCGTGCTCCCACTTACGTTCGGGCTGGCTTTGGATATGCTAACTGATTCAAATACGCTTTTATCCTTTCCAAATCTAGAATTCTGAAACTTCCACTATCATATTCCCCATTAGTCATCCTACTATGCGTTCCTTTAAATTCTGCAGCGGCTGCTTCTACTCTATCAAAAATGGTTGTTGAATCATAAAAAGAAACCTGATATAATAATCTTTGATTATTCATTAAATCCCAAGGGTTGCTTCTTCTAGTTGTATCAACAACCATAAGTTCGAGGTTTTGTCTAATCAATCTATCATCTGCCGTAATTACGCCGCTACATTCTAACCTTCCCGAAGCATCTTCGGGAACGGTGTATAAGGTTACAAATGCTAGTCTATTCTTATCCATAAAATGGGGAATATGACTAACTTTAAAAAGATATATATTCGCCAGCCCTCACCTTATTTCTAAAACTTCCCACTCGCCCACGCACGATTTTTTAACTCTTCGCAACTTCGTTGCTCGTTGTTTCATCTCTGAAACTCGCACCTCTGCAAAATGTCCCATTTTGCGAGGCTCGTTTCGAGGAAACAAGAGCCTAACACCGTTATATTCAATCGTCGTGTAGATTTATAATATGGGGTTGCCGCCTTAGTCCTTCGGACATTTTGTCCAAAATCAAAGATTTTGGGATTTTATTGATTTGCTCTTTCTATTACGGATTTTGCTAGTATTTCTAACGTATCAAACACATCATCATTTGATTTAACCAGTAGTGGCAGTTCAGTACATCCTAAGATTACTTTTTTTGCTCCCTTCTTTTTTAATTTCTGAACAAATTCAAGTAAATTCTCTCTGTCTTCTGGATTCTTTCTTCCTGCCAATATGTTCATTATTATTTTTGTTGTTTCTATTTGTTCTGGTTTCTCTAATGTCAAAATTTGAAAATCTCTCAAAAAATTGTCATAGATTCTGTTTTTTATTGTAGTTTCTGTTCCAAGCAGACCAACTTTTTCAATTCCACTTTTTATTACAGCATTTGCAGTTTCTTGTAAGATGTTAATTATCGGAATTGAAACTGCACTCTGCATTTCCTCAATGTAATAAGTTACTGTATTGCATGGAATCGCTATAAAATCTGCTCCTGCTTTCTCGAGCTTTTTTACTCCTTGAATTAGCATATCTTTTACTCTATTTTGTTCATTTGCATTTTCAACTACATCAGGTATAGGTAAATTCACAATAATGATTTCTGGAAAATCAGAATCATACATTGCTCCGTATCTCTGCTGGAATAATTGAATAATGCGGAGGTAAAGATCCGCAGTCGCTTCTGGACCCATACCTCCTAAAATTCCAATAGTTTTGTATTTTGACATTTTAGATTACCTCCTCAAGTTTTAACTGTCGTTTTGTTCTCAATGCCACTTGTTCTATTGGCTCGCTATTTTGTCTGAATGGTTCAAGATATTGCCCGACAAATTCTCTGTATTCTCCATCAGATTGCAGAATTCCAGAAACAAAGTAATCCGGAGAAACTGTCCAGATAACATTCCTGTCACTAAGATAACCCGGCTTTCTTGGTCCAAATGGACATCTTATTGATTGATAGGAAGTCCCTTTTTCTCTTGTCAGTCCAAAAATTGCTTCATCAAAGAATTCTTCTGTTTTTGGGCCAAATTTACCACTAACTCCAAATTTACTTTCAAGATACAAAGCTTCTGCAATTTCCAATGGTAAATACAATCTACTTGCAGGGTTTGGGTTATCTGGAAGAATTCTTGCAACTAATTCTGGATTGTCTTTCTTCAATCTTTCAACAAATTCTAATGATTCATCCAAAGCAACTTTGTATTTTTCATCTTCCCTGAAAACTCGTCTGGAATCAACATAATTTGCTCGAATCCCAGATAAATTAATGGCTCTCAGAAGATATTGAGAACGTAGCTCACAATTTCTCATAATGTCCTGTCGCTTTGGTCTGTCTTGTTCGTTAACAAGAGCATCAAGAATTTGTTCTGCTGTTGGATTGTCTCCTAATTTGTTAATCTTTTTCTGTGGTGTTCTATTTACAATATAGTAACCACTGGCGTCATAGACAAACCATTCAGATGAGAATTCGTCTTGTAGCCTTTTCATCCATGAATAAAAATTCAGAATGTCGAGCCTCTCACCAAAAGTAGCTAAATCTGGGTTATACCCAAATCCCATGAATAATTTTGGTGAAATTC
The DNA here is from genome assembly GCA_000402515.1 of Nanoarchaeota archaeon SCGC AAA011-G17. Lineage (GTDB taxonomy): Archaea > Nanobdellota > Nanobdellia > SCGC-AAA011-G17 > SCGC-AAA011-G17 > SCGC-AAA011-G17. The sequence continues at coordinate 3,970 of AQRL01000005.1, forward strand.
CATTTACTTCAATTCCATTCCTAGTTACATCTAGGGAAATGAATACAACCAGCGCTTTCTTGCGCCTTAGCCTCCAGTTGTTTGGTACTTGTTTGTTTTTCCATTTTCTTTTCCTCCGACAGTTTTGGATGTCAGCCATTTTTAAGAGCATAAATTAATCTGAAACAATGATGATCTGAACTTAGAAACCAGAACTGTGATTAATCAGATAGAAATTCACGGTCTGGAAAATAAGCCAGACTTACAAATGATGATGAGAAAATATAGAGTCAGAACTAGCAAAATCCTTCTTAATTTCTGAACTTTGAATCTTTGATTCTGCTGTCATACTCTTATGTTAGAAAGAGCAACTATTTAAAGCTTTCGCTTTTGTTGTCACTATTGGATGATTATTACGGAACGGTGGCAATCCCCATAACGAAAAATAGACACGACGACTTTGATTTTTTGCCTTCGGCATCGTTGCACTAAAAATCAATCCTTCCTATCGTCAGGAGAATATAACAGGCATTAAGCTCAATTTTGCCTTTATTTCAATTCTATTCAGGGTTCGCTTCGCTCACAATTTTAAACAGGCAAAACTTTCTCGCTTCGC
>AQRL01000006.1 GCA_000402515.1 Nanoarchaeota archaeon SCGC AAA011-G17
TCTGGAGTAGCTAAACGGTTACGAATTAACATAACATTTAATAACTAAAAATTCTTTTACTATAAAAATGACAATAGACTCAAAATCAAAATATAAGCTGAGGAGATTTGTAGAAGAGCTTGAGCGAATCAGAGCTCCGCATACCGAGCTTATCTCAGTCTACATCCCGGCAGGTTATGATTTAAATAAAATTATTCAGCATCTGCAGGAAGAGCAGAGCACTGCAAGGAATATAAAATCAAAAACAACCCAGAATAATGTTATTAATGCATTAGAAAAAATGATCAGGCATCTGAGATTATTCAAAAAAACGCCGGACAATGGTATGGCTATATTTTCAGGGAATTTATTGGCAAAAGAAGGAAAGCAGGATTATCAGGTTTGGTCAATAGAGCCGCCAATCCCAATTAGTACAAGATTATACCGATGTGACCAGACTTTTGTTATTGATGTTCTTAAACAGCAGACAGAGCATAAAGAGACATATGGGCTTATTGTAATTGACAGAAGAGAGACAACACTTGGTTTGTTAAAGGGAAGCACAATTATAGAGTTAACGCATCTTACTTCCGGAGTTCCGGGAAAGATGAAGGCAGGTGGGCAATGTCTGCATCCTGACACTTTGATAATAGCAAATAATGGTGAAATCCTAAAAATAAAAGATTCCCATAATCCCTATATTCTAAAATCAGCAGATTTTCAAAATATGACTCTTAAAGATACACCCATAACAGACAAGTGGGATACAAAAAAAGAATTTGTATATAAAATAATAACAAGATATCCAAGAATTGAAATTATTGCCTCAAAAGACCATATCTTTTTTGTTTCAGATGAACAAATAAAAGAGAAACCAGCAGAATTGTTGAAAGAGGGTGATTTTTTAATTATGCCTGAAAAGATAGATATTAAAGGAAATATTCAAAAATTAGATTCTAAGAAATATTATAATTCTTTTATCATAAATAAAGATGGTCAAAAATTATTAAAGAAAAAAAGAGAAGAAAAGGGGCTTCTACAAAGAGAATTAGCAGAAAAAATAAATCTTAAGCAAACAACCGTCTCTTATTACGAAATTGGAAAGATTAATGCAAGCAAAGAGCCATTAGAGAAACTATGCAAAGAGTTAGGTATAGGCTTTGAGAAATTTATAGAAGAATATACTAATCAAAAACACCATCAGGGCACAAAAGTAAAACTACCAACTGAACTAAACGAGAATTTTGCACAGTTTTTAGGATATTACCTTGGAGATGGCTCTTCAGAGATAGACAGAATAACCTTCTTTGAACAGAATAAACAAGTTGCCTTGGATTATCAAAAAAAATTCAACAGGTTTTTCAACATAAATTCCAGTTATAAATTTAGAGCAAGCAAAAATTATCATCAAATAAAATTTACCAGCAGACCCTTAGTCAGATTAATAAAAACTGAATTTCCAGAATTAAAGAAAGCAATAGATTCAGAAATACCAAAAAAAATATTTCTTTCTCCAGACAAGATTTTAGCCGCTTTCTTAAAAGGTCTTTATGATGCAGAGGGCTATATTTCTAATAATAAGGTTGGTATGGGTTTGAATAACAAATATTTGGTTCAGCAGATTCAATTATCTCTATTAAGGTTAGGGATAATATGCTCTCAGTCAGAATATGACTCTAAAGCAAATCCATACTCAAAAAATTACCGATATTCAATAGAAATAAGTGATATAGATTCTCTAAAAAAATTCTCAGAATTAGTCAATTTTAGATCAGAAATAAAAAAGGAGAAATTGCAGAAAGCATTACTAAAAAGAAACGATATGAACAGAGTTAGGCAGATATTACTTCCAGGCTCAAAGATAAGGGAAATTTTGGAATCATATAATATGAAAGTCTCAGATTTTCCAAAAGTTTCTAATTTCTTTAATAATAAAAGGAATATAAGTAAAACCTATTTCAAAAAATCAATCTTATCTTACATAAACAATCCAGAATTATATGAAAAACTTTCTGAAATATCAAATTATCCTTTTATTCCTGTTAAGATAAAAAGAATAGAAAAAATTGAAAGACAGCATGAATTAGTAGACATTTCTGTAAAAAATCAGAATTTTATTGCAAACGGTGTTTTAGTTCATAATAGCTCCAACAGATTCAGAAGAATTATTGAGCAAATGGCGCATGAGTTTTACAAAAGAATAGGTGAGGTGGTAAACAAGGAATTTGCTTCTCAGGAATTTTTAAAAGGAATATTGATTGGTGGTCCAGGAAATACAAAATTGGAATTTCTTGACGGGGATTACATGTTTACAGAGCTGAAGAAAAAGGTTACTGCAGTAAAAGACCTTTCATATACAGGCTCCTTTGGCTTGAATGAATTAGTTGAAAAATCTCAGGACGTCCTTGCACAGGAAATAATCACAAAAGAAAAACAGATGATAAATAATTTTCTTGAGATGCTTGCAAAGCAGCCAGAGAAAACAGCCTATGGCTTGGCAGAAGTAAAAATAGCTTTAGAAAGAGGGGCAGTAGACCTTTTAATTATTTCAGAATCAATGGACAGTAAAACAGCAGAAGAACTGGAAAAACTAGGCGAAGAATCAGGAGCAAAAACAGAATTTATCTCAACAGAAACAAATGAGGGAATGCAGCTGAAAAATCTTGGAGGGGTAGGTGCAATTCTTAGATATCAGATAAACTAACTTTATAGTAGTAACATGACCGAAAGATTTATAAATAAGAAAATATGCCTATTTTCTATAATATTCATAAAAGGAGAGATAAAGTGAAAGGTTATCAATTAAAAGTAAACCCTGTAATTCAGGCAGTTCCGGGAAATTTAATTTATGATGAATTAGGAAAAGAAATTCTTGCCAGGCATAATGAGAACTTTAAGGGAGTAAGGGAAATAGAAGACAGATATGATTACAAAGAAGGACAGCCACTTTCTTTTTCAAACACACCAAGATTTTTAGATTATAATCAAATTTTGAGAGAAAGATTCCCAGAATTAGGAATTAGGGGCTTAAGTGATGTTGAGGTTGTTCAATACTGGAATACAATACCCGAAAGAGATGAAACATATGCAGATACAAATAGTATTGTAGTTTATCCAAAAGAAGGTCCTAATGAAGATTTAAGGCAGAGAGTTTTGGGTATTATAGGAAAGAAAAGCAGGCTTCCATTAGTAGTTTCTAATTTAGGAGTTGAACCAGCAGATAATAATCATGGGTTCACATTTGTAGGAACAGACTTTACAGAAGCAAGAGAAGCACCTTATTTAAGAAAGGATGGAAGAGTAAGCTTTAATGGAAAAGAGTTAGTTTCATCTGAAGAAGGCGTAGATGTATGGACCCAAGATAGTCAATCAGGTCTCAGGGGGCTCTATCGCGTCGGGTCTGATAGGTTGAGTGCCGGGAACGCCGACTTGCTTTACTCGTTTGAGTGTGGCCGGGTACAAGTTATCCAGGACCCGCAGGGTCGCGCTGAAAATTTAGACAGTTTAGTCAAACAGCTTGAAGAACAGAGAAATAAAGAATTAGCAGAGATAAACAAAAGGTTTGAAGAAGCTTCTAATTATCTAAGGACTGGGAAATTATAGTAAACTATTTTAATTATATCTTTTTCTTATTTTTGTCCTAGCTATGTTGCTTGGAGGTTTTTCCAAGAAAATCTGTGAAGACAGCATCATGGACTACACTCTTGTCTATAAATTACAGCTTATTTGATTTGCTGTATGAAATTCAACAGAAATAGATGGTAGCTATAAAAGATGTGTGGGAAGCTCTTTTGCGAATGCTAAATCTGTGGTGTAACTAAATTATAGATAAGCTATTCTCAGGAGGCTCTATCGCAACAGGTCTGATAGGTTGAATGCCAGGAACGACAACTTGCTTAACTCGAAATTTTCTCAAAAAGAAAACGAGATTGAGTCTGGCCGAATAATCCATGAAAAGCTAGGATTTTTAATAATTCGGCCTGTAAATTCAAAATCTTTAAAAACCATCTTATTTCTCTTAAAAGAAGCATAATTTGGAGGGAAAATGTCAAAAATACTGCCATTATCAGCTATGGAAAAATTGATTAAAAAAGCAGCCCCGGGCTTTAGAATCGGGGACGATGCCAAAACAGCTCTGAAAGATGTTCTTGAAGACTCAGGAGAGAGAATAGCAGAAAAGGCATCTCAGGCTGCAAAGCATGCAAAAAGAAAAACAATAAAAGCCTCGGATATAAAACTAGCATCAAAGTAACATAATCCACTTTAAAGGATTTTATCCATAATCTCACACGCAATTGCTTTTAGAGAGCCTTTGTGTTCACAGGGTTGGATGTATGGTTGTGTTACAGCAACCAAAACATTCTCTCTTATAGAGGAATGCTTAGCAAGATTAAAACTTGCGTTTAAATCAGCGTTAAGAGAATAACCACAATGAGAACAAACAAAGAAACATTTGGAACGGAAACCAATATTTCCACATCTGGAGCAGGATTTAGAAGTATGATAAGGACTGACTTTAATAATCCTCTTTCCTTGCATAATTCCTTTGTATTCAATAAAGAATTGCAATTGGTAATAACTCCAAGAATGCAACCAAAAGTTAAATTTTCTTCCTTTATTAGTTCTAATTCCCTTGATGTTTTCCATAACAATAGTTCCCTCTCTGCATTTAACAATTTCCTTGCTGATATTGTGGTTAACCCAAGTCATCCAACGATTTTCTCTTCCACTAAGAAACTTAAGTCTTCTCTTAGAAGAGCGAGTGCCTTTAGACTGAAGTTTAGCCCTCAAACGCTTGAACATAAGCTTTTTTCTTTTGATTTGTTTGGCATTAAAAAATCTTTTATCGGAGGTAACTGCAATGTTATTTATTCCGATATCAACTCCAAGAAATCCTTTAGAAACATTTGTAGCATGAATTTCTTTAGAGAATACAATGTGCAGAAACAACCCCTTATTGTAAATCAGGTCAGCAGAGCAAACCTTCCAATCAAGATATTTCCAATAATACTCAGGAATCTCAATAGGAAATTTAATTCTTCCATAAATAGTAGAAAGAGAAACATAATAATTTTCTTTATCACATTTAAAAGAAAAGCTTCTGGCATCATACCTAATAGTAAGATAATTCTTCATAATGGGTTTGGAATGCTTGAATTTACTTGCTTTAAGAACTTCAACAGCCTTATCTCTACTAGAACAAACAAGCTGAGCAGGAAGCTGGGTTTCATTTCTGATTTTATAGTAAGTCAAATCATGAAGTTCTCTTTTATTATCAGTATGAATATTCCAACCAAAATCAATAACTCTATTAGCAGAGTAGGAATATTGTTGCATAGTTTCAACAAGTTCTT
>AQRL01000007.1 GCA_000402515.1 Nanoarchaeota archaeon SCGC AAA011-G17
TTTATCACGCAAAGAGTTCAAATTTATTGCAAGGCAATAAATCATAATCTTGATATGATTAAAATTTATTTATTCAAGACTTTTTCTACATCGCCCTAGAATTAGATAGATTTAAGTATACTACCACAACATTAAATGAATTAGTTGATTTGAATAGTGGTAGACAAGAACAAGAAAAAATAGCAAAAAAATTATTATCCATTGCTTTGGATTATGCAGAACAATTAAAAAGACCGGGTCTTAAAGTCACAATTAATAAAGACCCAGTAGATGAAATAAAGTAAAATATAATTAATATTAAAAAATCTTTTCCAACCTATAACAGTTAACCTCAATTTTCTTAATTCTTTTTCTATGAAATTCATATGTCTGCTTTAAAGCCAGATGAATTGGTTATCTTAAAGTTATTGTCTTTTGATACTTCTCCAATAAATCTTAGATGTTAATTCAACTAAATAATTTTTATACTAATTTTCCTGCTTTTTCGAAGATTATTTCTCCATAAAGGATTTTCATGATTGTCTCTTTCAGTTCAGGAATTTTTACTCTTATCTGCTTCATTGTAGATATTTCTCTCAGTGTAACTGTCTCATCTTTTAATGATTGATGATCTATCGTACAACATAAAATCGTTCCCACTTCATCCATTCTTCTGTATAATTTTCCAATACTCCCTGTTTCATCGTATGTGCAGATGAATTGTTTTTCCAAATCTTTGAATATTTTTTTAGCTATTTCTGGAAGTCCATCTTTACGAACTAATGGGAATATTGCAACATCAATAGGAGCCATTCCAACAGGAAAATATACCCATGACCTTATCTCATTTTTTACTTTTTCCTCTCTAAAAGATGTTTCTAGTAAGCAATAAGTAGGGCGCTCTATTCCAAAGGCTATTTCAAGAATATTTGGATACTGTCCCTGCACTTTCATATCCTGTTTTGAGAACTCCGAATGTCTTTTTAAATCATAATCTGTCCTGTCATGTATTCCTGCAATTTCAAACCAACCAAAGCGTTCTGTCTTTATTTCTAAGTCCCAAGCATCATCTGCGTAATGGGCAAGCTCTTTTGGATCGTGCTGCCTTAACCTTATTTTTGAGTCTTCAAATCCAAGAGATTTTGCTATTTTGTATGCAACATAGATACAGTATGCGTAGGCTTGTTTTTTTATTATTTTTTTAGATAGTGCCTGCTTTAATTTTATTTTTTTTGGAGAATTTTCATCATGAGACTGCAATGGCAATTCCTCTTCCTCTATTTCCTTGAATTTTTCATAGTCATTTTCCTGGTCTTTTAGAATGAATAATTGCGCTTCTGCCTGTGTGAATTCCCTTGTCCTTAAAACAGACTGTCTTGGGCTTATTTCATTTCTATAGGCTTTTCCTATCTGGAATACTGCAAAAGGGAGCTTTGTCCTGAAGAACCTGTAATAATCCAAGAATAATAAGTAGGTTGTTGTTGCTGTCTCCGGCCTTAGGAATGCTTCCTGATCAAGGCCAATCGTTGTTTTCATCATGAGATTATGAGTCTGCACTGGACCAAGATCTGATTTACATTTTGGGCATTTTATTTTCTTTTTTATGATTAATTTTTCAAGACCTTCAAAATCAAGATTATTTATTTTTTCATTTGGATGCAATTCTTTTATTAGAGTGTCTGCACGATAGATTGAGCTGCACTTCATGCATTTTACTATTGGGTCTAAAAATCCAGAGTAGTGCCCTGATGCTTCCCAAACTATTTTTGGCATTATTGTTGGAGCTTCTATTTCCCAGAAACCCATTGAAGAAAATCCCTTTCTTATCAATGATTCTACTTTATTTTTTAATAATTTTCCCAATGGACCCCAATCATAAAATCCAGAAACTCCGCCGTTGTATATATTCGGAGATGGACCCCAGATAAATCCCCTTCGGACTGCAAGATCCATTACCTTATCTTCTACCATAATCTTTTGGAATGTCTTGGTAATTTATAATTGTTTTGTATTCAATCCTTGGGCAGGCTGTGTTTATCCAGCAATCTATGTCTGGAAAATTTTCTAATTCCTTTGTATCCAGATTATTGAAAATGAAAATGTAGGAATTTTTTAATTTTTTCTGTAGGTTAATTGCTTCATTAATCTTATTCTGCCCTTCTTTTGTTGAAACCAGAATTCCATATTTATCTGCTGAGTAGAATTTTATTAGTTTTCCTTTATTCTGCTTTTTTACTGCTTCTATCTCTGGTTGAGAAACCTGTGATAATTTTTCTGTCAATGGATTATAAATATAGACAGGAATATTGGTTTTAAGAGCAATTTCTGTTGGATAAAAGTATGCTGAGCCAATATATAGATATGATTTAACTTTTGATTTTATTTTTAAAGCATTTTTTATATTGCATCCAAGAACCTGCCCTCCAATAACTGAGCTTTTAAAATATTTTTTTATTTCTGGAAGATAATGCAGATACTGCACTGAAGAAAGCAGACCAAATTTGTTTTTTATTTTTATTTCCTTTATTTTTTCTATGTCTAATTTTCCCTTTGCTGGTATGAATAGTGTTTTCATGTGATTAGTGCTGAATTTCCAGAAGAGTCCTCTATAGTTAATGTTATTGGTATTTCTCCAAGCTCAATTTTCCATAATTTTTTCAGCTGGTTCTTTGCTTTTTTTCTGTCTTCCTGGTCTTCTGCACTATCCCTCTCTTCTTCCAGTTCTTTTTTGTATTTTGACAGGATTCCTTCAGCTGTGGTTATATATCCGTTTGAAGAAACATCCGGCTTTATTGCCAGACGTATTTCCGGGATTTTTATTATTGCTTCAGAGGATTTTGCCAGCTGTATCTTTAATTCCTTAGGATTCTTTATATTAACTGATTGTTTTTTTTCCTGAGGGGGCTCTATCTCCAAATCTGACTTGTGATAATTACATGAAGAGCAGGTTATAGAGAATAAGAAGCATTTGAAATTCTTAAAACTTCGTTCATCTTCTATTAATGTTGCTGTCTTTTCATGACAAACAGGGCAGTCCTGATTTTTTAACTCATCCATTTTTTAAAATAAATAGAAAGAATTTATAAAACTATTCTCTGAAAGGATTTTTATTTTCCTGAGCTGGTGGCAAGCCTTCACTTCTGTGCACTTGTGCAAATGGTGGTGTTGCTACAATCCAATCTTCACCAAACCCAGCTATATCTCCTTCCATAGCATCACAGGTCTTTTTTAGCTTGTTTATTGCCCTTTTTAGCTCTATAATGTCCTTGTCTTTTATTGGCTTGATATTAACCAGGGCTATTGTATAGCCTTCTCTTAGTGCATCAAGAACGTACTTTATATCTGCAAACTCTCTTATTACAAAGGGCCTTACAATAACCTTATTTTTTGTGCCTTTTTCTGTCCCATCAACTTCTACGTAATCAGCATCATCTTCAATAAATTCAGTAGATGTGTCTTTACCGCTTAACTTATTTTTTAGCCTTGAAAACATATTTTCTTTCATGTTCATTAACAGGTTTTAAGTTCTATATAAATATTTCTATTTTTACATTTCTATTTTAGACTCTCTAAAAGGCTGACTAAATTCCAAAGTTGGGTCTTAGTGTAATTAGGGATATTAGAATCTTCACAAAGCTCATCCAGCCCTTCTAATGCCTTGTTTATCCTAAATGCCATATCTTTGTCTTCTTCCTGCAGCAGTGTAATGGCATCTTTAAGCTTTAATTTAACGTTTTTTGGGACTGTCTGGTCCTCGTCTAACTGGGAAAAAACCGAAAAAATTTCAGGATTAATAGCACTCATTTTGATTCTCTTTACTTTTTCTGCTGCTGAAGGGTTTGCATCACTTCTTTTTGTGTTTTAGATGCTTTTTCTTGCAGTTCTCTTTCCTGCTTTTCTAATTTTTTTATTCTTAATGTTGTTGTCTCTTTTTTTTCCTCTAATTCTTTTTTTAATTCTATTTTATCTGCTAAAACCATAATATTTCCTGTTATTTTGTATACTTCTTTTTTATTTTTTTCAAGCTCCTTTAAAGCATTTTCCACCTCAATCAAATGCGCCTGAAAATTCTGTTTTTGGATTATAGAAGCCTGCATGTTCTGTTCAAAAATCTGCAACTGTGTTATTTTTTCTTCTGTTTCTTTGTCCATTTTATATTGCTTTTACCGTAGCTGATACTGTTCTTGGCTTGTATAGAATTTTACTTCCACAATAAGGACATCTTATTTTTCTCTTGATATATTCATTTTTTATAATTTTTTCACATCTTAAACATTTATATTGTACCATATTTATAATCCTGCTTCTTTGAGCATTCTATCAAAATTTCTGTCTTGTTTATAATTACGTCTGCTTACAAATTCAATGTTTCCATTATATAATTTTTGTTTATCATAAAAGGGATTTAGTATATCTTTGTTTTCTCTTGTTAGTGTTTCTACTATCCCATAACTCACGCCTCTTACTAACTCTCTTCTTCCATCTATTATTAAGATATCGTCCCAGGAGATTTCTTCTTCCAGAGGGATTCCTTGTTTAAAAATAATTGTTTTTTTTGTTTTTTCTTTTACAGTCATTTTATACCTCATAGGCTTTTCCAGAGAATTTTAAATTACATTTTTTACACTGCCATATCCCATAAGAAACCCTTTTTACAGATTTATTATGGCATTGCGGGCAGAGTTGTTTTGATTTTTGTTTTTTTTCAATATCATTTACTTTTGCTCTTAAAATTCTACCATATCTTACCCCATATCTTCCCGAAGCTCCTACTTTTGCCATTTTTGTTTAGAATATATTTTTATTAAAATTGGTGGTTTTTTAAATGTTTCTAAAATGAGGCTACCCGGATTTGAACCGGGATCGCAGCGTTTTTTGCTTCATTAAGGACCCAAACGCCGAAGCTTAAACCAGGTTGGCCCATAGCTAGATGCTAAAACCAATCGAGGTTATTAGTCCCATCCTTTAGCCAACCTAATTTATTTAGTCCATCCAATTTCCTTTATAAACTTATTGTTATCCTCTGTTAATACCCTAAACCTGAGCATTTTTGTTATGTTGCCATCCTTTCTTATATTTCCTTTAGTAATCCCTACTTCGGTTGTCTTTATACCAAAGCACTTTAACATATCTTTTAAATCATTCATGAATAAAAGCCCATTTCTGATTAATTTTTCTGATTTATTAAGGTTAAAACCTATCCTTGGATTTGGCCTGTTCTTTTTTTCCATACATCCTTCACAATAAAAGGCAACTTTCAAATATTCTTTCATAAACTCCTTATTATTTTTAATCCATTCTGGAACTCTAAATTCTGTTAAAACTTTATTTCCTTTTGGAGTTCCACAATCATTCAAAAATTCACCTATTTTAAGATTGTATATTCTATAATTTGTTGATTCACCATAGCCTATTCCTTTTTTATATACTCCCACTTCCCCAAACTTATTTTTTATTAGAATTTCAAACTCTTTTAGTGGTTCTTTATTTTTAGATACAAGTATAAACCCCTTTAAAGTTTTGTATAAATGACCATCAAATGTTAGATAGCTTACTAATTTAGCTAAATCTCTGTCTAAATTATATGATTTTTCAGGAAGTTTATTACATCTTACACTATAAATATTTAAACCAGCTTTTATTTTTGCACTGTTAAAAGAACCAAAACTTTTGATACAGTTATAATTTAATTTAGAAGGGATTTCTCTCCTTGTTGGTGATTTATTTAATCTTTGCGCAATTCTTTTTAATTCCGATAATATTTCATTTCTTTTCATCTTTTGGCTATCTTCCATATATACTCAAAGAATTTAACATAAGAATCATATATCTCTTTAGAATGGATTAGAATTCCTGATGGTTCTTCTGTCCATGAGATTATAGCTACTTTATTATTAATTATAATAGTTGTAGGAGGAGTAGGAAAATCCACATATCTTTTTTGCATTATTGAGCCTTTAGAAGGCTTGCTTCTTGTTCTTTCATGAAATATCCCTCTAGTAACAATTTTCTTTTCTTGTAACCGTTTAGCTACTCCAGAACAATAATCAAAAAATAGTAGTTCTTATTACTAATTTTTGGGGGTTGGAGTGAGGAACGAATGGAA
>AQRL01000008.1 GCA_000402515.1 Nanoarchaeota archaeon SCGC AAA011-G17
AAAAGCAATTAAAAATTATATAAGGCAGATGAAAGAGCTTGGCTTAAGCTATGACTGGAGCAGAATGGTTATCACATGTTATCCAGATTATTACAGATGGAACCAGTACTTCTTTTTGAAATTTTATGAAAAAGGACTTATTTACAGAAAAAAATCAGCAGTCAATTGGTGCCCGAAATGCCACACCGTCCTTGCAAATGAGCAGGTGCATAGTGGAAAATGCTGGCGCCATGGAACCACAGATGTAGAGATAAAGCAGTTAGAGCAGTGGTTCATAAAAACAACAAAATACTCTGAAGAACTATTAAATGATATTAAAAAACTCCAATGGCCTGAGAGAATAAAAACAATGCAGGAAAATTGGATTGGAAAAAGCTACGGAACTGAAATTGAGTTTGAAATAAATAATAAAAAATGGCCTGTTTTCACAACACGCCCAGATACTATCTACGGAGTTACCTTCATGGTCATATCTGCACAGCATCCAAAATTAATGGAAATAGTTGTTGAAAAGCAAAAAAATGAAGTTGAAAAATTCCTGAAAAAATTAAAGTCAGTAAGTGAAAAGGAACTGGAAGATATGGAAAAAGAAGGGGTCTTTACAGGCTCTTATGCAATTAATCCTTTAACAAAAGAGAAAATTCCTGTCTATACCGGAAACTTTGTAGTTGCTGACTACGGCTCTGGAATGGTTATGGCTGTCCCTGCTCACGACCAGAGAGATTTTGGATTTGCAAAAAAATATAATATTCCAATAAAGATAGTTATCCAGCCAAAAATTACAGGATACATGGTGATTGAAAAAAGTATTCCAAAAGATGCAGTTAGTAAACTAAAAGAATATGGAGAAATAATTATTGAAAAAGAAGACAAAGATTGGGGGAAGTTTATTAGGGTTAAAGTCCCAATTGAGAAGGAAGATATGCTTGTACAATTTTTAGAAAAAAATCTATTAACTGAATCAGAAGATGGGGGGGCGTGGTATGCAGATAGTTTTGGAACAACAAATGTAATTGTATTTCCTAAAAAACATTTTACTCTAAAAAGCGAACAAGACTATAATAATTATATAAAATATGGGTTAAGTGTTGGAATTCCTAAAAAACAATTAGAATTTGAATTAAAAGCTTATACAGAAGAAGGAACTCTTGTTAATTCAGATAAATTCTCAGGTATGTACAGCAAAAAGGCAGTTGAAGAAATAACAAAATTCTTAGAGAGCAAAAAATTAGGTAAAAAAACAGTCAATTACAAATTCAGGGACTGGCTTGTCTCAAGACAGAGATACTGGGGAACACCAATACCAATGATTTACTGTGACAAATGCGGAATTATCCCTGTTCCTGAAAAAGATCTTCCAATACTATTGCCGGAAAAAGTAAAGTTTGGTCAGGGAAATCCCCTTTCAACAAATAAAAAATTCACAGATGTAAAATGCCCAAAATGCAAAGGCAAAGCAAGAAGAGAAACCGACACCATGGATACCTTCTTTGATTCTTCATGGTACTTTTTGAGATACTGTGATAATAAGAATAAGAAAAAGCCCTTTGATACAAAAAAAGTCCACTACTGGATCCCAGTTGACCAGTATATAGGCGGAGCAGAGCACGCCTGTATGCATTTAATATACGCAAGATTCTTTACAAAGGCGCTTAGGGATTTAGGATTATTAAAATTTGGTGAGCCCTTTACAAAATTATTCAATCAGGGAATGCTTCATGGAACTGATGGTGAAAAGATGTCAAAAAGCAGGGGCAATGTTGTCCTGCCAGAAGAAGTAAGCAAGAAATACGGAATGGACACTGCAAGATTATTCCTTATGTCTCAGGCCTCTCCTGAAAAAGACATGCAATGGAGTGAAAACGGGATTGATGGAAGCTTGAGAATAATTAACAAAATTATTAATTTCTTCGACAGTATAAAACTGGGAAAATCCTCTCCAAGAATTGAAAGCAAGCTGAACAAAACAATAAAAGAATTTACAGAGGACATAGAGAACTTCAGGTATAATCTTGGAATAATAAAACTAAGAATGCTGTTCGAAACCTTTGAGCAGGAAAAAGAAATCTCTAAAAAAGATCTTGAATCCTTCCTAAAAATGCTTCACCCAATTTGCCCGCATATCACAGAAGAACTATGGCACAAACTCAAGAATAAAAATTTCATAAGCCTGGAAAAATGGCCTGTTGCAGATGAAGGAAAAATAAATAATAAACTTGAAGAAGCAGACAAGATAATTGACAAGACAGTATCAGACATAGCAACTGTTCTTAGTATTTTAAAAGAGAAGGGAGTAGAGGGAAAAACAGTTTATCTTTATGTAATTCCTAATGATCTTCAGAACTTTAATGCAGAAATTCTGAGCAAGAGAATAAATAAAGAAATAAAAATCTTTGCAGTCAATGACAAGAACAAGTATGACCCAGAGGGAAAATCAGCAAAATGCAAACCGAGTAAACCAGCAATATTTATAGAATAATTACTTTATAATCCCAACTCTTTTTCTAATTGAGACAAAGTATGAAATTTTCCAGCTTCTATTTCTGCTTTTGCTTTTTCAATATTTCTCAAAGTCTTCTTGCTTAATTTTAAATCATCTAAATCTACAAGCACAGCCTTTATCCTTCTCACTCCGCCCGAGCTGCTCTCCTCTTTAATTATTTTAAAATGCCCAAGTTCTTTCGTATTAGAAACATGCGGACCAGAACAAATCTCTTTTGAAAATCCCCCAATGCTGTAGCAACTGACTGTTTCAGGATATTTCCCTTCAAATACTCCTTTGAATCCCCTCTTCACAGCTTCTTTATACCTCATCTCCTCTACTTTAACCTCTAACCCTTCATTTATCTTCTTATTAACAATCCTCTCTACCTCTTCTAATTCCTCTTTAGTTAGTCTCCTGTCAAAATTAAAATCAAATCTAAGCCTTTCAGGAGTTATATTGCTCCCCTTCTGCTCAACTCCACCAAGAACAATATTCAGAGCAGCAAGTAATAAGTGTGAAGCAGTATGTAATCTAACTGTTTTCTCATCATGATTTTTCAAGCCAGACTTAAACATCCCAGCCCCTTTCCTGCTCATCTCCTGATGCTTCTCAAATTCTTTATAAAATCCATCTTCATCTACTTCTAATTCCTTCTCTCTAGCCAAATCCTTAGTAATCTCTATAGGAAAGCCATAACTCTGGTATAAAAGGAAAGCCTCTTCCCCAGAAATCTTTCCTGTAAATATCCTCTTGTTAAATTCCTTCAACCCCTTATCCAGACTTAATTTAAATTTTTCATATTCCTCATTCACAACATTTAATATCTCTTTTTTGTTAAAAGAATAATACTTGCTATACTGATTAATTACAACATTAATTAGCTCTTCTAAGAAATTATCTTTTAATAATAATAGTCTGCAATATCTTATTGCTCTTCTGAGTACTCTCCTTAAAATATATCCCTCTGCAATATTACTCGGTCTTACTCCATCCTTAATTAAAAAAACAACCCCCCTAACATGGTCAGCTATAACTCTCTCTGCTTTTATATTTTCAGAATCAGAAACCTTCAATTCCCTAATCTTGTCCATTAACGGCTTGAACAAATCAGTTTCAAACACAGTCTTCTTTCCCTGTACTATTCTCACTAATCTTTCAAAACCCATACCTGTATCAACGCCCTTCTGGCTTAAGAGATGTAACTTTCCATTCACATCTTTATGATACTCATTAAACACAATATTCCACAATTCCATTCCATCAACATAAATCTCAGTCGAAGGACCACAAACACCAGTATCTCCAGTAGGTCCCCAGAAATTATCTTTCAAACTGCCTGGTTTGATTAAATTCATCCCAAATCCAGGGCCCCAGAAACCTCCCCCTCCTTTAATAGATTTCAACCCTAACTTTTTCCAGACCTCCTCACTCTCTTCATCCCTCAAAATGCCATTAGCCCCTTCAAAAATACTGACAAAAATTCTGTCTTTATCTATTCCAAATTCATTTCTAACAAGCTCATAAGCCATTCTTATTGCATTATCTTTGAAATAGCCACCAAAAGAAAAATTCCCCAACATCTCAAAAAAAGTCAAATGATATTCATCTCCTACTTCATCAATATCACTCGTCCTAAAACACGGTTGGATTGTAATAACATCCTTACTCTTAAAATCTTTTTCAGCATTCTTTAAACCAACATAATAATCCTTAAACTGTTGCATCCCCGCTACTGTAAGTAAAACAGAAGGATCGTCTGTCTTTAGAGAAGCACTCTTGACTAGCTTATGATTATAACCTTCAAAAAATTTGATAAATTTGCTTCTTATTTCATCACTTTTCATAATAAAATAAAAAAAGAAATAGAACTATTTAAAGCTTATTTATTCTCTCTTGAAGTCTTCTTATCTCTTCATCCAAAACATCGCTGTGTGTCTTTGTAAATTTTACTGTTTTTATCTCTCTAATCTCTTTTGGTTTAAAGCTTTCTTTGATAACTGGTCTTGCTTCATTAATATGGGGCACCTTAGGCAGCTTTTCATTCTCCAATTCTCCAATCAGCTCTCTTAACTCTTTGATGATTTTTTTGACCTGATTTCTGTAATTAGTCTTTTTGCTCTCTAAGTTCTTAATCCTTTCATAACCTTTTAGTATTTCAGCGCCAAGGATTGCACTCTCAAGTAAGGTCTTCCTGACAAAAATAGGATTAGAAATTCTTGCATGGACTAATACCTCTTCTTTTGCTGCCTCTTTTGTTGCCTTTTTAACCATCCTTGTTTAAACCTCAAACAAAGTTTTATCAACCTGAGCCAATTTCTCCTTTATCTCATGAATAGAATTCTGCCACTCATTAAACTCAGCCTCTTCCTTGTCCCTAATCTTTGCCAATTCATCAATAATAATCTCTGCAGTCTTTAATTTCTCTTTTATTGTTTCCAATGTATCTATAGCGCTCTTGTACTTGTTTATCTTGACAAATATAGCCTTCTCCTCTTGCATAATTGGTTTTTCCTCATAATCATAATCCTCTCTGTCTATCTCGTGTTTTATCTCAGTATGATTCGCTAATGTTGGTTCATAAGTCGGAAAACTAGGTATATCCATTCTTTGCTCTGAAAAACTTGGCGGCCTTATCATCTCTTGACGTTTAGAAGTATCCTTTTTCTTTCCAAATAATGCCATCCACTACACCTCCTTTGACTAAATCAAAATAGATTCTCTCAATATATAAATCTTTCTTTTAAAACTTCAAAATAGAAACTTTTTTAAATCAAAAACACCAATCATATCTAAACAACAAATGAAACTATCCACTAAGGCCATAGAAATTCTTGTAACTGAAATTGCTGGTAAAGACACCCTAGCTTTAGTTGTTTTAATTAAGAATAAGCAGCATGTATCAGAGTTTAAGATAGCTGACAAGATGAAGATCAGTGTAAACCAGGTCAGAAACATGTTATACAAGCTTATAGACTACAATATGGTCTCATTTATCCGAAAAAAAGACAAGAAAAAGGGCTGGTATATCTATTACTGGACTTTCAATGAAGCTCGTGCATTAGAAATCTTTGACAGGCTGTTAAATCTAAAAATAGACAAACTAAACAAAATGACGGAGTTAGAGCAGAAAGAGCAATACTATTCCTGTCAGGAAGACAAGCTAAGATTCAATCAGGTAGAGGCAATGGAGCATGAATTCAAATGCCCTGAATGCGGACAGATCTTGAAGCTGGAAGACAACACCCAAATGATTGCCAAAATAAAAAAAAGGCTGGAAGAACTGACAAATAAAGAGGAATTCTATGTACAGGAGCGCGAAAAGAGAAAACCAAAGCAAAAGAAAGAAGAAAAGAAGAAAGTAAAAAAAGAGAAAAAAACAAAGAAAAAGGAAAAGAAGAGAAAAAAACTTAGAATAAAAAAACAACTAAAGACAAGAAAAAAACCAGCAATATTCAAAAAAAGAAGACAAACATTAAAGAAAAAGAAGAGATAGTATGACTAATTTATTATGTCAAATTGGAATACACAAATGGAGTAAGCAAAAGTCATATAATATTTTCAGTTCTAATGTAATAGATTTCAAAAAATATTGTTTAAGATGTAAAAAAGTAAAAAAATGGACTAAAATTAAAACAAGAAGGTTGGATAATTAAATTCTATCCCAATCCAAAAATAACCTTGGCTCCATCTAAAGGCCCAAATGGAATCATATTAAATATAAACAACAATAAGTTCAGTTTTTTTGTAAATGCCCAGAAAGCAACCTCTTTTCTGCTCTTCTTTTCAGTATTTCTAAGCATAATCAAAGCAACCAAAAACAATATCAGATTAACAGCAGGACCTGCAAACGCAACCAGCCTATACTGTATATCACTCATCCCTAAAATTGGAAAAGTAACATAAGCAGGAGCAAGAATCAAAAAAGGGCTGCTGATTAACTTCAAAAATACTCCTAATGCCAATCCAAACCAAAAAACCTCAAAACTTGCACTGAAGCCAAACGCCATTGCAGTAAACTTATGCCCAAGCTCATGCAGAATAATGGCAGGAGCAGCAACTAAAACAGCAAAATAAAAATCCCTGACATCAAACCTTCTGGGATTCATCATATGATAAACAGTTTTGATTCTATAACTGAATAGACCGCTGAATATATAACCCAAAGCCAGGCTAATTACAATGAAATATATTATTTCTTTAATTGATATTATCATTTTTCATATTTTGTATATATTGCTATCATCTTAGCGCTCAAAACATAAATATCTCCCAGATACATCTCTACAAATTTGGATGTTACTGCTACAATGATTACAAAAAAAGTGCTTCCAATAATGCCTGAAAGCTCCAAAACAGTAGTCGTAAAATCCCTCAAATATCCTGCTAAAAATGTTGAGCTGATAGCAGAGACAATAGATGAATAAAGTAATATAAAAGCAATTAATCTCGCAGTTTTTAAAGTTCTTAATTTATACTCAGCATGCTTGAACCTGTTCCATAGCTGGTCTAACCTGTTTTTGTCCTCTATCTTAACATTTTTTGTTTTAGAGTCCATATCCTTTAAAAAATACCCAATACGCGAATACGGATTAAGCCCTAATAATCTGTAATTCTTCTCCCTCTTTTTTCTCATACAACAGGTAAAATTTATTTGTTTAAAAACCTTTCCAACAAAAAGGCGATGTAGAAAAAGTCTTGAATAAATAAATTTTAATCATATCAAGATTATGATTTATTGCCTTGCAATAAATTTGAACTCTTTGCGTGATAA
>AQRL01000009.1 GCA_000402515.1 Nanoarchaeota archaeon SCGC AAA011-G17
AAAATAAGGCTCAGAATTAATTATAGACGTTAAGATTACTAAATTTAAACTGCTGCTAATGTGGTGACATATGTCACTTCAGAGCACACAATCACAGAAACCAAAACATTTAAATACTACTTGAATTATAATTATTTTTGAATTCTTATGGAACAAAAAGAGCTAAGTCTAGGAACAACAACCGTTGGTATTGTTTGTAAAGACGGTTTGGTATTAGCCGCTGATAAAAGAGCAGGTGGCGGGATTATAGTAGATAAGAGAGCAAAAAAAGTCCATAAATTAACAGATAATATGGCAGTAACAATCGCAGGGGTAGCATCAGATGCCCAATTAATAATAAAACTAGTCAGTGCAGAAATACGTCTTTTAGAGATAAGAAAAGAAAGGCAGTCAACAACAAAAGAGGCAGCCAATCTATTATCAGGCATTGTTTATCATAATATCAGAAGGCCTTCCATGATACCAGGAATATCACACTTTATCTTGGCGGGAAAGGATGAAAAAGGCTTCCATATATTTGATATTTACCCGGATGGCTCATTATCTGATTGCATAGACTTTTTATCTTCAGGTTCAGGATCAGTCATGGCATATGGGGTTTTAGAAACATTATGGAAAAAGGATTTATCAATACAGGAAGGTATCCAATTGGCTGTAAAATGTATAAATGCAGCAATCCAGAGAGATATGAATTCTGGTGATGGGATAGACGTTCTTACTGTAACAAAAGAAGGTGTGAAATTTGTACTACAAAAGGAACTCAATAACAAATTATAATTTCTAACTAATTAAAAAAATAAAGAATGGCAGACATATTAAAAGAAGTACTAAAAAATATTCCAGAACAAGCCCAGATATCAGATTCTTGTTTTGAGGGTGCAAATATAGTACTATATACAAAATCTAGAGAATTCTTCCTGGATAATAATGGAGTAATAAAACGTATAGTTGACTCTATAAAAAAAAGAGTAGAGGTGCGTCCAGACCCGTCAATGACAATGGATATGGAAAAGGCAGAGGAATTAATCAGAAAAATTATACCATCAGAAGCAGGAACCCTTAATATTACATTTGATCCGCAAAGGTCAAGAGTAATAATAGAGGCAGAAAAGCCAGGCATTGCAATTGGAAAATCAGGAGAAACTCTAAAAGAAATAAAAAAACAGACATTATGGGTTCCTTTGGTTAAAAGAATCCCTGCTATCCGCTCTAAAATGATTGAGAACATCCGTAATGTTCTTTATGAAAATAATGATTACAGGAAAAAATTCCTTAATAAAGTTGGAGAAAGGATCTATTCTGGCTGGATACGCGATAAAAAGAGCGAATGGATAAGAATTTCTTTCTTGGGTGGAGCACGTCAGGTAGGAAGGTCCTGCTTCTTATTGCAAACACCAGAATCAAGAATATTATTAGATTGTGGAATGGACGTAACTGCAAATGACAAAAATGCTTATCCTCATTTTGAAGCGCCGGAATTTAATATTAATGAGCTCGATGCAATTATTCTTACTCATCCTCATTTGGATCATTCTGGTTTAATTCCCTATTTATTTAAGATGGGCTATCGCGGCCCTGTTTACTGCACAGCACCAACAAGGGATATAGCAGCACTATTAGCTTTAGATTTAATTGGTGTTTCATTCAAAGAAGCAAAAAATCCACTTTACTCATCTACAGATGTAAAAGAAATGGTAAAGCACACAATCTGTGTTAATTATGAAGAAGTTTGTGATATAACCCCTGATGTTCGTCTAACTTTATACAATGCAGGACATACATTGGGAAGCGCAATGGCCCATCTTCATATTGGCAATGGTCTGCATAACTTCCTATACACAGGAGACCTTAAAGAAATAAAAACAAGATTGCTGGAGGCAGCAGTAACTCAATTCCCAAGATTAGAAACACTTATGATAGAAGCAACCTATGGTGGTAAAGACAATGTCCTGCCGCCAAGAAAAGATTCAGAGCAAATATTGGCAGCTACAATAAAAAGAACAATAGAGAGAAATGGAAAAATACTTATTCCAGTTCTTGGAGTAGGCCGTGCCCAGGAATTAATGCTTATTGTTCATGACTTGATTGAAAAGAAGGAAATCCCGACAGTCCCAGTTTATATCCAGGGAATGGTCTGGGATGTTACAGCCATACATACAACCTACCCGGATTATCTTAATCTTAATATCAAAAAAGCAATCTTCCACCGTGATAACAATCCATTCTTGTCAGAAATATTCAAAAGAGTGGGCTCTGCGGAAGAAAGAAAGCAGATTATTGAAGAAGAAGGCCCGTGTATTATTCTGGCAACATCGGGTATGATGACAGGTGGTGCATCAGTGGAGTATTTCAGAGAGCTTGCAGACAACCCAAAAAATACTATTGTTTTTGTTTCCTATCAGGGGGAAGGAGCCTTGGGTAGCAGAATCCAGAGAGGAGAAAAAGAAATAACAATGACAGGTGAAGGTGGAAAACAGGAGATTGTTCCGGTAAGGCTCGAGGTAGTAAGTTTAGAAGGGCTTTCAGGTCATGCAGGGCGTGGAGAACTTATTAAATTCATTGATAATCTAAGCCCAAAACCGAAGAAAATCATTATAGTTCATGGAGAAAATTCTCGTTGCTTGGATCTGGCATCTTCCCTGCATAAAATGTATAATGTAGAAACAAATGCTCCAAAGAATTTGGAAGTAATAAGGATAAAATAGTTATTCCAAGAGGTATAAATTTAAAAAGAATTGTTTAATTCTATAATTATGTTCCCCAGAATAAGCCTGTCATCTATAATTAAGCTTAGTGCTTTCCTTGCAGCAATCTATTTTGCAGACACCAAACTGCCGGAAAAAAATATGCCTCCAAAAAATGACCTAGTTCTTATAATAAACAAAGCAGCACTTCCTGATACATTGGCTAGTTCAAAAAAAATTGAATATATCCCTGCTCTTGTTGTCAATAGAGAAAACAAGGTGCGTACAGTTATTAAAAAAAATGAAATTGAAGGGATAAAAGACATAAAGAATCTGGCGGATACTGCTAAATATGAAGAAGCCTGGGCTTATTTACTTAAAAAAAAAAGAATGGCATGAAACAGGGTATAATGAAAAAATAATAAATCATAAAAATTTCTACGAATCTACCCTTTACAGAGATATAAATTATGAGGAGGAATTAAGCAGGGAAAATAATAACATATTTCTTTATCATCTACATCCAACACATAAATCACTAGAAAGAGAAGTCCAAGAAAAAGAAATGGAAGTAACTGAATCAAAAAATGAAGAAGAGCAGTACAAAGAAAATGAAAATTATTTAGGAAATATTTTTGAGTGGTATGAAGAGGCTTGTCCATCAATCAGGGATATTAAGACAATGATATACTACTCTATTGATTGTACCAAAATAAATCCAAAGACGAAAATTATAAATAAGATTTGTTCTATTTACGGCGTTACAGAATACTACTTAACAGAAAAAGGATTTAAGCATTATAAATTATATAGTATTGATACCATATTAAAAAATCCACATGCACTATCCACTAAAGACTCAATAAAAGTAAGTTCTGACTTCATTGAAATAGACTTTAGGTCATATAACTATCTAGAAACAAATGCTCCAAAGAATTAAGATAAAATAATTAATTTTTTTACCAAACACCAGCCTATTTATATTATAGAATTTCTATTTTTTTTTTTCTTTCCGCAGCAGCAAGCCATTTTATCACCTCTGAATTATATTATTAAGATTTAAATTTATCTGCTGGAATCAGCCTGTCTTTCTAACTCAAATTTCTTTGAAATAGCATTACTGTTGCTGTTTATATTATAAGCATCCATTATTTCATTGACAAGAGCATTAACTGCACTGACTTTTTTGTTAAAGCATTTTGCATATACTCCCTGTGATAAATTTTTCAAAGCTATGTCAACTCTTCTCTGTGGAGAGCAGTCAACTGCCTTTGGGTATCTTGCCCCGCCGTATTCTATTGTTGTAATTTCTTCTCTTGGAGCAGCATTCTCTAAAGCCTTGACTAAAACCTCTATAGGATTTTTCTTGGTTTTCTCTTCAATCTTTACAAAAGCATCCCTTACCATTCTATAAATCATAAATGCCTTGCCGGTATTTCTTCCGCTGCTATTTTTGTGTTTTTTACCCTTATGGCCGACAACCATTAATCTATTAATAAGCCTCTCAACAATATTTATCTGGGAATTATGAAATCTTGTCTTGACAGTTCTTCCGCCTGTTCTTGGAACTAATAGTGGCCTCAGATTAATAGAATTCTTAAGACCAGGGTCTTTAATTTCAATATTTGTATCCCACTTGTCAAAAAGCTTCATATTTCACCCTTCTCTATATCATCTATTTTGTTAAGTGCGTCTTGAAATGTTTCTTTAACTCTTGATTCTAATCTTTCTGCTGAGGCTACTAATTCTGGTGCACGCTCATTATAAAATTTATCTTTTATTTTTTTATATTTATGATTTAAATAAGTAAGATAAGTTATACCAGAAACACCTATTACCCCTACAGTAATTAATTGATAATCCATTTTATCTTCTACCCTTCTCTATTTTTCCTCTCCATAAAGCATTAAGGCTCTGGTCATTGACTTTTATAACCTGCCATCTGATACCTGAAATATCTCCCTTTGCTCTTCCCTGTTTTCCGCCGATACACTCTATAATAACCTCATCATGCTCATCTATAAACTTGCTAGCTAAATTACCAGGGACAAAAGCACCAACCTTTTTTCCATTTTTAGTCAGTTGTACTCTGACGCACTTTCTCATCGCTGAATTTGGCTGTTTAGCTTCTCTTTGGAACTTGCTAAGAACAATGCCTTTTGCCTGAGATGCTCCCCTTAATGGATCTGATTTAGCTTTTAAATTAAATTTTTTTCTCTTGTATTTTTGGGAATTCAATCTAAGCTTGGCTCTTCTTGATTTTAATTTTCTTCCTGCCCCCAACCCTCTGCCTTTATTTGCCATCTTTAAACAATTATAATATTTTTAACACTAAAATATCTTCCTACAATATTTTTCATCTCTTTTAAATTTTTGCTCTCTCTCCCTATTAATAAACCTTTTGTTTTTGACCCGGCAGCCTTAATTTTAATAATTCCGTCCTCATTTTTTATCTCTTCAGCTTCAGAAGGATAAATAAAATTTCTTATAAATTTTTCAACATCCGGATTAAATTCAATCAGTTTAATCTTCTTTTTAATCATTTCAACTAATCTTTTTATATTACTCCCATTTCTGCCCAATGCCTTTCTCAACCCATTCTCTTCAATTATAAAAACAATAGTTCCCTCTCTGATATAGGCATCCTTAACCTTAACTCTAGACATTGTTTCAAATAAATTAATATAGCCCATCATATTAGCATCATAAATATTTTTCATCTTAAGAAACAGCATAAATCCTGCTATAGCATAGTTCGTATGTCATCTTTAAAATCATCATTAACAGTTTAATAAAAAACCCATTTATTAATGTTGCTATTCCTAAAATTTCTAAAAAACGCCAATTATTAAAAAAAATCTTTGGTCAAATTATACAACTTACTTCCTAATGAATATAAAATATAATATTTGGCTCCATAGAATCCAATTTCCGCAAATGTCATAAAAATTTTTGGAGTAAATATATCTTTTTGTTTTCTTCCTTCATTTGCCTGTCTATGTACCATTTTATCTCCGATAACTGGAATAAAACATTTTCCCATATGTAACCCTAAATATTTAACTATTTCAAAAGTGTTAACTTTTCTCTCCAAATTTGACTCATCTTTATTTTCCATAATAAATATTACTACTATACAGTTTATAAATCTTTTGGTTGCTTAACCTAACTTCTCGACTTAGCAGAACATTCACTAAATCTTTTAAATTAGTGTTCAGTACCTAATACACTAATAGAAAAGGGCTTCTTGCAGATTACACCAACCTCATTATTAGGTATAGTCAGTTTAACAACCTCTACTTTGCTCAATTTTGCTAAATTATCAACCTCATTTTCAACATCTTTCTTAACATTACTGGCAAGAAAAACTACTTTTACTTTTCCTAATTTTAACAACTTCAAAATCCTTTCTTCTCCAAAAATAATTTTTTCACTTTTTAATGCATCTGTTAATCTGCTCATTTTTCCTTCTCCTTCATTTTAGCAAGTAAACCAGGCAACCCTGTTCCAAGAGGGACTGGCTGGTTTAGCATAACATTCTCAACAACAGAGCTTAACTTATCAATCTCTCCGACCAAGGCTGCGTTAAATAAGTGCTTTAATGGAGTTTCAAAGCTTGCCCTTGCCAATACACTTTCCTTTTCTCCGGTAATTCCACTTCTTGTGATTCCTTTAACAACCTCTTTGTTTGTCATTATATCTGCAATAAACATTATATGTCTTATATCAATATCTAATCCCTGGTTTTCCATAACATTTAGGCTCTCATTCATAATTGATTGTCTGGCAGCCTCAATTCCCAGCACTGCCCTGATCTCAAAAATATCATTAGTTACTGTTCTTGTCTCATCAACCTCTTTCATTTCAAATACATCAGCAAGATTTGACCCGGATGTCAATATGACAAATTCATTCCCCTGTCTTTTTGGTAAGACATGTGTAACCCCCTTAATCCCTCTTACAAAAGCGTTTTTTGCCTTTTCCTTTAATAGATAAACATCATTTAATGTATGCTCTTTGGTTTTATACTCAAGGCTGATCTCTCCCTCTTTATCTTTTATATTTATGCTCTTTAATACATCACCAAGAGCCTTAACAAGATAGGCAGGCGTAATCCCCATATCCTTCATTTTGCTCTTGTTTAGTGTTGCGATTACCTGCATCTTCATAATATCAATGCTGAATTCACTGACTAATTCATTGAACAAAGTTTCTTTAATGCTGAATGCAATCTTCTTGACAGAATCAACATCCTTGGCATAATCCTTTTTAAGATAAATCTCCATTGTTGGAGTGCTTGGCTCTCTTCTGGCATCAAATATCTCTATTAATCTTGGTAATCCTAATGTGACCTGCATCTCTGCAACACCTGCAAAGTGCTTAACATTTAATGTATTATGCGTTATAATCCCGTCAAAGGTTGTAAATGTTTCCAAGCCAGGGACACTTAAATCATAAACATATTCATTATTATCAATATATTCTATTTTTTCTATTGCATCCCAAACAACATCCGAATAGAACATCCTTCTCATAATTTCCAATTCATTCTTTACATCAACATTTTTTTCTTTGGCTAAGTTCTCAAACTTTTTAATCCATCTGAATAGTGTTTCTCTTCCTATTTTTTGCCTCTTTGTAAAGCTGTTTATCTCTCTGAGGCTTACTCCTAACTTTTTAGCTGTGTCATAAAGAAGACTATCAAACCCTGAAATCATATCAGTATAATCCTGTGATTTATCCACTATCTTCTTAGCCTCTTCAGCCAGTTTTTCTAAATTCTTTCTCTTGTAATAAATATCAGAGCCTATCTTTTCCAGGAATAAAGGAGCATATTTATATGGTATCAATAATCCATACTGCCCTTTTGTTCTAATCTTATGGCTGAATATTTTAAACCTAGTTAATAATAAGGAGATTCCCTTGCACAGCTCTTCAGAATTAGTTGAAACTCTTATCATCTTCCTACTAAGATGAACATTGCCGTCCCCATCAAAATAACCTCTTAATAATCCAGAAACAAAATTTTCATCTGCGCTAAAACAAAAATCAGGAACAACTTTATTCCTTGAGCCAGTCTTGCATGTATTTAAAAGGAAGCTGGCTAATAAAGAGGAGTTTATCTTCAAGTCTCTTGATAATGAAAATCCCCTCTGGTGGTATACTTCCTTATAATCTAAAAGTAACTTGCTCAAAAATAGTTTTACATTATTCATAAAAAAATCATCCATATTAGAAATATTTACTTGACCATTTGTTGCATTTCCTTCTGCTAAATAAGCCCCAATAAACCATCCAAATCTTTGGTCTAATTTTAATTTTCTTGGTAATGGTTTAGAAATGGTTCCTTCCCTTATCAAGAAACCATCCTCTTCCATAAGTAGAAATCTTGACCCCTTAGTGATATAATCCATCAAATCTATTTCCTCAATGCAATTCTCAGGCAGATATTTTATAACAGGAATCCTATCTCCAATACTTAATTCCCTGCCAACAATTGGGATTACTTCATTTCCTTTTCTTGTAACAAAAGAATGGTTGTCGGTAGCGGTAATGCTTCTTCCAGACATTGTTATTAATTTCAATAATTTTTTATTTGTCTTATGCCTGCTTATTTCAACAACTTTCTTCCATTCAACTTTTTCCTCTTTATCCAGGCTTGGAACATAAATCTCATCTTCTAATGGCAACACATCAGAGTCGTTGAATTTCATAAATCCGTATTTTTTCATAAACTCATCAACAAACTTGCCAATCTCAACTATTTTTATTCTGTCTTTGTTCTTTATAATTATTTTTTCATTATTTGCAATAGACATTTGAGTACCAGGTTCTCCAAAGCTCTCAGCAGTAATTATTCCAATGCATTCCCCAGGGCTGATTAATGAATCTTCATATTCTTTTTTTGTTCTTTCAAGAATTTCTTTTAGTTTAGCCTGACTAACCTTTTTATCTTTAATCTCTTCTCTTATATCATTAAGAATCTTATCAGGGATTAGCTCCTTATAATCATTTAATATCTCGCTCATTTTAAAATCTCCCTGATAATTTTTTTGACATTTATAGTTCCACCCTCACTCTTTGAAACATCAATATTATCTCCGCCGTAAGCAAACTGGATAATTGAATTATCAGCTCCCCTTACAGTTCCGTCATATTCAATCTTTAAATCCTGTAAAGCGCTGCTTAATCTTCTGTATAAATAACCGGATTTAGGGGTCCTTAATGCAGTGTCCATTAAGCTGTCTCTACCAGTCATTGCATGGAAGAAAAATTCAAATGGATTCAACCCGGACTTATAACTATTCCTGATAAAGCCGTGGGCATTTGCACCCAAATCTCCTTTTTTGAAATATGGTAATGTTCTTCCATAAAATCCCCTGTTTATCCTCTGGCCAACTAAGGACTGTTGTCCTACCATAGCAGCATTCTGTGTTAAATTCAGAGAACTTCCTCTTGCACCAGAAACTGCCATAATAATTGAAGGATTCTCAGGATTGCTGTTATCAGTAACTAATTTACCGATTTTATTTCTTACCTTGCTTAATAGTTCTATAATTTTTAACTCAAGTGTTTCATTAATTGTTTTTCCTGGGAAAGCATCTAATTTTCCTTCCCTATATTGGGTAATTAATTCATCAATTTTAACTATTCCCTCTTCAATTAAAACATTAATTTCTTTTTTGATACCATCACTTAAATCAGTATCAGAGATGCCGGTTGTAAAACCATTACTCAACATAATCTTTATTCCTAACTGGGATATCTTCCACATTATTTCTAATGTTTGTTCAGCGCCATATTTTGCATATAAGCTTCTTATAACTGCTCCGCCACCATCTCCAATCATAGTATGATCTATAACTCCAGAAACTAAATTTCCATTTTCAATCGAAACTTCTTCCCCATCATTTTTTGACTGGCCAATGAAATCAAAGTCATCTGGCAGCAAACAGCTGAATATCTGCTTGCCGTCAACATTTTTTCCTTTTAATTTTTTAAAGTCATCGCAGCCGACACTGGATAATAACTCAATCGCCTTTTCTCTTTTCATATTCATTAATTTTGTAAGAAGATAATTCCCAGTTATAGAATCCTGAATAGAAGTAATAATATTAACACCATTCTTAGGGCTGATAATCTGTGTTCTGACTTCCATTAAAATATCTG
>AQRL01000010.1 GCA_000402515.1 Nanoarchaeota archaeon SCGC AAA011-G17
GTAATTCAATTAAATGAAGAATTTGGAGAAAATTGGTTTTTTGTGGTGACGGATAAAAATTTAACAACAAAATATGCAAGATTTGGAAAAACATATGCAAGATGGAACATAAAAGAAAAACTTCAAGAATATCTCAAAAATCCCCCAAAATTTCCGTAAGCGATTTTGGGGCTACAAGCCGTGTGGAAATGGAATTTGGGCATTACAGCCCTTTATTTCCGCACATATAACAGCATCATGTTCAGCTAATAACTGAAGGGGGTATTAACAATGGAAGAGCTAAGCAAAGTAAAAGTAGAGCAGCTGAATAAGCAACCAATACTGGAGAGTTCAGTAACACTAAGCGAAGATAAGAAATGGATAATCCATAGAACAGTGATTACTGACATCAAGCCAGTAACTTACTTAAAGAAAGTATTGGAAGGTAAAAAAGAGTAAAGAGAAAAAAAGAGGTGATACTATACTTCTAATTATCTAGACTATATAGTTCTAAAATCACTAATAGATAACTTTTTAAAATTAAGAGATTTGACAAGGGTATGATTCAGTCAGCAAAGGACATACCATTACACGAATTATTTTCCACAGAATCAAATATAAAATATTTAATACCTAAATATCAAAGGGAATTTAGTTGGGGAAAAGAAAATTGGGAAGACATATTCAACGATATATATGGTGAAAATGATTCTGGAGAAGGTCCTTTTTTGGGATCAATAATTTGTGTAAGTAAAACTACTGATACTCTTCTTAGTCCAATATTAGAAATAATAGATGGTCAACAAAGATTAACTACTATCTCCCTTTTATTTGCTGCAATTTATTCTAGATTAATGATAGAAAGCAAAATGGATGATGAATTTAAATCAGAACTAATAAACTTAAAATATAGGCTTGTTCAAAAGAAACGACCTAAAGAAACGAAATTAGAGCTTTCTTATCAAAGCAACAATTTTGAAGATTATAAAGAAATATTAGAAGAATCACAAATATTAGAATCCAAAGAGGGAAAACCAAAGAATTTAGGTAACAGGCGTTTATATAGGGCATTCTCATTCTTTTCAACAAAATTAGAAGATATGAAAATTGAAGATGTTAAAAAGTTGTTGGATAAAATAAATTCTTCACACATAATCAAGATAGAAGTAAATAATAATTCAGATGCATTTATCCTTTTTGAAAGCATAAACAATCGTGGTGTACCTTTGTCTGCAATAGATTTAATAAAAAATAGCCTTCTTGCTACTCTTGAAAAAAATGGGTCTAAAACAGTTGATGATGCCTTTGATGAATGGTCAACAATCTTAGAGAATTTAACAGATGACCCAAAAATCCAAGAAAGATTTCTAAGACATTATTACAATGCATTTAAACATAATGATGGTATCAAAGTTAAAATCAAAGAAGGAAAGGCAACAAAATCTAATTTAATAAATATTTATGAACAATTAATAAAAAGAGATGCATCCGTACTGCTAAAAGACCTTTATAATAAATCAGTGACTTATGGAGGGTTTATTAATCCTGATACTGATGATAAATTGTATAAAGAGCTTAATGACCTTTTACATATTAGTGGGGCACCAGCTTATATATTTCTTACTTATTTAGTAACGGAATTTAAGGATAAAAGGGAATTAATCAAGGAAACAATATCATTTTTGAGTAAATATTTTGTTAGAAGGAATCTAACTGATTATCCAGCAACAAGAAACTTAGATAATATTTTCATAGGATTAATTGAAGAATGTGAAAAAAATAAAAAAAATATTAAGTTTGAAATAATAAAGAATTTTTTAATAAATCCAGAAAGATATGCTAGTAATGAAATATTCAGAGAGAAATTAGAAAGTGACATTTATGATATCAATACTGAGGCAGCCAGATATATATTATGTAAAATAGAAGAAAAAAACTTTACAAAGGATGATGAAAGAGACCTTTGGAAAAAAGATGAAAAGGGTAAATATATTTTTACAATAGAACATATATTTCCAGAAGGAGAAAGAATTCCATCAGATTGGATAAAAATGATAGCAAATGGAGATAAAGAAGAAGCAAAAAGATTACAAGAAAGATATGTTCACAAATTAGGTAATTTAACTTTGACAGGATATAATTCTAATTTATCTAATCTCTCTTTTGATAAGAAAAGAGATAGAAAAGATAAAAGTGGAAAAGCGATTGGGTATAAAAATAAACTGTATCTTAATAACGAAATATATTCCCTATCAAAGAAGGATAAATGGACTATTGAAGATATAGAAAAGAGAACACAGATATTAATTGATGAATCATTAAAACTATTCAATTAAGAAAATTTATAATGAAATTTAAAAAATTTGAAGAATTACCAGAACCAGTAAGATTTTCATTAAAGGATGCTTCTCAAAAGGAAAAGACAGCTATTCTTAATAAGATAAATAAGAGATTATCAGATGGAGAGTTAATTATGAATGTTTGCGAATCAGAGATTGAAGAATATGGGGTTAAATTTTAAAAAATGACCATATTAACAAAATCAAAATACATTGTAGGACTACAGTGCCCTAAATATCTATGGACTATTTTTCATGAGAAAGATAAGATTCCAGAAGCTAGTTTAGCAGATGAATTCAAATTCAAGCAGGGAGAAGAAACAGGGCAGATGGCTAAAAAACTATTCCCAGATGGCATTGACTTGCAGACTAAGGATTACCTTAAAAATCTTGAAGATTCTGAATCTTGAAGATTCTGAAAATGCCTTAAAGAAGAAAAAGCTATTATTTGAGGCTGGCTTTGAGTTTAAAGATTGTTTTTCAAGGGCAGATATCTTATTTCCTGATAAAAATAAATGGGATATAATTGAGGTTAAATCTGGAACACAAGTCAAGGACATAAATATCCATGATGTTTCTTTCCAGAAATATGTTTATGAAAATAAAGGGATTAAGATAGGAAAATGCTTTCTTATGCACCTAAATAATGAATATATCAGGAAAGGTGAATTAGATATTGAAAAATTATTTATCAAAGAAGATATTACAAAAGAAGTTGAAGAGCATACTAACGGCATTAAGGAAAGGATTGATGAAATGTTTAAAATTATTAATTCTGAAAAATCTCCTAAAGTTTCAATTGGCAACCAGTGCAAAGATCCTTATGAATGCCCTGTATGCCACTGCTGGGATAGTCTTCCTGAAAACCATGTATTTTGCCTGTATAGGGGAGGAAAATTGAGCTGTGAGCTTTATGATAATGGTGTTGAAGCAATAAAAGACATCCCTGACAATATCAAATTAAATGACAAGCAAGACATACAAAGGGATTGTGAAATTCATAAAAAGGTTCATGTTGATAAAAATGAGGTAAAGCAATTCCTGAAGAAATTAGAATATCCATTGCATTATCTTGACTTTGAAACATTTTCCACTGCTATTCCAATGTTTGACGGCTTGAAGCCCTATTCTAATGTTCCATTTCAGTTTTCTTTGCATGTTATTAGAAAAGAAGGAAATAAGCCTGAGCATTATGAATTTCTTTATGGTGGGAATGGAGATCCGAGAAAAGAGTTTATTTTAGCTTTAAAGAAGGTTTTAGGTGATTCTGGGAGTGTAATTGCTTATAATCAATCATTTGAAACAGGCAGACTAAAAGAATTAGGAGAGTATTTTCCAGAGCATAAAAAATGGGTTGAGGGTGTTTTAATAAGAATTATTGATTTGCTTGTTCCATTCAGAGAATTTAGTTATTATAATCCTAAACAGCATGGGAGTGCTTCTATCAAGAAAGTATTGCCTGCTCTGACCGGCAAGAGTTATGAAGGAATGGATATTGGAGAGGGAGGAACCGCTTCAGTTGAATTCTTTAATACAACTTATAATAATAAAGGAGATAAGAAGAGGATAAGAGAGAGTTTATTGAAATATTGTTGTTTGGATACAGAAGGGATGGTTTGGATTGTTGATAAGTTGAGAGAGATTGTTAAGTGAGTATTTATTCTAAGAAACAAATAAGAATTTGTTGGACGAGAAAAAAGAGATGATACTTATTTTATTTCAAATATGGTTTAATCAGTGCATAAACATTTATTATAGTCCATCCAGAAAAAGCTATAATATCTACAAAAGGATTTAAAAACTTATTAGTTGTTGTATAATCTACTATTATAGGGATTAAATAATATCCCAATATTTCATTAAGAATAAATAATCCTATACTATTTTCTTTCTTCATTTTTTATACTATTCTGCTTAGTCTGCTTAGTTTTTATACTCCATAAAACCCTTAATTAATTCCTCAAAAGAGGAAGGATTATATTTATTAAAACTATTTTCATCTACATAAATAAAATTATATCTTATTTTTTTTTGGATTTTATTTAAATCTTCACACCACTGTTTTAACCTTGTCATTTTTAATGGAACATCTAAATCTTCTATTCCTTTTGTCTCTACTATAAATATTTCATTTTCAGATTTTTTAACAACAAAATCAGGATAATAATCTGAAATATTTCCATCATAGTTTTTATAGTCTATTTTAAAATGCACTCCAAAATAATTCTTAACATAGGAAATTATATCATCACAATTCTCTAAAAAATTAGCAAATCTTAACTCAAGATGGCTATCTCCAATAATTTTGTTAAAAACGCTTTTCTTAGGAACAATATATCCCTGATCTTTGGTAACAAAGGGTCTGCACTTGCTTATTTTAATATAATTCCTAATTTCTGCTTCTCCCTTATCTTGCACAGTCAATTCATTTATTTCTTTTTTGAAGGTTTCTATTATAGTTCTTACAACTTCTACTTCAGAAAGATTCCTTAATATATTTAAATCCTCTAAATTAATCTCCCTTTCAAATAATTCTTCTTTAATAAAGTACTTAACTTTTTCATATAAAATATCATAACCACTAACTAACCTAAGTTCTTTCATAATAGTTTGAGTAAAGAAACCTATTGCTCCTTGATAATTAACCATATTATCTCCATCTAACACTGTTTTGTGATGGATTTCTTCATCACCTTCTTTATTTACAACATATTTAAAAACAATTTCTTTTTTCTCTTGTTCTGAAAATTCCTTAATCTTAACTTTTTTATTTTTAAATTTATAAATATCTAAATTAGAAAGAGTTTTGTATTCTCTAAAAATTCTTGGGGTTAAAACAGGGATTTCAATATTTAATTTATCTATATCTTTCTTTTTATTCTCCTGATCAACTTCAACTACAATTGGAGATTTTGGGGCTGTTTCCTGATCCATACTTCTCCTTTCAAATTCAACACCCTCATTCTTAATAGATTCAACAAATTCCATAAATGCAGTAGTCCCAATCACACTAACATACTCCTCTATATCTTGTCCTCTATACATCCTTCTTAATCCTCTCCCCAAAGTTTGTTCTGGTAAAATATTACTTGGAGCTTTATATGCTCTTAAGCCAACAATGGTTGTTACATTTTTTACATCCCATCCTTCCTTTAACATCATAACAGAAACAATTACTTTATATTTGTTGGTTGGATTATCTATTTCGTTAGCAGCTTTTCTAAGCTCTTTTAATTCTTTTTCATTCTTTCCTGTTGCAGACTCTAAGATTTCTCCATTATTTTTTGTGTGAATTACTAAAACTGCATCTTTAAGATCAGAATAAGTATTTTCAAGATATTCTTTTACTTCATCACAATTTCTTGTATCATCTGTCATAATAAATAATACTGCTTTTTTTCCAACTTTTAATTGTTCTTCATAAACTTTTTTCCATTCCTGGTACCCTAAATTTATAAAATCTTTATATTTTTCTGTAAATTTAGAACTTTTTATTTCATTTAATTTTGCTCTACTTGCAGAGTCTGGAACAATCGGCTTTTTTACAACATCCTGATATATTGCTTCAACTAAAGGATAATCTACAACTGTTTGAACAAATATTGCTCCACTAATTTGTTTTGGGGTAGCAGTAGTGTCTACTTGTAATGATAATTTGCTTCCTTTTTGTAATAACCTATTATGTATATCTTGTATAGATTTAAACCAAGCCATTCTTTCATCATGTATATGATGTGCTTCATCATTTAATATAACTAATTCATCAACTTCTCTTACAATCTCACTTAGGTCAACTTTAGACTCATTTGTAGCTCCAACAGGTTTATCCCCCAAAAAATAATCTGTTGTATTTTCATCATCAAATGAAGCATTTTTTGTTCTGCTATCAAAGACCCTATGAATATTTGTTAAGAAAATATTTCCGGTCTTTCTAACAACATTTGCATCATCTTGAATATGTAAAGTTAATTGAAAATCATCTTGCCAGTTTTGCCCATCAAAACCATTTGGTGGTAGAATTGGGTCTTCATAAAAAATCCTCAGACCATCAAAATCAGTCCTTATTCTATCAAGAACAATAATATTTGGTGTAATAATCAAGAAGTTTCTTGCTAAATCAGAATCTTCTTCATATGATTTATGAAAGTAGCTCCAAGCTAAAACTAAACTTAATACTTTTGTTTTTCCTGAACCTGTTGCCATCTTTACTACAAATCTTCTCCAAGTTTCTGCAAACATCCCAGTAGAAATTACTCCTGAACTATCAAATCTTAATAAGTCACATTTATCTTCAATTTTTGCTATTTCATATAAATAAATAATAGTCTCAACAGCTTCTCTTTGAGCAAAATAATACTTAAATA
Organism: Nanoarchaeota archaeon SCGC AAA011-G17; assembly: GCA_000402515.1. Lineage (GTDB taxonomy): Archaea > Nanobdellota > Nanobdellia > SCGC-AAA011-G17 > SCGC-AAA011-G17 > SCGC-AAA011-G17. Next base: position 6,683 of record AQRL01000010.1, read on the forward strand.
AAGAAATATCCCCTTCAGAATTTTCTATCGGATGTTCTGTTTTAAACCACCATTTCAACAATGCTTTGCTTGTTTCACTTGCTCCATCATAATTAGAATCTCTCCATTTTTTAACTTCTCTTCTTATTTTGTCAACCAAGGGAGGAAGAAGTTTTTCATAACCTTTATCTCTTAGAGTTTCATCTGCAGGGAACCACCTGATAGAAGGATCAATTATTTCATAAGGGGATTTAGGAAAATCCTTGTGAAGTGCCATTATTTATTGTCTCCCTTTACCTCAATTATCTTCATAGTATCATTTCCAAAAATATCAACTACTTTAATAGCAATTTTTCTTTTTCCAGAATCTAATTTTTTAAAAGGAGTTTTTAATTCCAATTCTCTGTTTTTTTTTGTTCTAAATGACTGCCATTCATTTTCAAAAATATAATCTCCTGTCCAAACCTCTTCATATTCTTTTTTATACTCCTCCAAATCTAATTTTCCTGTTTGTTTTATATCTTTTTGTTTTTCCATCTTGATTATTTCTTTTTTACTTTCAAAATCGAAATCAACCGCCCAATAATCAATCCAGTCTGTCCATTTTTTAGTTAAAATTTCTCTTCTGATTATTCCTTCCTTATCTTTTGATACTTTTATTATATTGCCATTTTCCACTAAAATCTTATCTCCGCCATCCTTTAAATTCTCCTCAACATTTTTTATAGAATCTTGATTATAAAAGACTGAAAAATCTGTTAGTTCAATTGCTATTGAATTATCTTTGTAGAGTGGTTTAACCTCAATATAAGAGACATCATTGAAAACAATCTGATTTTTTTCAACAGCCCTTTTATCAAAAACATCTTTTGGAATATATTTTAGAGCTAAATCTACACCTCTGGCCTTTGCTTCTTCTTGTATATGTGGGAATAAACCCATTTCAAATTCAAACGCTAAAACATCTAATTTTGTTATTTTCTTTTCAATTGCTTCTTGAATTGCTTCTTCAACAAATAACCTTCCAACAGGTAAATCAACTGGTCCAATAACCACCATTCTATTAAGTTTTTTCCCTGAAAATGTTTTAAATCCTTCAACCTTTTCTGCTCTATAAGCATGAAGAATTAATTTAACAAACTCTTCCTCTTTCTTAGCTAATTGTTTTTGTTTTTCTTCATCTCTAAGATTTGGATTAACTCCAATATAATGCTGTCTTTCGTATTTTCCAAGATTTAATATCTCAAATGCCCTGAAATCTTTTCCTTCATTCTTTAGCTGCCTTTGTACATTAATCATTCTTTTTCTTGTTGTGTGAATTGCAAATTTACCTAAATCTGCACCAATCCATTTTCTGCCAAGCTTTTCAGCAATTGAAAGGGTAGTACCAGAACCACAAAAAAAATCACAGATAAGGTCGCCTTTTTTTGAACAGGCCTCAATTATCCTTTTAATAAGTGCTTCTGGCTTTTGTGTTGGATAATCTATCCATTCTTTTGACATGTTAAAAACTCCAGACATATCCCAGACATCATCCATTTTTACTTTACTCTTCCAAACACCAGTTCCCAGATTACAATTAGGACAAGGAATTTCTTCAATGCCTTTTTCACTTTTTAATGATGGAACATAAGGTAAGATTCTCTCAGTTTCTAAAGATTCTTCACTAAAAAACCAAGAATCGGATTTAGAATAGAAAAATATAGTATCGTGTTTTTGCGCAAAAAATCTTTTAGATTTTCCACCCATAAAATAATGCCAAATAATTTCATTCCTAAAATTTTCTTTACCAAATATTTCATCTAGAAGTAATCTTAAATAGGATTTTACTCTCCAATCACAATGAACATAGATGCTTCCATCTTCGGCAAGCAAATCCCTCATTAACATTAATCTTTCATACATCATTGCAATAAAACTATCAGCACCTTTTCCCCATGTATCTCTATATGCTAATTCTTCCAAAACATTTGGTTGTTTTGTAAACTCTTCATCTCCAATATTAATTTTCATAGAAAAATCTGCTCCAACATCAAATGGGGGATCAATATAAATTAATTTTATTCCGCCTTGTTTTTCTATTTCTTCTCTTAAGGGTCCATTCTTTAAACTTGAAAGAATTAGTTTATTATCCCCCCAAATAAGTTTATTTGTCCATCCCTGCAGTTGTCTTCCCCTAGTATCCACATCAAATAAAGTAGCTTGTTTTTCTCCGCTAATCTTCTCTATTCTTGGTTCATCTATTTGTTCAATTATTTGAAAAGGAAGGACAACATTTGTAACATCTTCTGACTTGCCATTCCAAACTAACTCAACTTCTCTTTTATCATCAAATAATAAAAATCTATATTTCTCAGGTAAAGGAATTCCTTTCCTCAAACAATTAGTAATATCTCTAATTTCATTATCTGATAATACTATTTTTGTTTTTGTCTCGTATTTTACATTTACTTCTTTCTTCTTTGCCATTTTTCTATATTTTAAAATAATATTCTAAACCCTTTTAAACCTTTCTTATAAAATTTCTCCATAAACCCTCCCACTTCTAATAAACTCATATAATCCCATTAGATACTTAAATGTAAACACTTCATAATTAAACCCAATCTTTTCTCTATGAGGCATCCATTTATACCCAGATTCATATCTTAACCTGCCTTTCTTGTCCAAGATTAAATCACTCCAGCAACCACCATCGCTCTCTCTTTTATGCCCCCAATTACTTCTAAATAAAACAATCTCATCCATAATACTAAACAAGTCTTTAAATTCCCCAGTCTTTACAAATTCATCCACCCAGAGCAAAATTTCTCTATATATTATCTTCTTTTTTTTAGCTAATTTTCTCTCATTCTCCCAAAACTTCTTTTCCTCTTCTTCTATTCTTTTATTCTCCTCCCTTTCCTTCATTAATTTAGCCTCATTTTCTTCTTTATACTTCCAAATTTTTTCTCTTAATATTTCTATGTTCATTTTTACACCTCCTGATTAATGAGTGATTTCTTTTCTATCTCAAACACTAATTTTTTTCCTATAACTTCATTATGGTTATAGATATATTTTACTTTCTTGCTTCTAATCCTATAACCTAATGTTTCTAATTCTTCCATTTCCTTTTGTAGTTCTTCTTCCATTTTGTATTCTCCTGCCTTTAAGTCGGCACGACTTATACTATATACTAACAAAAACTAAACAACCACTAAACAATAATAAAAGAATAAGTTAATTTATCTTAACTGAATTATACTATAAGCATAAGAAAAGTTTATCACTATTAAACAATAATAAAAAAGAATTAACTTTAATCTTTTAATAACTCATTTATACTATATGCTTACTAATATCTAATCACCCTTATTTAGTAGTATTTAGAGAATCTTTCCACAAATACTGAATTCTCTTCTCCTTTCTTCCCCACTTCACTCCCTTCTATTTTTCCCCATTTAGCTCTCTCATCCTTCTTTTTCTCATTTAGAGGCACGCTCAGTGCTTTATTGAAATTTCCTTTGGGAAAGTCGCTTCGCTTGAAATCTCATAAGCTCTTCACTGTAGGACACCTCTATCAAAAAATAAGCATGGAGATGTAAAATGAAAGAAAAACACTATTGTGAGTTTGAAGTTGCAGAAGAATTAGTTTTCTGCAGTATTTGCGGAGAAATGTTTGGAGGAGCAAAATGAACTCTAACAAATTTCTAAAGGAAATTGAGGCTAATATAAAGGAATTAGCCAGAGAAACAGATGACTTCAAGAAGTCAGAATTTTTTAAGAACTATCTTGAAACAATGTCAAAATTCTGGCAGTACAGCTATCATAACCAGCTATTGATACATTTTGCCCTGCCTGCAGCAAAAAGAGTATCTGGATTCAGGACATGGCAGCTGTTAAACAGAAAAGTAAAGAAGGGAGCAAAGGCAATAAAGATTCTTGCCCCTTATATAAGAAAGAATAAAGAAGAAGAGGAAATTGCCTCCTTCTTTCCAGTAAGTGTCTTTGATATCTCCCAGACAGAGGGAGAAGAGCTTCCAGAGATAAAGATTACAATAGAAGGGGATAATTACAAAGTTTTCCTAGAGAAGCTTGTAGCTTTCTGCAAAGAAAGAGAGATTAAGGTCAATTTCAGCAATTTAGGGATAAATGGGCTGTACGGCTATAGCAAGGGAGGAGAGATAGCAATCAGTGATAGTGAGAGCATTAATACGCAGACAAATACTATAATACATGAAATAGCGCATGAGCTTCTTCACAGGAAGAGTGAGCTTTCCAAAGAGCAGAAGGAGATTCAGGCAGA
>AQRL01000011.1 GCA_000402515.1 Nanoarchaeota archaeon SCGC AAA011-G17
ATGCCAGGTATATACCAAATATATAATATATAGAGTAAGTATATATATTTAAGGATTGTTATAATAAAATATAAAATAGGGGGTGAAGGAAATGAGATCTCAAAACAAGCTGGACAAATTCGATGAGGAGGAATTCACAGAAGAAGAGATTCAAGAAAAATTAGATAATAATGAGGTAGACTCAGTAGAAGCCGGGTTTATGATTGGTTATTATTCATGAAGAATAAGATTATAATTTGCAAATATTGTACTTTTTGTTTTTTCTAAATTAATTTCTTTTATTTCAGAAATCTTTTTTAAGGCCTCTTTTACATCTTCAGGCTTACTTTTCCTTTTTTTAAAAATTACATAAGGGCTGTCACTTTCAGTTAAAATTCTGCTAACATCAACTTTTCTAGCCAACTCCTGAACCCATTTCCTTTCTACAACACTGACAGGAATAGAATAATAATATTTTTTATTGATTAAATTTAAATCGCCGGAGAAACAATGCATAATAACATTTAAATCAAATCTTTTTAAGACATCCAAAACCTCTTTTTCAGCTCCCCTGGAATGGACAATAACTGGTTTTTTAATTTCTTCAGCTAGTTCAAGCATTTTGTTAAAAATATCTATCTGCCTTTTATCCTTATTAAATTTAAAATCCAGTCCAATCTCGCCGATTGCAATTATATCATTTCTATGTAGTTTAATAAAATCAATATTCTCGTCTATCCCATCTTCATTTAATTTAATCCCCTCTAAAGGATATAATCCCATTGCACATCGAATATTTTTATTTTTTAGTTCTAAACATCTTTTGTTGCTCTCTAAATCCAGCCCATTATTTACTACTAAAATATTTTTAGAAACATTATTACAATCATGGGCATGAACATCTACAAACATTTTATCCGAACAAAGAGATTATCGGTGTAAAGAGAGGAGAAAATAAATTATATATCCAGGGTAAAATACTTATAGCAATTAGAGCCAGGCAAAAGAAGCTGACTATCAGCCATAATCTCTTGGCTTTAGCTTCATCATTCTTGAATAATATCATAGACATTAAGAAAAACATTCTTCCGCCGTCAACAGGTCCTAAAGGCAATAGATTAAATAATCCAACACCAATATTAGCAAGTATAATCCAGCTGATCAAAACACCAAACCATGATATTATTTGTGGCCAATACCATAACCCTTCTTTGAAAACCTTTTTTTCAGGGCTGACAGAAACACCCAAATATCCATTATCCCTGTCAGGGCTGCTTACAGTAACAAGGCTATATTCCTTTTTATCAGTCTCCATTTTTATTTTTTCTCCGGGTTTTATCTCTTTCATAGAAAGAATAAAATCATCAACAGTTTTAATCTCATAATCATTGATTTTCACTATCTTCTCCCCAATCCCAATGTCAGCATTAAAGGCAGGGAGCCCTTTTTCTAATTGGACAACAACAACGCCGTCATTATAAGAACTAATTCCCACTAAAGGAGTAATTAAAACTAATGAAATAAGAATAAAAATGCCTGCGGTAATAAAATTGCTCCAAGAACCAGCGGCTAAAACAGCCAGTTGTGTTTTTTTACTTTTTTTATTCAATTGTTCTTCATCAGGCTCAACAAAAGCAGCAGGAACAATAGGAAGTAAAATAGAGAATACTGCAAAGCCAGAGCTCTTAAGCTTTATATTATGTAATCTTGCAACAAGGCCGTGGCTGAACTCATGAACTCCTGCCAGAATAAAGATTGCAATAATCCAGTGAACAAAACTTATGGTTGGAATGCCCACAGCAGGTTTAACACCGGGGAATAATGGAGCAACAGGGGGTGGTCCTCCAATGAATAAGAAACTATATGTTCCTTTTATCAAAAAATAAAATATAAGCGCCATCCCAAAAAAGCCAAAATAAATTCCAGCAATACTAATGAAATTAATAAATCTAGGATACTTCTTGGAAATTCTGTCCATTAAATTTAAGCCGATTTTAGTTCTGTATAAAACAAGATAAAGTACAGGAAAAATAATTTTTTGTAGGTCAACATTTTTTTTATTTAACAAGAAAAAGATTAAAAGCATCACCCCTAATATTGCTAAAAGCAATAAATCAATGTTCATTTTTTACTTTTTATTACCCTGAAACTTTTTCCTCCGCATTTTCTACAGGAGATCTTTTTTTGCAAAACCTTAACAACATCAGCTTTTCTTTTGGTTTTACATTTCTTACAAACAAAGGTTCTGTGAAACATTCTTGCAACAGCCTCATGAAATTTAACCACCTTTTACCTCCATTAACACCTTATCATCTAGAATTATCCAGTATAAAACATTATCCCCTTCATGAACCTTTCCAACTAATTCTTCAGGTATCTTTAAGTCAAATGTCTCATAAGTCTCAGCATCCATCACATTAGCAACACTCTCATGAACACTTAGAACCTGGGCAGATTTCTTGTCTATGATTGGGCTGTCAACCTTTTCATGGCCGGGCATTACTTCTATATGTTTGGTTCCATCAGTCAGGCTTATTCCTTCAATTCTGAACTTAGCATGCCCATGTTTGCCCGGTTTTGAAAAATCAAGCTTTGTTATTTTGCAGGCTATACCATTCATAATCATATACCTTCCAACCTTTATAGACTTAATCTCAACTTGGATAGTTCCTGCCATAAGCCAAAAATCAGAGTGTTATATTTATAAAAGTTTCTAAAATTTATACAAACTATCCATTATCTTTTTAACATCCTCTTTGTTTTCTCTTTTCTTTCCGATTGCCTCTTGTAAAGCCTTCTCTAAAAATTTAATTCTCAGGCTTAAATCCAGCACCTGTTGAGATAAACCAGCAACAGCAACCCACATCTGGGCATTTTTCTTGTCATTAGAATTTAAAATGGCTTTCTTATTTTTTAATGTCTCTTTTAATTGTGCCTCTAAATGCTTTCTTGTGCTGTTATCCAAATTATCTTTCCAGTTCATTAAGCCACTCAATCACAAAAACTTTAAAAAGCTTCTCAATCTAAAAACATTATGATTAAAAAGAATGATTTTGTTGAAATAGACTACACCGGGAAAATAAAAGAAACAAATCAGATATTTGATACTACCTCTAAAGAAATTGCTCAGAAAGAAAAAATTTACAATCCCAATATAAAATATGGTCCAACAATAATTTGTATTGGCCAGTCGCAGATAATTCCTGGCTTGGATGAACAATTAGAGAGCAAAGAGCTGAACAAAGAATATGATATTGAAATACCGCCGGAAAAGGCGTTTGGTAAAAAAAATCCTAAATTACTGAGAATATTATCATCTTCTTCATTTAGAAAGCAAAAAATAAATCCATACCCCAGTTTGCAGGTAAACATAGATGGATTTGTAGGGACAGTAAGGACAGTAACAAGCGGTAGAATAATTGTAGATTTTAATCATCCCCTTGCAGGTAAAAACATAATCTATACAATAAAAATAACTAAGTTAGTTACTGACAAAAAAAGTCAGATAGAATCACTAATCTCATTTATACTAAAAGACCCAAAAGTAGAAATAAAAGAAGATACAGCCCAAATAACAGCTAAATCTCTGCCTAATGAAAAGCTTAAAGAAGAAATAGTCAGGAAAATAGAAGAACTAACTAAGTTAAAAAACGTAACTATTGTAAAAGAATAATATTTAAATATCAGAAAGATTTTCTAATTATATCTTAAGGGGGTTAAAACATAATGGATTCATTTATTCGCAATGCTTCTGCAAGGTCTTATGATAGCAATGGTCCAAGATTTATAGAAGGAAAAAGCAAAACAAGCGAAATTGATAAGGAATTGGAAGAGCTTCTTTCAAAGCAGAAAGCAAAAATAAAGGTTATTGGTGTTGGCGGTGGCGGTGGAAACACAATAGACAGAATTTCTGAAGTTGGAATTTCAGGGGTAGAAATCATTGCCATAAACACAGATGCTCAAGATCTTCTTTATACAAATGCAGATGTAAAAATTCTTATTGGTAGAGAGCTGACAAAGGGGCTTGGTGCAGGCTCAATACCAAAGATAGGTGAAGATGCTGCACACGAAAATGAACAGGATATAAAAAAAGCAATCCAGGATTCAGATATGGTATTCATTACCTGCGGAATGGGTGGTGGAACAGGTACAGGAGCAGCACCAGTAGTTGCAGAAATCACAAAAAAAGCAGGGATTTTAACCGTGGGTGTTGTAACAATGCCCTTTGCTATAGAAGGCCAGAGAAGGTATGAAAATGCAGTTGTTGGCCTTGAAAGATTACAAAAGTTTGTTGATACATTAATAGTCATTCCAAATGATAAATTACTAGAATTAGCGCCAGACTTGCCATTGCACACAGCATTTAAGGTTGCTGATGAAATACTGACAAATTCTGTTAAAGGTATTGCAGAGTTAGTAACAAAAGCAGGCTTGGTAAACCTTGATTTCGCAGATATTAAGGCAATTATGTCAGATGGGGGAGTAGCGATGATTGGAGTAGGAGAATCTGACACTGAAAACAGGGCAATAGAGGCAGTAGAGAAGGCAATACAAAACCCATTATTGGATGTAGACATATCAGGTGCCTCAGGTGCACTAATCAACGTTTCTGGTGGTCCGGATTTGGTACTGGATGAAGCAAAAAGAGTAATAGAAACAGTATCAGAAAGATTAGATGAAGATGCCAGAGTAATATGGGGTGCGCAAATCTCAGAAGATCTAAGAAACACCGTAAGGGTAATGCTCATAGTCACAGGAGTAACCTCTCCTCAAATATTCGGCAGAAAAAAGGGAGTTGCCCAGCAGGAAAAAAAGAAAGAGTTTGAAAGCGAACTAGGCATAGAATTCGTGGATTAAATAGGAAGTTATTTATATTATTATTACTCCTAATATATATGGAAGAATTTCTTGGTCAGGTTGATATAATTAGAAAAAAATTAGAAAAAAATAGAATCAAATTCTGGGAGGACAACAGAAAAAATTTCAAAAGAAATGTGAAGAATATTATTGATAACTATTCCTTCCAGCAGAACTGGAAAATCTACGTAGTTGCCTCTAACTTCTTATTTGATAGAAAAATATTCCCCTTTGATTATGATTCATGGAGCTCGACAAATCTTATAGCTGCAACAAAAAAACAGGGATTTGAAGTTATGATTTTCCTGAATAAAGCCAGGCTGGAATTTCTCTCTGTTCCTGCATTAATCCCGATTATAGAGCACGAATTAGTCCACGTAAAGCAGGCAATAGAAAGCCCGAAAAAGTACCTGAAGTCAATAATAAATGATTCACTTTCGAAAAAAATAGAAATCGAGGCAGAAAAAGAGGTAAAAAATATAGATGATGAATTCAGAAAGCAGTGGGTCCTGGAAAGCATTCTTTACTGTTATGATATGAGTGGTTGGAGTTTTGCCAAAAGAATGGCTAATTTCTTCCATAAAGAGATGGAAAATATGTACGGTGGTGGTTATGACAAAGGTATGAATGATAAAGAATTCAAGATATTTACAAAAGCCATGAGAAAAAAGGATATTAAACTCTTCATAGACTTCTTTAAGATAAGACCATAAAAACATTTATAAACCCTTTTTCTTCTAACTTTTTTAAAATGTCCGACTTAATGTTTCGTTTAAAAACATTCGTATCTGAGTGTATTCGTGTTTTTAAGATAACAAAGAAGCCATCAGGCAAGGAATTCAAGGCAATAGTCAAAATATCCGCAATAGGTATTGCAATAATAGGGATTATTGGCTTTTTGATATTCACCTTATGGAAACTTGTATGGAACGCAGCAGGTAAAATATAAAATGGAAAATAAAATATTTGCACTAAGAACAACAGCAAATCGTGAAGACCAGGTAATGGATTTTATTACATCAAATGCTCAAAGAAAACATCTGGAAGTTTATGCAATTATTCATCCTCATGGAATGCGCGGTTATATCTTCATAGAAGCAAAAAATAAAGAAGCTATTGAAGAGGCTTTCCATGGCGTGCCTTATGCAAAAGGAATTCTTCCAAGTCCGATTGAATACAAGGAGATAGAAGCTACATTAGAACAATTAAAAGTTCAGATGAATATTGAAAAGAATGATATTGTTGAAATAATCTCAGGACCATTCAAAAGAGAAAAAGCAAAAGTAACACGAGTAGATGAGCAGAAGGAAGAGGTTATTGTTGAGTTGCTGGAAGCAGCTGTTCCAATCCCAATAACTGTAAAATTGGATTCAGTTAAGGTTATAAGAAGAGACAAAGAAGAAGAGTCAGAAGAAAAAGAAAATGAGTAAAGAAAAGGTAGAAATTATGGTGGAAGGTGGAAAAGCAACAGCGGGTGCTACAATGGGTAAAGCCTTCGGTCCATTAAAGGTTAATGTTCAGGATATTCTAAAAGTAATCAATGAAAAAACAGAGGCATTCAAAGGAGTTAAAGTTCCTGTTAAGGTCACAGTTGATACAGAGACAAAAGAATTTGAAGTCGAAGTAGGAAGTCCTCCTGTTTCAGAATTAATTAAAAAAGAGCTTGGTCTGGAAAAGGGGTCAGGTACTCCAAATAAAAATAAGCTGGCAAATCTTTCAATGGAGCAGATAATCAAGATAGCATTAATGAAAAAAGATTCAATGCTTGACAAATCATTAAAATCAGCAGTTAAATCAGTTATTGGCTCATGTAATTCTCTTGGCTGCCTGATTGAATCAAAAACCTCAAAAGAAGTTAACAAAGATATAGAGCAGGGAAAATATAATCATTTAATTGAGAAAAAAGAAACAGAAACTCCATCTGAAAAATTTAAAGAGCTTCAGAATTACTTAAAGCAGTTCCAGGAAAGGCAGAAGGCAATAGAGGCAGCAAAGGCAGCTGAAGAAGCAAAGAAGGAAGCTGAAAAAGAAGCAAAGAAGGAAGTAAAGGAAGAGCCTAAGAAAGAGGGAGTGAAAGAAGCAGCTGGAAAAGAAGAGAAGAAGGAAGCTGTAAAGAAGGAAGAAGTTCCAAAGAAAGAAGAAAAGAAAGAAGTGAAAAAGGAAGTGAAAAAGAAGTAAATTATCTATTTTTAAGATATTCTGTAATCTCCTCTAAATCCCCTGGTACATCCTCATGATATCTACTCAACTCTATAATCTCACCTAACAGTTTTTGTTTGAAGATTAATTCTTCATTTCGTTATAAAATATTTATTTTTTATTTAATTTAAAATTCTTTTTAACATAATCATCAATTGTAGAATAATTAATGATTCCATTATAGTTATCAACAACTTTACAAAATTGTTCTATATCAGATGGATCTCTGGATAATTGAGATGGACGAAAAACTATTCTTTCCACAAGGTATAGATTAGAAAATTTTTCTTCTTGAGGGAGCAGGGGATATAGTATAACTGAATCTTCTCCAATACTACTATTGGAAATTAGTTCTGGAATTATTTCCTCTTTCCCAATCACTATACCATACTCAATTTTTTCAAAATCAGGAATAAGATGCCCCTTTTTATAAATCTCCTTTAGATATGATCTTAACGGATTATAGATAAAAGAATTCCCAATGATTGGAACTGTTGAACCAGAAGCATAAATAGATGGAATTAAAGATAAAATAAATAATCCGTTCATCAAATCCTTTTTATTAATTTTTATTTTCATATTATGATTATCAAAAAAGGGGTATATAAATTTATGTTGTAAGATAAAATAACAACATTTATAAAGAAATATTTCTCTAAAAATATATGGATTTACAAGGAAAATTAAAAGAAGCAGGGCTTACAGGCAATGAGGCTAAAGTTTATTTAGAATTACTTAAACTTGATTCAATCAATGGTTCGAAACTAGCTAAGAAAGTTGCGTTGGATAGAACTTTAACTTATCAAATACTTAATAATTTGGTGAATAAGGGTCTTGTTTCTTATCTAATAAAAAAACATAAAAAATATTTTCAAGCTTCTGATCCTTTCAACTTATTAAATAAAATTAAAGAAAAAGAGACCTTCATTAGAGATTTAATACCAGAACTAAAAAAATTAGAGAAAATAGAAGAAACTGAACATGAGATAAATATTTATGAAGGGATAGAAGGACTAAGAAATTTAATGAAGGAGATAATTAAGGAGAAATCATTCTGTTCTTTTGGAGCTACTGGGAGAGCTTATGATGTTTTGTATGAACTGCCTAGAATTACCAAAGAATTGGGTAAAATAGGACATAAAGCAAGGATTATTATGAATCCGGAGGGAAAAGGACATAGAATGTTAGAAATGAAGAATATAGAGGCAAGATTTTTGGATATAAAAAGTGAGGCAACAACCACTATTTTTGGGGATAAAGTGAGTATTCATATGATTAAAGAGGAACCAATAATTATTATTATAAAGAACAAACATATTGCAGAGAGCTATAGAAATCATTTTGAGTTATTATGGAAAATAGCTAAGAAATAAAATTAATATCTGCCAGAAGTCCATCCTCTTCTTCTTAAAATTATTATCATCATTGCTGAGAAAAAAATCATCATGAGGAGTATAAGTTCTGATGCAAAAGGGCTGTCCTGCAGAGGCAGTTTGACATTCATCCCGTAAAAACCAGTAATTATTGTCAAAGGCATCATAAGAGCCATGATTATTGTAAGGGACCTCATAACCTCATTTGTTCTCATAGTGATTATTGAAGAATACATATTTTTCATGCCGTTCATTCTTCCCAGCATTGACTTATAGCCTTCTGTTGTTTTGAATGTATGGTCATAAATATCCCTGAAATACGGAATTAAATCATTATTAATATAGTTATCAGCAGGTTTTGTTAAATCAGTGAATAGGTCTGTTATCGATTCAGAGAGCTGTCTTAATTCAAGGAAAATTAATTCTTTTGAGAATATTTTTTGTAGGATTTTTCTGTTTTGATTTTCCATAAATTCCCTTTCTATTTTCTTCAAATCCTCCCCTGCTTTTGATTTTATCCTTAGATACTTGTCTACCTCTTTGTCCAGAATATTATGTAAGATATACCCTTGTCCTTTTTTTAAAAGATTTTCAACTCTTTTTTGGTTTTTGGAAAGGTTGTCTATCGTTTCACTCTCGCCATTGACAGTTATAAGGAAACTTTCTCCTAAAATAAATGACATATTGTGTGTTTCTATAGAATTCTCATTTGCTCCTTTTATCCCCTTGAAGATTATTAGGGTGTATTCCTCAAATTCTTCATACTTAACTCTGGTCTGTGTAGAAAAAATATCCTCAACTGTAGTTGGGTGAATATTAAACATTTCTTTTAAAATAGCTAATTCTTCATCAGAAACATCGGATGCACGTATCCACAAATATGTGTCTTTTTTATCAAGATAATCTTTTAGCTCTTCATTTTTTACAATCTTTAATTCTTTATTATTATAAACAAAATTAATCAGCATAATTTTTTATTGTTATTCTAATATTTAAGGATTTTTAGCATAGAGTTATAGTATATCAGACCAATTTGGCATAGCTTTTATTTATTTTTTCTACATTTTTCTTTAGTTTTCTATAAAATGTTAGAGATACAGATTTAGCAAGAGGTAAATAGAAAGAATCACAGTCTTTTAACTTCCTTTCAATCATCTTTTTAGTTGCTCCTTTATTTAATTCAGAAACATTGTGGATTACATCAGCCAGTTTAATGATCTTGACAGCATAGTCTGCATTCTTTATTCTTTTTTTATATGCTTCTCTATCAACATTTCTGGTTAGATTAAATACTATTCTGGCTATTTCAGAATTAAACTTTGATTTGATTTTAGATTTGGGGATATTGCAGTCTTCCATAACATCATGCAACCATGCTGCACAAATAATATTTTCATCAGTTATCCCAATTTCTTTAAGCAAATTTACAACTGCCTTTAGATGTTTTATATAAGGAGTCTTACCATCTGCCCTAAACTGTCCATTATGCAGATTAGATGCAAACATTCTTGCATTTTCTATTAGGTTCATTTTAAATAAGATACTAAATAGCTCCCGGTGATGGCCACCCGGGATATACCTGTCTTTTACGCGCTTCATTTAATATCCCATCACACCTTCTTATATTCTTCTTAATGTCTCCTTTATTTATATCGAGATATTTCCTAAATTCTTCGGGTATTTTATAGTATTCACTCAAATTTCCCCTCACCATTTGCACTCCTGTAAGATAGTGCTCTTCACAATAATACCCACAATAATGCCAAACAGACAAAAAGTGAGAAGCATATCTAAAACGATTTACTTCTGTTATCGCACTTATTATCTTGTGATATCTCCTCATGTTTTCTACAATTTCTTTTCCACTAGATGTTAACTTCTCTTCCAAACTTTTTTTATTTGCCATTTTATTCTCCTAATTTCTAATTTGTAATCTTCACCAATTTTTTATCCATTATCTTAATCTCAAGAGATTCATGTTTAAGGGTTAATTTCCTTTCTTTGATTAATTCTTTAAATGACATATAAAAAAAAGTCTTTAAACAACCATCAGAATCTGCTTTGTTATGATAGGGCATTTCGCTATTTGGGAAATAGGCTTTGTGCAAATCCTTTAAAGAATATTCAAAAAACTCATAGGTGCCTCCTCTTTCACCTCGATATAGATGTTCCTTTTTATCTCTAAATTTGTCTAAATCACTCTTAGATGAATGGACAGTACATATAATGGCATCAAAACCTGGATTTTTATAATTCCATTCTCCAACATAGACCTGTCTTGATGTACACAATGATAAAGTGTCTCCTATCTTTGCTTTTTTTAAATCTTTAATTTCAAATTCAAAGAAGTTTATAATTTTTTTATTTGCCATTTTATCCTCCTAATTTCTAACAGGCAGGGAGTTATATAAACGATTGCTCAACAATATTGGAGAGTAATAGTAAAGTTTAAATAATGCAAAATTAAGAGAATATTATGGACATATCAGCATTGGAAAACATCGGGCTTTCACAGGTTGAGGTAAAAATATTTCTAACAGTTTTGGAACTTGGGGAGACCAAAGCAGGCAAGATTATTGAGAAATCCAATTTGCAGAGCTCATCAGTCTATAATGCCATTAATAAGCTAATTTCTAAGGGTTTGATTTCCTATATAAAGAAAGGGCAAGTTAAGTTCTATAGAGCAGCAGACCCAGAAACAATAGTTGATTATATTGAATTAAAGAAAAAAGAGTACTTGAAACTTCTTCCTGAACTAAAAGCCAAGCAAATGAAGGGAAAGGAAGAGGGTGTTGAATTTTTTATTTCTTTTAGGGGAATAAAGACAATTTTTTCCATTATGCTGAAAGATACAAAAAAAGGGGATATTTACAGAACATTTTCAGTGGATGATCCTGACCTGTATGAAACTTCAAAGAATAGGATATTCAAAGCAGTAAAGCAGATGCTTAAAGANAAGGTAACCGTTTAGCTGCTTAGGGTTTCCCTAAGCATGCTGTTGGTATTGAGCCCCCTCAAATTCCATGTTGCTAATACAGACATGATTGTCTCCTTAATCATTACTCCTTTCTCATTCCATAAAG
>AQRL01000012.1 GCA_000402515.1 Nanoarchaeota archaeon SCGC AAA011-G17
TGGGGGTTTCCATTCGTTCCTCACTCCAACCCCCAAAAATTAGTAATAAGAACTACTATTTTTTGATTATTGTTCTGGAGTAGCTAAACGGTTACATAGAAACGAAAGATTTATATAGTATGTAAGATTAATCTTACTTGGTGATAAATATGGAAATTGCTATAACAAAAATGAGTTCAAAGGGGCAGGTTGTAATACCCGCTGAAATGAGAACTGATATCAAGGAAGGGGAAAAGTTGATTGTAATAAGAAGTAATGGACAGATAATTATGAAAAAAGCAACTGAATTAGACAAAAAAATGGAGGAAGACCTTGAATTTGCTAGGAGAACTGAAGAAGCATACAGAGAGATTGAAAGAGGAGAATTTACTTCTATGCCTGCAGATAAATTTCTTAAAGAGCTAGAAAAATGGGCGAAAAAGTAATTTATGAAATTGAGCATGCTAAAAGATTTACTAATGCTCTAAAGCATATCAAAGATAGGGAACTAAAAGAAAGAATTCTAAAACAAATTTCTAAGATTATTGATAACCCGGAAATAGGAAAACCAATGCGGTTCACGAGAAAGGGGACACGAGAGGTTTACATCCATCCATTTAGATTATCATATAATTATTCAGAAGAAAAGAAAATGATAAGTTTGTTAGATTTGTATCATAAGGATGAACAGTAGTTTTAAAATAAAGAAAAAAATTATCTCTTCTTAATCCCTCTCATATCCACCAACTGCCTCTTTTATAATTCTATGGCCATATTTTCTATACTTTCTTTTTGTAAGTGTTTCATGAAGCATCTGGTCAAGCACTCTGGTGGTTAATGAATATAATTTCTCTGATGGGGAATGGATACACATAAAGCGGTCAAATTCTTGTATATACCTATTTAATTCGTAAATAAATTCAGATATATTTGGTTCCTTAATATTTAACAATTCTACCATAACAGAATAAACATGCCCAACAGGGGCATAGCAACAATTTACCTCTCTGGTACGAAATCTTCTTAATGTTTTATCAATATCACTCAATGATAATTCATCTATCATTGAATGGTTTTTGTATGCAACTCCATTTGTAAATATTTGATTAGTCATTTTCCCCAAAGAAGGTTAAAATAAAATCATTTTTAAAACTATCTCTTCTTAATCTCTTCAATTGCTTTTTTTAATTCCTCTCTTGGCATCAATCCAATAATTCTGTCTATCTCTCTGCCCTCTTTAAACGCAACTATACATGGTATCCCTGTAATATGGTGTTCCATTGCCAATTCACCATTTGCTTGTGTATCAACATTGCAGAACTTTATTCCCCTTATTTCATCACTCAACTCTTTGTAAATTGGTTTCAGCATCTGGCAGGGTGAACACCAGCTTGCCCAGTAATCCACTAATACAATTCCCTTTTTTGTTTCTCTTTCAAAATTCTTCTTTGTTAGCTCTAAAACCACCATTTTGGCACTCCAGTTAAGTTTAAAAAGTCAAACTAATCGTTTATAAATTATTCGAAAATGACATTATATTTAATAAGTATCGGATTATCAGATGAAAAAGACATTTCTCTAAAAGGTCTTGAAGCACTAAAGAAATGCAAAGAGATTTACTTAGAAAATTATACCTCCTTCTTGCAGGTTTCAAAAGAAAAGCTTGAAAAATTATATAATAAAAAAATAATTCTTGCTGATAGAGAATTTGTAGAATCCAACTTCCCGCTGGAAAAAGCAAAAAAACAGGATATTGCCTTATTAATTATTGGTGATGTCTTCTCAGCAACAACCCACATCTCATTACTATTAGAAGCCAAAAAAAATAAAATAGAAGTAAAAGTAATCCACAATGCCTCAGTACTCACAGCAGTTGGGATTACAGGCTTATCATTATATAAATTTGGTCAGGTAATCTCAATCCCGTCTAATTACAAAGAAACATCTTCCCCTTATGAAAACTTCCAGATTAACTATAAAAACAACATGCATACTTTATTTCTTTTAGACTTAGATTTGAAAATAAAAGATGCTCTGAATTATTTAATCTCAAAAGGGCTGGATAAAAAAACACTCTGCCTTGCCTGTGAAAAGCTTGGAAACGAAAAGCAAAGGATAAAAGCAGCAACAGCAGAAAAACTTTTAAAGGAAAATTTTGGAAAGCCTTCTTGTTTAATTATTCCCTCAAAACTTCATTTCATAGAAGAAGAGGCGCTAGAACAATGGCAGTAAAGCATAAAATACCTGAAAAAGCAAAGCCAAGCGAGATTGGAGGACTGGAACTTGACTGTCAAACTCATGGCTTTCTTCATGGGGGAGAATTAAAAGACAGATCATTTTATTGCAAAGCCTCGATTTCATTTCTGGGATTAGATGGAGAAACACCAAGATTTTGCAATTTTCACGGTGATAAATACATATCAAAAGATAATGAAAGGGGTTATTACAAGTGCCGAAAAATATAATAGTTAGAACAAATAAGCCAGAAACCAAAATAACAAAAGAAATAGATGATGTTATTTACATTGACGTTCATGCACCTGCCAAAGATAATAAGGCTAACATTGAAATTCTGAAATTTTTAAAGAAAAAATACAAAAAACAATTCAAAATAATCAAAGGCCTGAAAAGTAAGGAAAAGATTATAGAAGAATTATGAAAGAAATTATAATGCAGGATTTAAAAGATATTGTTGCAGCAGATTGTACAAAAGAATGGTGCAAGCTTCCTTATCCAAATCATCCAAACGGCTGCCCAAATTATAACAAAAAAGATTGCCCGCCTGAAGCTGATTTTTTTAAAAGTATTATTAGCCCGCCATTCAAACTGGTTGCAGTCAGATTTAATCTTGAAGAGCATGCAAAAAAGATGAAAGAAAAACACCCTAGATGGAGTGATAAACAGGCAAGATGTGTGCTCTACTGGCAGAAAGGAGTAGATAAAAAGCTTAAGCAGGAATGTGAAAAAATAGCTGATGATAATATAATTCTATACCGTCCAGAATCCCATGGAGTTAACCTCTTTGCAACATGTAAAAATATTGGTTTAATCCTAGAAAGAAATCCAAAAAAATATGTATGGAAGATGGCAATTCTTGGAAAGAAAATTCTAAGAAACAATTGAATCAAAAACATTTTTATCTATATTGCCACCGGTTATTATTGTTGAGTCAGCCTTTATTTTATTAGATAATATAGCTGCATAACCTGCTGCTCCTGCCCCTTCAGATATAATACCTCTTGATTTGTACAATACCCTCATTGCTTCTTTTATTTCTATATCACTTACAGTCACAATATCATCAACATACCTAAGTATAAGCTCAAGCATTATCTCACTCGCTTCATTAACTTTAATTCCTTCTGCTATTGTCTCTAAATCTCCGTCATTTTTTCCCAATTTGCCTGTATGAAAAGAATTGTACATAGCATTTGCCTTATCTGATTGTACCCCTATAATTTTTGTCTTTCCATTGTAATATGCATTTAATGCAATACCTGTAATCAATCCGCCGCCACCAACAGGAACAGCAATTGATTTTGGGGTAAATCCTAACTGGTCAACAAACTCGGTATATACCGTTCCCTGACCAAGAATTGTTAATGGGTGTTCATAAGCAGGAATGTACACATACCCTTCTTGCTCTGCAATTTCTTTAGCCTCTTTTGCAGTCTCATTATAATTCTCACCAACTATCTTAACCTTCGCCCCAAAGTTCAAGGTATTCATAATTTTTGTAATGCTTGTTCCTCTTGGCATTAAAATCAAGGAATCTATATTCTTATACGAAGAAGCATAAGCAACACCCTGCGCATGATTTCCAGCAGAAGCAGTTATAACTCTGCTTTTTTTATCTAAATGATTAATAAAATAAGAAGCCCCCCTTACCTTATATGAATTAGTAATCTGTTCATTCTCCAATTTTAATAAAACTCTGTCTAATTTAACTACTCTGGTTTTTCTAACAGAGCCATTCAAATAATTAAATGCATCCCTTGCACATTTTTTATTTAGATTTTCCCAGTTTGTATAGTTCACACAAATCACCCTGAAATGCCCTTAGAATTTTAATTATGGTTTAACAGAAAAATTAAACCAGAATAAGGGCACTAATTATATAATAATAGCTATAATAATATTAAAAATTACAAATCTTGTCATTATAGCTTGATTCATACAAATCAACAATACATCTTAGTATTTAAAGTTTTTTATATAGAGTAACCGTTTAGCTGCTTAGGGTTTCCCTAAGCATGCTGTTGGTATTGAGCCCCCTCAAATTCCATGTTGCTAATACAGACATGATTGTCTCCTTAATCATTACTCCTTTCTCATTCCATAAAGAGCTTATCTTCCTCTGCACTACTGGCTCTCTTAATATTCTTTCAGCCTTGTTGCTTGTCATGTCTATTTCAGGATGCAATAAGCAAGTGAACCAATAATTTAATCCATTCTCCAGCTTCTCAGCAAACTTCCTCAACTCTTTATGCACTTTGCAGGAGGCAATAAAGAATTGCATCTTCACTATGCAATTCTTGTAAATCTTCTCTCTGAATTCTCTTGGTTTGTCAAGAGAATCCTTTATCTGCCTGAATAATCTACACAGCCATTCATGCACAATTCTTGCCTGCCCTTCATATTTCTCAGCATACCACTTAGCTTCTCTCAAGAGATGAGCCCAGCATCTCTGAATTGTTTTCACAACTTTGGTATATGATGCCCATCCGTCACAGGTTATCTTGCCGTCATAATTTCCCAGAGCTTCCCTGATTGGGGATTGCCCTCTGCTTTTTCTGATAAGAAAAAGCACTGATGTCAATGAGATAAATGCCCACAACCAGAAGGTCTTTCCCCTTACCTTCAATCCTGTTTCATCAGCAACCAGCTGCTTAGAGTTTTTCACTTCTTCCTTTATTGCTTCATAAGCTGATTGCAGCTTATCAGCCACCCTTCTTGTTATGTCAAGAATGGTAGCTGGAGTTATTTGCAATCCATACTGCCTGTTTAATGTCTTTGCTATTTTTCTATGGGGAAGCCTGTCTTCATATTTCATCAGGGCAATTTGTGCCTGCAGATTATATCCAAATCTTCCTTCATCAGGCAATCCCGGATGTGAAGGAATTACTTCTGCATTGCAGTAATTGCAGAAGTAATGGGGAATAGTAAATTGTGTAATTGTTAATGGCTGAGGCTCTTGTATATCTTCTATTATCTTTTTATGAACACTTCTTGGCCTTCCTAATTGCCTCTTGCAATCAGGACAGAAATCAAGTTTGAGAGCCTCAAACTTGTTTGGCTCCTGTGCTGCTCTTGTTGTTCCTTCATGGCCTTCAGGAGCACCAATTTTATTGTTTGAGCTTTCTCTCTTGGGGTATTTTCTCTGTTGAGAGGGAGGGGTATGTGCATTCTCATACACAAGAAGCCTTTTTTGTAATTCAAGAATTATTTCTATTAATTCTTCTCTGCTCAAATCTTTCAATTCATTGGGGGTTTCCATTCGTTCCTCACTCCAACCCCCAAAAATTAGTAATAAGAACTACTATTTTTTGATTATTGTTCTGGAGTAGCTAAACGGTTACTATCCTACAAAGTGGGGTAAAATTTCGTTCCGAAAAGTAAATTTGAAGTCCGTCTATCTACTGAGCGAAGCGATACGTTCAGAACAAGAATCAAATGGCAGTTTTCCGTTCAAAGTTATAGATTAAAAATAAACCTTATCGAAAAACTGTAATTGAGAAATTTGGCGGCAAAAATAGTAATGTTTATATATAAATAAGGTATAATAAATAAAAAGGTGTTTGAATGAAAAGAATTGTTGTAATTTTATTAATGATTCTAATATTGCCAATTGTAAATGCTCACCAAACTACTCAACCTGCAGAAGACGCAGGTGTAACGCCAGATAGTTTTCTATGGGGATTAGATAAAGCATTGGATAACTTAAATTTGCTTCTCACTTTTGATAAAGGAGAAAAGTCCAAGAAAGGCATAGAAATTGCAAGAGAAAGATTGCTAGAAGTTAGAGAAATGATTGAAGAAAACAAGTTAGAGGCTGCTGAAAAGGCAAAAGAAGAGCACGGCAATCTTCTAAATAAAGTAAAAGAGAGTGTAAAGGTACTAGAAAAGGATAATCCAACAGAACAGATTGAAGAAGAGTTAGAGATTGAAAAGGAATTAAAAGAGCATGAAGATGATGTTGAAGAAGTCAATACAGAACTAAAAATTAAGATAAAAATTGAAGGTGCAATAACAGAAGAGCAAAAAGCCTTAATTAATTCACTTCTTAATTCTCTTAAAGGTCAAACTGGAGAAGTTAAAATAGAAATCAAGAACAAAAAGGACAAAACTAAAATCAAAATAAAGCAAGAAACTGGCAAAAGCGATGAGGAAATTGAAGATGAAATAGAAGATTTGGAAGAAGAAATTGGGCTTGAAGAAGTAGAGGTAAAAGCAGAAATAATAAGCAATGAAGCTCAGGTTAAGATTGAAAATGAGTTCTCAACTGATGCTGTTGATAAAAATGCAATAATAGACGAGATTATTCGAAGATTTACTTTAGACAAGGAAACTGTTAATAAAATATTAAAAATAGAAACTGAAGATGAAGAGGAACTTGAAAAAGATAGGCTAAAAGTAGAAGCTAAAACTGAAGAAGGTATCACAGAAATAGAAGTAGAACTAAGGTTTACATTAACTACAACAGATAAAGAAGCAATTGTAAATGAGGTTGTAGCAAGAAGTCAATTGTTAAAAGAAGATATTGAAAAAGTTTTGGAATTAAAAGCTGAGGAAGAAGAAAAAGAAGAGGAAAAACTTGAGATAGAAGTAGAGATTGAAGATGAAACAGCCGATGTAAAAATAGAAATTGGGGATGACGAGCAAGAATTTACATTAGAGACAACAGACAAAGAAGCCATACTTTCTGAAATTGCTTCAAGATTAGATGTTACAGTTGAGCAGATAAGAAATATTGTTGAATTTGAGCTAAGAGAAAAGGAGAAAATAATTGAAGAAGAGGAACAAGAAGAAAAAGAAAATGATAAAGGCGACAAAAAGAAATCAGGTAAAGATGAGAAACCAGACTCAGACGATGAGAAGGAAGATAAAGATAAATCTGGCAAAGAGAGTAAATCTGATTCTGATGACAAAGAAGATATAGAATAAGACACCAAATTTCTACGAATAATATTTTTACTTAAAGAGGAAAACTGCCCTATTCTCGTTATGACTTCAAATTTATTGAGTTTAACTTATAGGATTTTACGAAGTTTTTTCTCCTCCAAAATCCGAGCCTCGAAAAATGAGGCAACCCTACATTTTTCAGAGTTGCGAGGATTTTGAGAGATGAGAAAAAATTTTGGAAAAATCTGGAAAATTCTTGGAATTTTAGCTTTAGCGACCGATTTTTCCGTAAAATTCTTGTTAAACTCTTTTACCCTACAAAGTGGGGTAAAATTTCGTTCCGAAAAGTAAATTTGAAGTCCTCGTGTTCTATAAAATAAGCGAAGCGATACGTCAAGAACAAGTACTAAGGGGCAGTTTTCCTTTCTATATGTGATGATTTCTCATTTTTTAAACATCAATTTTTGTATCAAAATACCAATAATTCCTACATATAGTGCGTTTAGTAAAATGTCAAGAATCAATCTTAATTCAACTAGTCCAATTTTTATGGATGGAACAATACTTTTAGAAGTTAGATATCCTAAAAGAAAAATATAATCTAAAAAAGAATAATTGCTTCCATGTAATCCAATCATTGTAAGGATAAACACAATAAATGGGATTATGGCTCCAATTACAGAACCTATAAGAAATCCCTTCCAATAAGTTTTAATGTAATTTTGCATATTTAAGAGATGTATCTTTTTACATTACTGTAAGCCATTGAACAACTTGGTGAATTAATTGCTATATCTGTTAAATCAATAATCCCAGAAGAATCAGAATGACCGCAACCACTTATCTCAATATTTTGTGCTTTATTTAATTTAGTGCTTACTACGGGTGCTACAATAGACATTGGTGGCGGTCCTTGGCATACATCCCCCGAAGCCTGCTTCTCAACTTCATCATCAAAAAATCCTTCTAATAAAACTCTACTAGCAATATTCACCATTTTAGACCTATATCTACATTCATTTTTATTTGAGTTAATGGACTTTAAGAAAGAACTTCTTGGTATCATCTGTTTAGCATCACTACTCGATGATTTGCTTGCTAAAGGTGAACCATAATTTGGGGTTTCAAGCATTATCAATTTATTAACGCTACTATCCCCGTACTTTTTCATATATTCTCTTGATATTAATCCACCCATACTATGGGCAATTATAGTCACCTTAGAAGAACCAGTGCATGATTTAATTGTATTAACCACTTGGGATAATAAATCTGCATAATAGGAAATTCCGTTATCCTTTCCATTGGCGTAGTATTCAAAATTGACAGAAATTGCTTTTGACCATCCACTGCACATGCTAGAAGATGAGAAATCGCCCTTATCTTCAACTATTTTTTCAGAATCTAATTTATCTTGCATATCGCTAAAAGTAAGATAATTTCCATTCCAACCATGTACAAAAATTATTGGGTAATTGGCAGTATATTTTTTAGAAGTTGTAGCAGTATTGGCGGGTTTAGAATTGGATGGGGGTGTGTTAGTAACACAATTTCCATTAGAACAACCTTGTGAACACTTCTGAACTAGGTCATTACGCACATTTTTGTTATCGAACCAATAAACAGAACTTCCATAACACTTTTTTTCATTATGCTTAACATAATTCGATTGAGAATTAGAGCTTTGTTTTGAAGAAGTCCCCCAGTTCCAAGACCAAGCTTGTGCAAAAGGAATAATTAAGAATATTATACAGACAGCGATTATCCATTTTTTCATAATACCCACCTCAATAAGAAGATATATACCTTGTTTTAATAAATCTTTCGAAAAGGAAAATTGCCCCTATTAGTCGTTAGGACTTCAAATTTATTGAGTTTAACATCGGGCTTAACCGAAGTTTTGACCCCTCGAAAATTTCGACCTCGTGAGGATTTTCCCTCGAACCGCAGTTCAGAGCTGGAAAATCCGAACAGAGCTGGAGAAATTTTCAGAGATGGGGCAAAATTTGGACGGAGAAACCTGCAAGGTTTCGTAGTCTTTAAAGTGCTGTTAGTTTCGTCTGACCAAAGGGAAGACCTAAAATTTAGTGCAACGTTCCGAAGGAAAATTTTAGAGTTGAGAATGGGGGCATTATCTTCCAGCACGAAGTGCCATAAAATAAAAGAAGAAAGGCAGGAGTTTTTACGTTTTAATCATTGATAATGCAAGTTCTTTAGCAACTGCATAAGTTCCCTTACCTTGTTCTTTTGATACTGAATATATCCTTCTTAGATTATCTGCAATTATTGGAAGTCTTTGCATAGCATCCTTAAGGGTTTCTCCATTTAGTTCTGCAATTCCTTGCATAACTCCGCCAGCATTAATTACATAATCAGGTGCTATTAAAATTCCTCTTTCAAATAATGATTGGTCATCTTTAACTTCATCTTCCAATACGCAATTTGCTCCACCAGCTATTATTTCACATCTAAGTTTTGGAATAGATTCACTATTAATCACATAAGCTGGTCCACATGGTGCAAATACATCTACATCTAAATATGCAATTTCATCCGGATTGACTATTTTTGCTTTGTCTTTAAATTTTTGTAGTGTAAGTTGATCTAAATCAGATACATAAACATCTCCACCTAATTTTATTAGCTCATCTGCAAGAATGCTTCCTACACTACCTAAACCTTGTATTGCAAAACTTCTTCTATTTATTGTAGATGTTCTATATTTTTCTTGAAGACTGGCTTTTATTCCCTCTAACACTCCATAAGCTGTTGTAACTCCGCTCTGTCCAAAATCTGAGTCTTTAATTGCAAAAATATAATCTGTAGTTTCTCTGATTATTTTAGCATCGTCAGGTTCAAAACCAAAGTCAATTGCAGAAACAAATCTACCTTTTTGTTTCTCATTCTCTTCTTGTATGAGTGTCCCGATATTTATTAAAAAATCATCAGATTTTCCTTCAACTGGTTCAAAAACAACAGCTTTGCAGCCTCCATAAGGAGAGCCAATTAGGGCTAATTTGTAAGTCATAGCTTCGCTTAACCTAAGAGCGTCTTTAACTGCTTTTTCTCCTGAATCTGCTGGTAGTAGTCTTACGCCGCCAAAGCAGATACCATTTCCATAAGTATGGTAGGCAAGTACCATCCTAGCTTTTCCTTTCTGTTTTATGATTATTTCTTTATGTTCTTTGTTGATTAAATCCTGTAATTTCATTTTGAATCTCCTAAAATAAGTTGTTCTAGTGAGTATATTAATATTTGTAGTCTTTCTTTAGACAGCAGTAGTAAAATTTATATAGTTAAGAGTATTCTAAGCAAATATGGACAAGAAAATACTTGAAAGAGCAGGATTGGCAAAAGGAGAGATTGAAGTATATTTAACTCTACTAAAATTAGGTTCGTCTTTAGTAAGTAAAATTGCACAAGAAACAGGATTACATAGAACAAACATATATGACACTTTAGAGAAGTTAAGGGAAAAAGGTTTAGCATCGTATGTGATTAAAGAAAACAGAAAATATTACTCTGCATCAGATCCAGAAAAGCTATTGGATTATATTAAGGAAAGAGAAAAAGAGATAGAAGAGATTTTGCCTGAATTACAAAACTACATGACTTTTCCAAGAAGTGAATCAATTGTTGAAGTTTACAAAGGAAAAGAAGGAATAAAATCAGTGTTGAAAAATATTTTAAAAGAGAAAAAAGATTATGTTGTATTAGAAGAAGAAGGATATATTCAGAAAGTTCTGCCACATTTTTATCCACAATTTAATAAGCAAATGAACAAGTCAAGAATTAAAGTTAAAATATTAACTAAGGACGTCAAGAAAATTGATAAAAGAAGTCTTATGGAAATTAGATCGTTGCCAAAATTCTTTTCTTTCCCATCTGCAACAGCAATTTATGGAGATAAGGTCGCCATATTTGTGTGGGATGAACCTTATCATGCGATTTTGATAAAAAGCAAACAAGTAGCGAATAGTTATAGAAACTTCTTTGAAGCATTGTGGAAACAAGCGAAGTAAAAACTCCTGCCCTTAGAAAAAAGCCCCCATTCTCAATTGCAACTAACTTATAGGGTTAAACGAAGTGGCAATCCCTCGAAAATTTTGTCGAGGAAAAATGAGGCAACCCACATTTTTCACTCCTGACAAAATTTTCAGAGATGGATTGGCATTTGGGAAAAATCGGGAATTTTCTTGGAAAATTAGCATAGCGACCGATTTTTCCGTTTAACCCTTGTTAATCTCTTTCCAAGTTACAGAGTTCTTGGAAATTTCGTCCGAAAAGTTTGCCCCCGAGCGTTTATTATCAATTTCTGCGAAGCAGACTATAGTTTAGAAGCCCCACCGCACAAAATATTTGTTATTTTATTTTAGTTTTGCGCCGCTTATTGTTAACCTTATTACTAAAATATATACCTATAGGTATCCCTATAATAAGAGATAAAGTAACAGCTATTGTAAGAAGAATTATCTTATATATCTCGAGAAACACTATAATATTAATTCCAACTATTGTTAAGCCTGTCAAGATAAATGCTGTATTAATAATTAGATTAGTTAGAACGGATAAATATGGCTTAAATTTAATGTTTTTTCCTTTAAACTTTTCATTAATCATCCTTGAAATGTAGAAACCTCCTACAATTACAAGAAAGGCAGAAAAATATTTCCCAGAATTCAAAATAATGCTTTCAATAAATTCTACTGTAAAATTTAAACCTATCATTGCTAAAGCTTTCCTAAGAAAAACGAGAAAAATAATTATGCAAAGAAATGAAGAAATTAATCTTAAAGACAACTTAAGTATATCCTGAGATTCAGAATAAAGCTGGAACATTCTGATTATTTTGTTAGAAAACCTAAGTAAAAAAATATACAGAATCACAGAAACAATGGCACCTCCCGTGATGATTAAGGCAGGAATCAAAATATCTTCATTCATTTAATATCACCTTATAAAAATCAATTGTTTTTTTGGTAATGATATCCCACTTAAAAATTTCGGCTCTAGTACGAGCTTTTTCGCCTATTCTTTGACATAAATCTCTATTATTCAAAAGTTCTTCAATCTTGGATAAAAAACTTTCCTTATCATTAACCACAAAACCACAATCCCCTATAAGTTCAGGAATACCTCCTACACTAAAAGCAACTACGGGTCTTCCTGTGGACATAGCTTCAATTATGCACAGACCGAAGGATTCATATTTTGAGGGTTGTATATATACCTGACAATTCTTGTATAAATCTGCAATATAATCCTGCTCCATTGGTTTGGTGATAATTCTTATCCTGCCTTTAAATTTTCGTTCATATAAGCGAATATTATCGTGAATCTTCTCCAAATCCTTAGGTAAAACATTGTAGGGTGTCATGAGTGTAATTGTTGCACCTTCAACATTCATAACTCTTTCAATTATCTCAGGAAATAACTCAATTCCCTTTTCTTTGCTGAATCTACCTATAAAGAGAACATTCTTTTTTCTTATAGGCGAATAATTAAAGAAAGCGGTATCAACGCCATTAGGTATAACAATATTTTTTTTAATTTGATATAATTTTCTTCCCTGTATATGTATGGGATCAGACACATAAATTGCGCCATCACAATAATTTACTGTGCTTTCGCCCCATGTAATTAAATCCTCAAAATGTTTCTCTTCTTTTGAAAGTTTTCTTATCCTAATTCTTTCAATAGCATGAAATGTATGAATCCATTTTAAACCGCATATTTTTTTTAGAATAAATGCCGCCTTTGTAAGAGAGCCGTGTGTGTGGATAATATCAAATTCTTTTTTACTATTTTCTCTTATTACGGCTTTTACAACTTCTGATTCAAATAAGAAATACTCTAATCTCTTCTTGGAGGATGAACCATTCACATTGGGCAATGTTCTTCCAATGTTATGCACAATAACTTTTTCTCTTTTGTATGATTCATAATCTGTATTGCTGCAAAAAACGTGCACTTCGCAATTATTTTCTGCAAGAAACTTTGCAAGTAATCTGCTATGAATTCCAACGCCAGAAATCGTTGGTGGCTCAAAATAATAACTGATTATAGCTATCTTAAGCTTTTGCTCACTAAGGGAATTAAAGAAAATTGAAATCTCTTTATTCAATGAATGAAAAAAATTCATTAGCTTCATAACAATAGATTATTTAATTCAACACTTATATAAGTAT
Source organism: Nanoarchaeota archaeon SCGC AAA011-G17 (assembly GCA_000402515.1). Classification (GTDB taxonomy): domain Archaea; phylum Nanobdellota; class Nanobdellia; order SCGC-AAA011-G17; family SCGC-AAA011-G17; genus SCGC-AAA011-G17. The sequence goes on from AQRL01000012.1 coordinate 13,290, forward strand.
TTTGATTCTGTACCATGTGCGGTGGGGCTTCCGTAGTAGTTTTCGTTAGTAGCTCGGGGGCAAATTGAGATTAATGTTTGTTAGGCTCTCCTGAATGCTTGGAAGGATTTGAGCGAAGCGAAAAAGTTTTGCCTGTTTAAAATTGTGAGCGAAGCGAACCCTGAATAGAATTGAAATAAATGCAAAATTGAGCTTAACATCGGAATTTAACGAAGTTTATTTTTCAGAGATGGGCGAGGCCGAGGCAACCCACAGCCGAGACCCTCGAAAAATAAATTTTGGTGGAGAAACCTGCAAGGTTTCGGAACCGTTAAATTCCTGTTAGTTTCCCTCTGTAGAGGTTGGATTTTAGTGCAACGTTCGGACAAAGTCCGAAAAATCCAAAGTCGCCAGCCCAAAATAAAAAATGCCAAGAAGTGAGCGTTACATTTATATATCTCATAGAATATCATTCTTTATAATGAATTCAAAGAATATACTGATTTTATCAATAGGGATCATAGTTGTATTAGCTATTGCTGGATGCACTTATAAAACAATATCTGATTCTACGACAGAAACCGTTCCAGATTCAGATGAAAAACAACAAGATGATGGTTGTAATAATCATTATTTAACAAAGTTTGGACTTGAAATGAGCGAGATAACTATTGAAGATACTGAATGTGAATGGACACCAGATGATAGATATGGGGTGGTTGATTCAATATTCAAAACCCAGATTAAAGATTCAGTAAGTAATGATTATAACTTATTTTACAAAAAAGGTTGCTGTCATAGACATGCTTATCCTGGCTTTACCATTTGTATTATGAGTGAAAATGGAGAAACCGAATTATTCAAAAATATGAAGTCTGAAATATGCAGCAAATTGAATAACCAATTTGGAGATTTTACTACTCGATGTGAAAATGGTCAATTTGAGAAAAAGATTGGTAATTCGATTATTTTTTCTTTGAAGAATGATTATGTTGATGGTGCGGGTTCGGATATTAAAACGGTTTCTGTTGAATCCAGCAATTGTTTGGATTTGAATTAAGCTCACTTCTTGGTTAATAATATATCTGGCTGGCGATTGAAATCGGTGTTATACGCGTTTCTGTTAAGAAACCAAAAAGTTTATTTCGGAATTTAAGCTTGCATAAATGGAGATAATAAAATTTTTGAGTTGAGAAACAGCAAAATATATTTATATTGAATCGCATTTCCTTATAGAAATGAAAGAAACGATTGACTCTATTGTTGATAATCTTACCAAAAATATGACTCCTAATAAGGTAAAAGCAATTGGTTTAGTCGGGGGTTTACTTTTTGGAATGGCAGATTTTGCTAATGGTGATTATACAATAAGAAGTGCTCAATATTTCACAAAAGGTCTCCCTATGTCATTCATAGCTTCTGTTACAGCTTATGGAGTTTCTGGTAAACCAAAAAGCATAATGATTACTGGAGTGCCACTATATACAGGGTATTTGGTTGGTGAAATTATTGGATACTTTCTAAGATAAATGACTATGCAAATTTTTGCTGTTTTTCAATTGCGTATAACAGCGTTAGGCTCTCCTGAATGCTTGGAAGGATTTGAGCGAAGCGAGAAAGTTTTGCCTGTTTAAAATTGTGAGCGAAGCGAACCCTGAATAGAATTGAAATAAAGGCAAAATTGAGCTTAATGTTTGTTAGGCTCTCCTGAATGCTTGGAAGGATTTGAG
>AQRL01000013.1 GCA_000402515.1 Nanoarchaeota archaeon SCGC AAA011-G17
TAGTGTTCCTTCTCTTTTTCCATACATTTTGGGGTCTCCTCAACCCCCCATAAGGGTTGGGGTCACCCTTATTTAAAAAGATTTTCTACATCGCCCAACAAAAAGAATAATTTTAAATATTAATTAAAAGCCAGAATATCAATGAAAAAGATATTGTTTATTATATTTCTGCTAATTATCTCAGGTTGTTCTAGTCAGACTATCCCTTCTCTAGAAACAACAAAGTGCATTGCCCAAAATTCAGTATTATATGTAAGCCAGGGATGTATCCATTGCGTGGAGCAGGAAAAGTTGTTTGGAGAAAATTATCAATATCTAACTACAATAGATTGTAAACTAGAGCCAAAAAAATGCCTTGAAGCAGAGATAACAGGCACACCAACATGGATTATTAATGGAAACAAATTAGTAGGAGTTCAGGATATAGAAACACTGAAAAGGGTGACAAACTGTGCTTGATCTAACATTAGGAAAAATTACAGCATTGGCAGCAGCAGATGCAGTTAATCCATGCGCCTTAGCAGTTCTGACATTAATACTAATAGCAATTTTAACAGCAAACCCAGAAAACAAAAAAAGAGTATTGCTTGCAGGCTTGTCTTTTACAGCATCAGTTTACATTCTCTACTTGATTTATGGTTTAATTTTAATACAGTTCTTCAAAACATTTATCCATGCAGTTGATTCAATTAAAATCTACTTATATTACGGATTAGGGGGATTATCAATTATTTTAGGAATCTTAAATATAAAAGACTCAATAAGCTACAAAATAGGTAGTATGGGAACAGAAATGCCCTTATTTCTAAGGCCAAAATTAAAAAGATTAATTTCAAAGGTAACCTCTCCAACAGGAGCATTCATAGCAGGAATCTTTGTAACACTATTCTTATTGCCCTGTACAATCGGTCCCTATATTGTAGCCTCTGGAATCTTGTCTTACTTGGATATTCTAAAAACCCTTCCCTGGTTATTGTATTATAATGTTATTTTTGTTCTTCCAATGCTTGCAATTACATTTATAATTTACATAGGCTATACAACAGTTGAGAATGTCTCTGGCTGGAAAGACAAGCACATCAGATTATTGCACTTGATAGCTGGAATTCTTTTGGCACTGATTGGTATCTTAATGGTGTTTGGAATTGTATAACTAATAAGTAGTAACTAAACGAAAGTTTTATATAGTAAAATAATACAAATTAGTCTATGAGAATTAAACAATATTATAATGGAACTATAGATTATATAAAAAATTTAGAGAAAGATACAAAGAAAGCCATACTTTTGTTAGGTGCAAGTGCTATAATTGGATGGCCATTTCTTCAGTTGCCGATTCAATTGATGGAAGGGATAAGATACCCCATTATTTCAAAAGAGCAAGCAGAAGAGATTATCATAGAGGAGAAGAAAAAACATAATTTTAATGAGAATATAGAACTAATTGTCAAAGATGGATTTTTTGAGTCAGCAGCAGAATGTGAACTACTCGGCACTAAAGTGCCGAGCGTCGCTAGTTAAAGCTGGTCAGCCTTAACTGCTCTTTCTCATGTTTATAATACTGGTAATCAACTGCTTTCCAATGCTTTTTTTGGCTGTGCTCGATGTAGAACTGCATAGATTCTTTTGTTACTGCACCAACTGTTCTGTAAAAATAGCCTTCTGTCCAGAACTTCTTGCCCCATAGCTTATTCTTGATTAAATTCATATGGTGCTTTCTCATCATATAGGAAGAATAGCCCTTAAGCTCTCTTGCTATCTTCTCTATGCTATGCTTCTTCCAGTTGCTGATGAATATATGCCCATGGTCAGGTCCAAAGTCTATTGCTGGGACCACAAGATTCAGGTCTTCTGCCTTTTCCAGGATGTATTTCTTGGTTAGCTCAAAAACCTCCTTGTCTACGAATACGTCCTGCCTGTAAGCAGGCGTAATTTGCAAATGCAAATTACTTTCTCCAATCGTTGATGTAGTTCTAACTAGTTCGTTTTTCATTTTTTTCTCCTGGCGCAAAGTTTTTAAGCAAAAGAAAGCTCTAGCTATGCAAGAGCTTACAGTAGCATAGCGTCAATGCTACGCTACTTTTTTAATTTGTTTCAGAAGAAATAATTTACGCAATTCATCTCAGTCCTAAAGGAATGAGTGTTCTTGCGTAACGAATATAAAGATGGAAAAAACCAAATTACCATGAATAAAAGATCATTAAAAAAACCATTCTTAAAACATGAATTATTCCATATTATAGATGGACATCTAAAAGATACAACTAACACGCAGTTAAATAGATTAAGAGGAATGTATATAGAAGAACCAAAAGCTATGCTTTATCAGCTAGGAATTATAGACTAAAAATTATCTAAACACATTTAACACCCTTTCTTAAACTTTATAAATCTGAAAAGGATTAATTTTTCTTATTATCAAAAGTGTCACTTTTTAGCACTTTTTGAAACAAAATAGAAACATTTATATAATCAAAAATTATCCCTGAATATAATGAGCAAGATACTTACAATTTATGAGGCACTTTTGAACAGAAAAGAAAAAATCTGCCATAAATCTAATATAGTAGAAATACTGAAAGAATACAACAAGTCAATAGGAAAAATAAATTCTGATAATGCAATAAAATATTTATCCAGGCATAAATATATTAAAAGAATAATTCTTAACTATTACTATATAAACTCTCTCGATGAGAAAGAAAGGAATTTCTGTAAATATGAAGACAGGGAGCTTCTCTTTATTGTCCTTAATAAGCTCAAAATAAAATGGTATTTTGGTTTAAATTCCGCATTATATCTGATAGGAAAGACCTGGCAAACCCCAAACACTATTACAATAATAAATAATAAGATAAGTGGGAGAAAAATAGTCTCAGGATTGAGAGTAAGATTCATAAAAATAAAGGAAAATTTAATTTTTGGTTTAAAGAAAGCAAAAACAAAAAACAATATTCCTTATGCCTACTCAAACCTAGCAAAAACATATTTAGATTTATCTTATTTACGAGAAACAGATAAGTTAGTATCAGAAAAAGAAACTAAAAATTATCTTAAAAAATACCCAAAATGGCTAAGCAAATTAATCTAAACAAATATATTATAGAAGTAAAGAAAAATCTTAACCTAATTGCTTCAGATGAAATAATTGAGAAAGATTTGCTCTTAACATTAATCTTAGCTGAATTCGAAAAGATTGGATTAGGCAAAGAGCTTATCTTTAAAGGTGGTACTCTCTTATCAAGAAATTATCTAAAATATCACCGATTCTCAGAAGACCTAGATTTTGTCCATAAGGATTCAAGTCAAATAAGAGAATTAAATAGAAATGCGAGGGAGAGAAGAATCAAGCAGTTTATAGATTATTTTGTTCCTGAACTTAAGAGATTAGCAGATTCTTTAGGATTAGAATTCAGCATAAACAGAAGGGATATAAAATTCTGCACTATTCTGCATGGAAGATCTGTTTATATCTTCAGGATTTACTATTCAGAAAGCAGATTTATAAAGGTTGAAATAAACTTTGTTGAAAAGATTATCAACGCTCCAAAAGAAGTTTCAATAAAAGCGATAACCGACTTTTTTGATTCAAAAGTGCTCATGTTTATCCTTGGATTAGACATCACTAACTTCAGGGTATTAAGCTATCCTTTAGAAGAAATTATTCTTGAAAAATACAGGGCTATCTTAACAAGAAATGAGCTAAAGGAAAGGGATTTATTTGACCTATTTTTAATAAAAGATTCTCTTAAAATAAATACAAAACAAGTAATAGAAAAGATAAAAGATTCTTCTATAATAAAGAGGGAACTTGACAAACTTATCACTGAAAAGCTTTCTCTTCTTGAAATGGATGAGTTTTTTAAAAGTAATGAAAAAATAGAAGATTTAGCAATTACAGAATATAATCCCAAAGAGTTTAAAGAATTCAAACAAAAAATAAAGCCAATATTGATAGAGATTTGTAAAAAATTCTTGAACAAAGAATGATTTTACGTCCCGAGATTTTATCATTATAGGCATATAAACTTTATAAATCTAAAAAACATATATAATTTATGGCTTCTAAGATAGAGCAGTGCTTGAGATGTAAAGGAAACTCATCAAGAATGTACTGTGGAAGAGACTACTGCCCTATTCTAATCAAGTTCCAGACCTTTACAAAATCAAATGAAATAATAAAGCAGGAGGATTTCTCAAATTACACACCCCCCTCAGTTTTCGTCGGCTCAAAACTAATCCATCCCTCTGTCAGCGTAGGAATTCTAAGCCCTTTGGAAGAAACCTCTCATCCAGAAATCTATGACTCTCCACAATCATGGTATCAAAATAAATTCTCAATAAAACAAGTAGTAAGCTTAAGAATGAATCTAATGAATTCAAGATTCAAAAGCAATGTCTATGATGTAAGAAAATCATCTAAATTTTTAGAATTAAGCCAAGAAATAGGAATGTCCCTAAAGCCAGTAAACTTTGAAGTTACTCTAAAGAATAAACCAAAAAGAATTCCGGAATTCGAGCCAATTTCTATACCTTTCGGACCATCAGCCACACTAAAAAAATTAAAACTAACCGAAAATCCAAAAATCTCTTCTCAAGTGGAAAAAGTATTCTATGATACAGACCTGAAAGCAGTGAATGCAATTGATTATTTGTATTCAAAAGGTTATGATGAACACTCTCTGTCTCAATTACTAACAATAGGGATAATGGGAATAAAGAAAAACAGGAAATTAGTTCCGACACGCCATTCAATTACAGCAATAGATGATACTCTGGGAAAACAATTAATACGGGATATAAAGCAATATCCGACACTTGATGAATATAGATTATACACGGGAGTTTACTTTGGAAATGTTTACTTCATCTTAATGTTCCCGGAAATATGGTCCTATGAATTATTTGAAATGTATCTGCCGGGAGCTGTTTGGAATTTCACAGGAAAAATAGAGCTAATGACAGATTACGAGGATTACTACGGAAGGAAAAGTTATGCAAGCAATTGTGTAGGAGGATATTATAGTTCCAGATTAGCAGTTTTAGAGCATTTAAATAAAATTAAAAAACAAGCATCTTGTTTAGTAATAAGAGCAGAAACCCCAGCATATACTGACCAGTTGGGTGTGTGGGTTTGTCGCACGAGTGGAAGACATACTTTATCTAATACTCCCAATATTTTTGAGACAAAAGATTTGATGTTAAAATATGTAAAAGAATTAATAAAAAAAGATTTCAAATATGATATAATAAATGTTTTCCAACAAAGCAGATTATTAAAGAATATAAACACTCAAATGAAACTATCTAGTTTTCAGAAACAAAATACTTTGCTCCCCTAAAAGATTTTCTTTCAGCACCCAAAATCAACTTATTTTCTTCTCTTAATTGTTGGATAATTTTCTTAGACCATTCCTGAGACATTTTAGCTCTGTTAGCTAATGTTCTACTCATTACACAACCGTCCTTGTTTTGTAACTCAATACATAATTTAAATACATCAATCAATCTCTTTTGTTTTGTTTTATTATAATCATGATAAGTATCTATAGATTTAATTAACTTATTCTGTTTTCTATTTAAATAAAATCCAACTTTATCTAAAAAAGTTTTTAGATTTGGTTTCTTGCTTATATCAAAATTCCATTTGGTATTATATGTTCCATTTTTGGTTCTATAAATCTCAACACATCTTAATGAATTTGATTCTATCCCTAAATCACTCAAAAGTTTCTTAATATCTTTTATCAAGGAAGGAGCATATTCTAATATATTATTAAGTTTGATATTAGAATGCTGATTTTTATCAGCTTTTAATACGTTAGCTAATTTTAACTTAATTACTCTAAAAGAATCTTCTCTTTTAAATCTCATACAACCCTCATCATCATAAAATTGTTGAAGAAATGCACCTTTAATTTTATCATTAGAATTCATAATAAAAATAGGAATTCTCTGGTTTGTTTCAGTCTTTCTACCTTTAACTAAACCAAAACAATGTGTTAAAATTAATCCAACAATCTTAGGAAAATATATTTGTTGCCTTACATAATAATTTTTAGATGCACCAACAAACCCACCAAAAACACCTGAATAAGCTTCATAAACTTTCTTCTTTAAAACTACTTCATTATTATTATAGTGTGGAAGGGACACACTACTTATCCCACCATCACCTAACAAAGAAGCAATTATAGTTGCACCTTCTACTGTATTAAAATCAAATGGAAACTTAGGATTAAGTATGGCATTTGTATTTCTTTTTCCTCCATTACCTCGAACACAAAGAAGGATGGTCTTGTTTTCAACATCTTCTTGTGTAATACAAAATCCATTTCTATTAAGAAAATCTACAAGTTTTATCAAAAAAGACAGTTTAAATCTTTTCCCAGACAAGATACAATCTATCTGTTTACATTTTCTATTTTTAGAAATCTCTAAATCAAGTTTCTTACCTAATTCAACCCACGTACCTGTAATATTTTTTGCACTATATAACAACCAAAACTTAAAATTCTTATTCAAATCAACATGTGTTAAATCAGAAGGTAAATCCCACAAATGTATAATTCCACTTTCTCTAGGATCTTTTAAGCCCAATAACCTCAAATCTCTAAACATACAACAAATAATGTCCTTTTATTTAAAAGGGCTGCGCTGGCATGTCAAGTGTGTCAAGTGAATGGAAAATATATATTGGAGAATATAAATAAAATTAAACATTGTTAAAGATTATTATTTAAAACAAAATGAAAGAAATCAAGATTATAAACGGAAAGCACAAATGCGGTAGAAAAATGGATATGAGAATTACTGATGTAAAAGATGATAATAATAAAATTGTATCATGGATTATTTATGGCATCTGTAAAAAATGTAATATTGTTTTAATATGCGATTTGTTCCTAGAATCTGAAGAGCCAATGCAGGACAGGGACTTCATAATTGATTATGATAAAATATCAAGTGAAACAAAAAATGAGAAAAACCTATAAGTTTAGTTCTTCCGTGTGTCAAGGGGGGTATCTTTACGTACATAAATTAGTTAATGGAAAAATTGAAAATAAGGAAGGATTGAAAAATGCTTTAAATGCTATTGCTAAAAAATTTGAACTAATTGATGTGACAATTAAAATATATGATTCAATCTTTTTCTTGTTTTTTATGGCTAAACCAAGAGTTAAACCTATAGAATTAATAAAATGCATCCATAATAATATTTCTTATTTTGGGATATGGGATAAAGAATATTTATACACCACAGTTTATGATTTACAAGAGGAATATGTCAAAAAAGATTTAGAAAAATGGGGATATAATTATGAAAAGGGGTAAGAATATAAAAAAAATTTCAAAGTTTATTTAACACTCTTTCAGATATTCTTTTAGGATATTTCTTTAAATAATCTTTTAGTTTTTTGACATCAATTTTCTCTTTAAAACTTTCAAACAATTCTTTATCTATTTTTTTTCTGAAATAAACCATATCAATAAATGTTTTTTCTATATCAGAAACAGGAATATAGAGCTCACCCTCCTTCACATACTCAACACCAAAGAAATATTTAGGAGTAATCCTTCTCAAAAGTATATTATTTCCAAAAACCTTTCTTACCCCCTGCCTGATATTGTTTGTTGTAATTATTACTGGGTTTGTTTCCTGCTCCCAAAGATTATGAATGCTTAATGCACTCTCAAGGCCAAGATAGCTTGGTTTAAAACAAAAAACAGCCAGGGTATAGTCTTCATATATTGTATAATAGCCTTTTGTTATTCTCTTTATCTCTCCTTTCTTGATCATATTGCTTATCAACAAATAAACATAATCATTTTTTGAGGTAAACTTCCTTAATGAATTTATATCAACTACTTTGTTTTTTTCAAAAAACTTCCTTATATCCTTGATATATTTTATTTTGCCCATCTTGTTATATAGTCAATAATGTCTTTTGAGCTCGGGATAACACCAATAATTATGATTGCCTTCAAATTCTCTTCATCCTCTGGCTTGCTGAAATTTTTTATTAGCTTTTTTAAAGATGATATTATTTTCTCTTTATCAGAAACATAATTAAGAAGGAAGAATAGATCATATAAGTCGCGTATTTTTTTTCTTTTTAGATAAGTGTCAGCTTTCTCATTTATTAAATCCTCAGGAGCCAAAGTATAAACATTGATAAAAATCCCATCGCTGTTCTCATATTGCTTTAGGATAAAATTCTTTGTTTTCTTAAAAAGTGCTTCAAATTGGACAGAAATATCATTAAACCTCAAGCTTGAGTAGAGAGAATTTGCTTTTATTCTTTTTTTGATTATTTGAAATCCCTTTTTCTCTAGAGATTTAAAGAAGTTTTCTATTTTATCCCTGTCTTTTTCAATATAAACATCAATATCCTCTGAGAATCTATTGCCGTTATAGCAGCGCCAGATAGCTGTCCCGCCGTGAATTACTGCTTGAGGAAAATAATTATAGAGTTCTTCAACTATTAAATCCTGGACATAAGCTATATCCTTATGGGCTTTCCTTTTCAGCTTTAAATTTATAGGTATCATTTGAAATTAACGTAAAATATAGATATATATAAGTTTGGTTTATTTATAAATATTTCGGTTGGGGATAGATAAGCAGCAGACAAAATTAACTAAGTTCTTTTAACCAAAAGATTTAAATATAAGTAAGATATTCTTACTTCTATGGAAATAACAAAATTGAGCACAAAGGGGCAGATAGTCTTGCCTGAAGATATAAGGAAAGGGATAGAAGTAGGCACAGTTTTCATTGTCACAAAACAAGATGGCTTGATTGTATTAAAAGAAGTAGAGGGGCTTACAGAAGAAGAAGAAAAAGAAATGAAAGAATTAAACAAAATCTGGAAAGAAATTGACAGTGGAAAATGCAAAAGTTACACTGAAAAAGAATTCTTCGAAAAGTTAAAAGAATGGTAATTATAACTCCAAGCAATAGATTTATTAAAGATACTAAAAAACTTGATTCATTTGAAAAAGAGCTGATAGAAAAACAAATCAGAAAGATAATAGAAGACCCCCAAGTAGGGAAGCCATTAAAATATAAAAGAGGAGAGCGTTCATTATACATAAAACCCTTTAGATTGATTTATGCAGTAAGAGGAGATGAAATTATTCTATTAAAATTTGAACATAGAAAAAGTGTCTATAAAGAATAGAATAAAGCTAACTAAGTTCTTTTAACCATCTTAATAAGCCAGTTCTTTTTCAGGTAAATTGCATCTGCAGGGCAAACCTCATGGCAGCAATAGCATCTTATGCATTTTCCATAATCAAATTCAGGAAATCCCTTGACCATTGTAATTGCACTGGCAGGGCAGAACTTTGCACAATTGCCACAGTGTATGCATTTATCATGATTACAATATGGTTTGGCAAGAACAAAATTCCTTAAAAATTTAAAATATCTCAAAAAAATTCTTGCAAAGGCATAAGTATGGACATCACCCAATTTTAATTTAAAATGCTCTCTTTCTCCCAATATTTTTATTTTCTTCAGATTAACATTTTCCCATTTTCTGTTTTTAGCAAGATAAATAATAGGAACTTTTGAATAAATTCCAGCACAATGTGTTACAGCAGCATCCAAAGCCAAAGCATCACTGGAAGCAGCAATAAATCCCAATTTTATCGGATTCCCAGACATCGGACCATTCCCCTCCATTCCAACAACAGCATCCATAATATTCAGCCTAGGATTAATAGTCTGGTACAAATCAAGTAACAAATCGCTAAAAACATGCTCATCCTTGAACTTTGCATGGTAGCCCATTTTAATAGTCCCTGGAACACAGCCATAAAGATTCTTGACAGCGCCAGTATAAACACACAAGCTATGGGTCTTTAATTTAGGAGCATTAATAATAACATCAAAATTCTTTAGTTCACCAGCAAGAACAAACTTTTTTATAACCTTATTCTTGGAGTTAGTTATGGGTTTACTTGTCTCTAAATCAACCATTCCTGCCTTTTCTTCCTTGCATATCTTTTTTATCCCTGTAATCTCTACAGCCTGGCTAAACTTCAAGAAACCAGCAGGGCTATCCCCAACATAAGGAATCCCTTTTGCCTCCTTGACTAATTTAATAATAGCTCGAATGATCTCTGGATGCGTAGTTGCTGCTCTACTTATCTCTTTACTGCCAACACAATTCATCTTGATCAGAACTTTTTGTTTTGGCTTGACAAATTTCCTAATCCCGCCAATCATATCAATTGCCTTTCTTACAGCCTTGTCAGCAGAATTATAATTTTTGCAATTAACAAAACTCACCTCTTTCATATAAAGAAAAATGACAAAGAACTATATAAAGATTTTCAAAATCAACAATTATACAATTTCTTAAGTATTGGAATCTTGTCTGCAAATCTGCATATAGCTGGTTTTACTTTCACCAAATCATCAGAAAGAGGAATTCTCTTTATTTCGTAACTCAACCCATTAATATCTGGGTCTAAAAATATAGCCTCACTAATAGTTAAATCTTGATTTGTAGGTGGAAGAAGAACATCAAATTTTAATCTGAACATCTCCCCATTTTCCAGTCTAGTATTTGAACCACTAAATCCGAAAAGTATCAGTTTAAGAACTTTTTTATTTTCAGATGTGCCTTCAACAGTATTATAATCAAAATAGCTGTTGCTTCCCATTGAAACCTCTCCAGGGATAATCCCTCCTTCCCTTAATCTTAATTTGTCAGTATTGTACGTAAAGTGTATTTCATAGGAAGTTACATCTTTGTCAGAGTTCATTGTAACAGGAACAGTTAACTCACTACCTATTGAGACTCCAGCAATATTTGGTAAGGAAATTACAACATCAGAACTTGGTTGTTCAACAGCAACAGGAACAATTTTCAATGTAGCTCCACTTTCCTTTTGTGCAGGGTCATAATATGTTTCAACAGAAGATACTTCTAAACCATTAATAATTTCAATTCCTCCAGAAAAGATGGTCTTGCTTACCCCATCTACCTCAACAATAACCGCTCCAGCTGAACCAACATTTAACAATACAACTCGTTTCCCATTAACTTCAATAGAACCACCAACATTAAAAAAATAATGATTAGAAGCAAATAAATCTACTAAGTTTGAAGCAATAACATCACTACTACTCATCACTCGGTTTATAATATTTAATCTTTCTAAAATTTTAGTGATTTCTTTAGCAAATACTACCTGACTAGTTGGAGAGTGAGAACCAACAATGATGACTGCCTCGCCATTGTAAATTAACAATGTAACTTGATTATCCAAGGAATCTAAGTCAATCTCACTAAATAATCTAGCATAGGATGAAGGGATATTCCCATATTTTAAAGAACCATCCTCATTTTTCATAGATTGTAAGGATACTATTATTTTTGAAGCAAGGATAATATCTGAAGCTGGACCATTATCATGAACCGCTATGACCGAAGGTGGTAAAGGGGTATTGGGTTTAGTCGGTTTTATTATTGTTATGTACCTCACATCTTTAACCTCATTACCATTATAATCATAGACTCTTGCTGTTATTTTATAATTACCTTGATACATAAATCCCGCAGTTGTATTTACACTCCAACAATTTTGACCACATGGTTGCCCAATCTCTTTACTTGTACCAGAAGAGGAGGTATCACCCCATGCTATATCCCACATTAATTGACCACCATTAGCATTCTCGGCCTTCCATGTAAATGTACCCATCTCATCAGCATTAAGAACTTGTGGTCCTTCAAAATATATTATTTTAATGGAACTTGTAGTTTCTTTAACACAAGCACCATCTTTACAACCATTTGGACATTTGTAACCTTCCGGTATGACATCATATGACCCATCATAATTTGGGTTTGGACCACTACAATAATACTCATATAAATCATAGCCATAACGTTCTAGCGCAAATCCAGTTACGCAAGTATCTGTCTGAGTTGCAAATTGATTTGAAGTTGTCCCTTTCATATAATAATCCTTCCCACCATCAGAATCAGTACATGTTGCAGTTGTAGTTCCTCCTGCAGAAGTAGTTTCTCCTCCTACAACCCCGCATTTAAATTCTGCATATTTATTACTCCCATCAATTATTGTATAAGCATAGGCACCACAAGAGCTTTTCCATGTTAGTTTCTTATCTTTTTCTCCAGAAACATCAGCTACACAAGTTGCAACTCCAGAACATCCAAATTTACCATCATCAGTATAGCATTTTTGTTCTGCATTAGAATTTGCAAAGATACATTTTACTTGTTCCTTAAGAATAACAGGTACATCAATCCCTGTAGAAGTTTCATACTTACATTTTTCATCGTAATAAGTATCAGAAGGATTTTTAGGGTCACACTGCTCTTTATACCTAGATTCGCATTTGTAATTAGTATATTTTCCAGTTTTAAGGTCAATTACCTGCTCAGGACCAACAGCTGCTCCATCTGAACAATATCTAACAGTCCTATACAATATTATTGGCTTTTCAGAGGTTACTTTCCCAGTAATCCCGAATAATCCCCTAAAATAATCACTAACAGGGTCAGCAGAAACAACAGGAACAAAAACCAGCAAAAGAATCATAAATACAGTTATTTTCTTCATTACATCACCTTTTTTATTAAAAATAATAAACAATACTACTATATAAAGATTTTTAAAAAAAGAAAAAGAGAGATTTATTCAGTAAATCCAATTAGAATAAATATCAGTCCTATTCCAATTACACCTAATCCAAATACCCCCTTAACAACAATCCACAAAGCTGTCAAATTTCCAGGCCATTGTACATAGGTGTAAACCCCTGCTAATGCTATCAACAAACCGATTATAATCTTAATTGCTTTATTCATTTTTTAACCCTCCTAAAGTATAATTATAGAAAATCCTCAGGATTTAAAAACCTTTCTCAAAAATCTATTTTCACTGATAGTAGCAAAAAGTCTTAACTATCTTCTAATATTTTCAGGCAGAGTTTATATAAGAAGTAAAAATGTATATTGGAGGACCTAAAAGAGGAACTTTAAAGTCTGTAGTTATCAACCACAAACTTTATAAATAAGTATGTGGTTATTAATACATGGAAATAGAAGTTTTAAAGAGGATCATAGCAGATCAAAGAAATGAAATAGAGAAAAAGTTTAAGGAAGAGAAAATTATAGAAAGAGAAAATATCAAATATACTGAAAAATTTTTAAAACATCCAAATATACTTGTTATTCTTGGTGTAAGAAGAAGTGGAAAATCCATGTTCTCTCTGCTTCTATCAAGCTATCTTGAAAAAAATGTTGCCTATATCAACTTTGATGATGAAAGATTAATAAGTGTTAAAACAGAAGATCTTGACAAAATATTGCAGGCTTTTTACGAACTTTATGGAGATATCAGTTTAATCATTATAGATGAAATACAAAACATTAAAGGTTGGGAATTATTTGTTAATAGGCTTAGAAGAACAAAAAAAATCATAATTACCGGAAGTAACTCTCAGCTTTTATCAGGAGAATTAGCTACCCATTTAACAGGAAGATACATAGATTTTGTATTATACCCTTTTTCTTTTAGGGAGGTTCTTGACTTTAAACCAAATATTTATCTTACAGAGGATATAGCTAAAACAAGAAGAAAACTGAATGAATATATTGAAGGGAGCGGATTCCCGGAATTTAAAATGTTTGGTTCGAATATTATCGTGAAAATATACGAAGATATAATAAATAAAGATTGTTTAAAAAGATACAAAATAAAAACTGAAAAAACATTTAAGGAATTGGCAAATTATCTTATTTCAAATTTTTCAAGTGAATTTACATATTCAAAACTTTCTAATATTTTTGGGATAAAGGATGTTCATACAGTTAAGAATTATATTAGCTATTTGGAAGCAGCATTTCTTATTATAGTGATAGATAAATTTTCCCCAAAATTAAAGCAACAGGTTATATCACCTAAAAAAGTTTATGTTGTTGACCAAGGACTCTGCAACTTTATAAGTTTCAGGTCATCTAAGGATATTGGTAAAATATTTGAGAATATAGTATGTATAGATTTATTAAGAAAAAAAAATCTCAATTCAAAGATAGGGGTATATTATTGGAAGAGCCCCCAGCATGAGGAAGTTGATTTTGTTGTAAAAGAAGGTTTGAAAGTAAGGCAATTAATTCAGGTTTGTTACGATATAAATAGTTACAAAACAAAAGAAAGAGAGATTAAAGCATTAATAAAAGCAAGCAAAGAGTTAAAATGTAAAAATCTGTTAGTAATTACAGGAGATTATGAAGCAGAAGAAAGATATAAAAGTGAAAAAATTAAATTTGTGCCTTTGTGGAAATGGCTCTTGGAAATAAAAAAGAAATCTGGAGATATCAAAAGATAAGAATTCTTAATTAACTATCTTTCCCAAAAATCTATTTTCACTGATAGTAGCAAAAAACATTTAAAGTTCATAATATTCTAAAGCTTATGATAATTATCGGCTGCTCAAACTCAAAAAAACTTGCGCAAAAAACAGCAAATATCCTAAGAGTTAGCTATTCAGATTTAGAAGTAAAAAACTCGCATAACGGAGAAATGCATGTAAAATTTAATAATAATATAAAAAACCAGGCAGTTCTTCTCTTTCAATCTCTCTATCCCAATCCAAACCACTCATTATTGGAATTATTATTTGCAGCAGAAACAGCTAAAGATTTAGAAGCAAAAAAAATTATTCTAGTAATCCCCTATTTTTGCCTTTCTAACAGAAGAATATAGAAAAGAGGATGGAGAAGGGATTAATTCAAAAATTATCTGTTCTTTACTAAATAAAACAGCAGATGAGATAATAACAATAGATGCTAACCAGGATATATCAAAGCTATTTACAATTCCCTTTAATAATCTCTCTTCAGCAGAATTACTCAAAGAATATATAAAAAAGAATTTCACTGATTACGCCTTAATTGCACCGGACAAAAATGCCTCTTCATTAATAAAAAAAATAACTCATAAATTTATAACACTTGATAAAAAAAGAATCCATGAACATAAAGTAGAAATAAATGATTCCTTAGACTTAGAGCATAAAAATATAATTCTGATTGACGACATAATAAACACAGGAGCAACAATGAGTTCAGCAATATCCTGCCTGAAAAACAAGCATAATATTTATTGTCTGATAGTCCATCCAATTCTGGCAGGAAACGCAGAAAAATTATTGGAAAAAGTAGAGATAATCTCAACAAACACAATAACCCATCATACAAATGAGATTGATGTTGCTCCCTTGCTTGTAGAGCACATAAAAAAATTATGATTCAGGAGAAAATGAGGTGTTATGGTTAATTAGGCTGGCTACTACTACATAATTAAATAATTGTGCAATAACAATGAGATAAGATAATAAATTCGGGCTACCCCGAACGCTAAAGCTCGGGGTTTCCACCGCCCGAATTTAAAATAGCTTCTCCTG
>AQRL01000014.1 GCA_000402515.1 Nanoarchaeota archaeon SCGC AAA011-G17
ATTTATGTTTACCAACCGATTACTTTAACACCTAATCCTGTAATTAGTATTTCAGATGCTTCTAATATTGAGATTGAGGATGTTACATTTTATTGTGCTGGTCTTGAAAGTTATCATACTTCTCTCTCAGAAATAATTAATATTAACAGCAATGAAAAGATTTTGAAGATAAGAATAAGCAGATTTACAGAAGAGGAATTAAAATCACAGAATATTCTTACTACTAAAGATAATAAACCCAGAACTGTAAAAGAATTAGAGGTTGGATGCAGAACTTACATAAGACAGCATAAACTTGCTCAAACAACAATGCCTCTTAGAGAGATGGATGAATTCAAATTTATAATCCCAATTGAGACATTAGCAATACAGTCTCCTGATAGCGCATTGAAACTTAGTATTAGTGTTTCACAGGCTATTATTGATTCTATTGACAAGATATATCCTGCTGTTGCTAATGCAAGGAAAATTGCTGGAACTTTATGCTTCAGCTCTGTTGCTCTTGTTTTGACTACCAAGTTTTTTGGAATTTGGATTGATGCTATAAAGGATTTTGGGGATTGGTGGTGGTATGGAATTCAGAAACTTGGTGGAGGGAAAACAGAGATTATGAAGAATAAACAAAATGAAGTTGTTTATAGAACTGATAATGCGGGTAACTTTATTTTAGATAGTAATGGAAATAAAATTCCAACAACTGTTCCAAATGTTGGTGGTGGATGGATTGGCGGGAAGGCTTTCTGCAGATATTATGCATGCCCTATTGATTGGTGTCCTTTGCTAAATGATAAACCCCTTTCTGAAAATATTGGTGTCAAGGATAAAAGTGGATTAAGAACAATTACTCTTGCTCAGAAAATGAAAGAAGAGGGAAAGACAATTCAGGATAGCATTGTTCTAAGCATGGCTTGCCAGTGTATCTCGGGTATTGAATTAAATTTAATGAGGATAAGGATTATTATGGAACAGTGGAATAAATGCTTGAATCTTGCTTTACAAAATAAAGAGTATGTTGCACAGTGTGAGATATATCTTAGTGATTATTTGTGTAAATATGTTGTTGGTGAGTTTGGAAGTGGCACGGGAAGAGGACTTATTGGGCATTATATGAGTGCTTTCTTCAAGAAGTTGGGATTATTCGGAAAGGGTGAACCAAAAGTACAGGCTACAGATGACCTAATTGTTGATATAAAAGAGTTAAATGAATATGTTCCTGTAGATGGTTCTGTATATAAAAAATATACTATAAAAACTAAAAGTGGAAAAGAATATGAGGCTATCCCTAACGGGAAGGGGGGGTATACAAGTATTGCAAGTATGGATGATTTACCTACTGCGGTTGGTAGTGATAAAACATTTTTAGATGATTTAAATACTGCTGGCACTGGTTATGCTCAGGGAAAGATTGGATATCAGAGCGTTGGAACAACTATCTGTGAGGCTGCATTTTATCAGAGACTGCCTTATGGTAATGTTTATGACAGATTTGGATTAAACAAGGGAATAAGATGGGAGACAAGTGTTATTGGAGAGTTTACATCAGAGGTTGCTTATCAGGTTCCTGTTGAAAATACAACAATCTATAATTATAAGATTTATTACAATTTAATTGCCGGAAGCGAGAATTTCAGATACAGAGTTTATTTAGAAAGTGCAGCTGGCCAGAGAAGGTATGACTTGCCTGGAGCTAGCGGAGTTTTAAGAAGTGTTGGTGATTATAAGACAGATTATTTAGAGATAACTGATGTTGCTGATTATGAGAATATCTGCTTTGATTTAGAGAATGAGGTGCCAAGAGTTAAATGCTTTCCAGAGGGAAAATTCAGCCAGGGAAATCCATTGGATGTAAGTGTAAATCCTTGGGAGCAACAAGATACAACAACTGTAGACAGTGATGGAGACAGATTACCCGATGTTTGGGAAAAGCAATATGGATATAAAGAAAATAATAAGGATAGTGATAGTGATGGAATTACAGATGACAAAGAAGACCCTGATAATGATGGGTTTACTAATTACAGGGAATACCAGACAAATGGTGATCCTTTAGTTCCTGGAAAGAATTTAGACGGGCAGTATGTTGTTACTGACTGCAAAGTTACTTCTAAATTAGATGGAGAGGTTGTTAGCGGGAAAATTATTAATGCTAAATATACTGATCCTGTAACAAAAGCAGAGAAGAATTATAAAGAATTTAATAGCGGGGAATCTGTTGTTGTAAATGTTGATACTATTGCTCTAATTTCAAAGAGTGTGATAAAGTCCCCTAATGATGTAAAAATTATCGGTGAGATAACCGGACCTAATTCATATTATCTGCATGTTTCTGAGGATTATGAGAGTGTTAAAGCAGCAGGAGGAAAATTATTATTATGGCAGATACCTGATGATGCATTTACAGGGGTTTATACATTAAATATCCAACTTGCTACTCAAAAAGCTTTGTTTGGTTTTGATCCATGTATTGTTGAGAATAAAGGAACTATTTCCGGGTTTGAAGTTCCTATAGTTATTTATAATTCTGGCTTGAACCTTTGCAGTGACAGCGACAGCGAGAATTCAAATGAGAAAGGGGTTTGTATTAGTCCAAACGGCGATGTTAAGGTTGATAGCTGTAATGAAAATATGCTGACTGAATATATGTGTGCTAGAGAGGGAGATAATGCTGGAAAATGTACTGGACAAGAATACCCTTGTGAAACTGGATGTGTGGATGGAAAATGTCAAGTAAAAGCTATTTATGCAGAAGAAAAATATAAGGAGGTGATGGCAGAAAAAGAGAAAGCAGCTGTTAGTGGAATTTTAGTTGCTATTGATGCTGGGCACGGGAGCGGAGGCCCTGTTGGAGAAAAAGTAGATGGTGTTTTTAAGGGAAGTACTGCTGGAACAAATGGGAAAGATTCAGAGAGTAACTTTTATTGGGAATATGAGATTAACCAGCAGATTGCTGAAAAATTAATAAGGAAATTGAATGATGCTGGAATTACAGCATTCAGAACAAGAGATGGTGAAGCAAATGTCAATTTTGATGTAAGAATAAATAATATTATGCATAAAAACACAAAACCTGCTGATTTAGTCGTTAGTATACATGCTGATGCAGGAACTAGAGAAGGAGTAGCTGTTATTTATTATTCTGGTACCAATAAAAAACAATTTTATGGAGATTATGGAAAGAAATTTGCTGAAGACTTTACTGCTCTATTAAAAAATAAATATACTACTGTTGGAGTAAATATTGAACATGCTGGAGAGACTGACAGTTATACTGATGTAAATAATCCATCAATTTTAACAGGGAACTCTGAACTTAATTATCCTCCTGCTATTATTATTGAAACTGGATTTATGCAGAATCCTAAAGAGGTAGACAGATTAGTCAATGAACAGGATGTGTTAGTCAAGGCAATTGCAGATTCTCTTATAGAGTATATCAATTCAAAACAAAATATAGCATTAAAATGAAAATAATCTATAAAAATTTTATAAAGGCATGGAAGATTCTGTTTAACTGGAAGTATTTGGGATTAGGGATATTAGCTGAATTTTTATTTTTTATTGCTGTAATAACAAGCTGGCTTTTTGTTTCAAACAGGTTAATCCAGAATTATGATATATTACAGGAAATGGCTGGGAGCATTAATCCTGATAGCATTATAGGGGAGGAATCACTACAGACATTAGCAGGGCAATTAAATGTTATTCAGTTTGCTTTAAAGGATATTTATTTAACATTGTTTCTTCTTGTCTTATTAGTATTTATTTCCTTTGCTGTTTTCAAGGGGTTCAGCTGGCTTGCTGTAAAAAGCATTACTAATAAGGAAAAATTAAAACTCAAACTAAATTACTTCTTGAAATTCAGCGGGCTGACATTATTTTGGACGTTAATCTTGATTTTATTATTTATTGTAATTATTTTTAATATCAGCAGTGATGCAGCTGAAAAGAGGGGAATGGAAATATTTTCAATTATTTATCTATTTATTATGTTTTATTTTGCTGTAATTTCTTATGCCTATTTTGTTAAAGATGAAAGAT
Source organism: Nanoarchaeota archaeon SCGC AAA011-G17 (assembly GCA_000402515.1). Lineage (GTDB taxonomy): Archaea > Nanobdellota > Nanobdellia > SCGC-AAA011-G17 > SCGC-AAA011-G17 > SCGC-AAA011-G17. Next base: position 4,039 of record AQRL01000014.1, read on the forward strand.
TATGGAAGAGTTTGAAGAATGCCTTTTTGAATGGAATAAAGAGAATTTATATTTTTGTCCCTGTTTTTTTGGTAATTCTAATTGTATTTTTTTTGGTTTCAGAGCTATTAACAATATTTGCCAGAATTCCTTATATTTCTTTTATCTTTATAATAATATTCTTTGTTCTTTGTGTTTGGGCTAGAGTTTATTTATTATTAGCTGTTAAAGAATTGTAAGTGCGGGAGGCAGGGTTCGAACCTGCGTAGGCACTAAGCCACTAGGTATCTTAGTCAAACTCCTAAGCTTGGCCTCTTTGTGATCTAGCCCGTTTGACCGCTCCGGCACCCCCGCATATAGAAATCTAATTATTAGTTGATTTTTAAGTGTTTTGATAGAGTTATTTTTTCTGCCAGGAGTATTTTCTTAATTTAGATGACCCACCAAAGCCACATGAGCTGCAGAATTTTTTTCTTTTATGATAGGTTTTTTTACCGCACCTTCTACACCTGATATGTGTAGTCTTACTAGATTTCTTACCCATTGAGGGTGTTCCTTTTACCATCTTAAGCTATAGATATAAGAACTATTGTATCTCCTCTAATAAAAACAGTGCTAAGTTTTCTTTTCAGTTCGCCTTCTGCATGTTCTTCTGCGTCTTCTAATACTGTATTTATATGGATGTCAAATGCTTTTAACGTTCCAATTATTTGTCTGTTGTTTTTTAAGTCTATTATTACTTTCTTGTCTCGTGCATTATTTAATGCATCTAAAGGTCTTGAAGATTCCATCGTCGATATAACCCCTCTAAGTTTTAATTTATTTAATTTACTATTGTATATAAATGTTTTGTTTTATATTGGATTCAGATAAATAGCAAAGTTTTTAAAGGTGTTTAATGGAAAATTTATCATGGCAATTGTGCAGAGAAGAAGCAAAAGAAAGGTAAGCGGCGGCTTGTACCAAGGATCTAGAAAGAAAAGAAAGTATGAATTAGGGAGAGAGCCAGCGTATACTAAGGTTGGAGAAAAAAGTATAAGCAGTATAAAAAAGAAGGGCGGAAAAATTAAAACATTTTTATTAAGCTGCAATAGTGTTAATCTTGTTGATAAGAGCGGGAAGCATTCTAAAGCCCAGATTAAAACCATAGTAGAGAATTCTTCAAACAGAAACTTTGTCAGAAGAAATATTTTAACAAAGGGTGCTATTGTGGATACTGACAAGGGGAAGGCAAAAATCACTTCAAGGCCGGGTCAGGGAAACACCTTAGACGGCGTATTAGTTGATTAAAATTTAATTTCTAATAATTAAAGGATTGAAGTTTGTATTATAATCATAGTAGTCTTCATCCTCGACTTTCTTTAACTTTGCGACAACTTTGTAAGTCACTGGGGTCATTATAATTTCAACTATCACTTTCAAAAACCAACCAGATAAAATTGAAGTTACAAGCAAAGCCGTAGGAATTACTGCATAAAGAGCAATCGTATAAAATAGGACCGTATTTGCTCCTTCTCCTATAATTGTAGAACCAATCGTTCTTGTCCATAAATGTTTACCCTTTGTCCAGACTTTCATCTTGGCTAGAGTATAATCATTCAATATGCCACCAACCCAAACAGCTATCCATCCACCAACAAGAATTCTTGGAATTTGACCCAATACCCTTACATAAGCATCATTTGCATCAAAACTTATTGCTGGAGGGAGGAAAACAACAACTGAATAAATTAATCCAGCTATTACAGAACTAAAGAAAACCATCCAAACTACACTCCTTGCCTTCGCATAACCATATACTTCTGTTAGAACATCTGCAAATATATATGTAAAAGGAAAATAAAGAACAGTTGCAGAAACAGTAAATATCCCTAATTGAACAATTTTCCCAGCAGTAACATCTGAAACAAGTTGAAATGTAATATACAGAGCGGTTATTAAACCAAGATATTTGTATTGTTTAAATGAGTGAGAAATTTCTTTTTTAGAATCACTTTTTTCCATAAAATAATAAATAAGTGTATGTTTAAATAATTATCTTTCAGTCTCTTTATTACAAATCTGAATTTTTTAGCTAGAAGAAGACTTATAAAACTGCTAACACAACAGTTGAGTAGGAACGAAAGATTTATATATTAGATTTTTTAGGGTTTTATATATATTGTTGTACTGGGGGGAACTAAATGCCACATTATGTAAAAAAATGTCCTGAATGTGGGGGCATTAATCTAATTTTGAATAAGGATAAGGGAGAGATTATTTGCAAGGATTGTGGTCTAGTTATTGAAGAGAAAATTGTTGATTTTGGTCAAGAGTGGAGCGAATTTGACCATGAGCAGGGAGAAAAGAGGAGAAGGGCTGGAGCCCCTATGACGTACACCAAGTTTGATAGAGGACTTGGCACTGATATTGGAAAGGAATCTGATATTTATCAATTATCCGGGAAGGACAGAAATAAATTCTTTAGATTAAGAAAATGGCAGCACAGAATAAGCACTGCTATTGAGAGAAACTTAAAATTGGCTTTGGCCGAATTAAAAAGAGTTGCCAGCTATTTAAAATTACCAAAGAGCGTTGAAGAAGAAAGCGCAAGAATCTATACAATGGCTGTCCAAAGAGGGCTTGTTAGAGGAAGAAGCATGGAGTCTGTTGTTGCGGGTGCTCTTTATGCTGCATGCAGAAGACATGAGGTGCCAAGAACACTGGATGAACTATCTGAAGCTTCTGGAATAGACAAAAAGGAGATAGGAAGAACTTACAGATTTGTAACAAGAGAATTGGGGATAAGAATATTGCCAAGCAACCCTGTTGATTATATTTCAAGATTTTCAGCTTCTCTGAAATTAACTGCATCTACACAGACTAAGGCTGTAGAGATTTTGGAGAAGGCACAGAATTCTGAATTAACTTCTGGTAGAGGACCTACTGGAATAGCTGCTGCTTCATTATATGTAGCTGCTTTGATGAACAATGAGAAGAGAACACAGAGAGAGGTTGCTGATGTTGCAGGGGTTACTGAAGTAACTATAAGAAACAGATACAAAGAACTGATCAAGAAATTGAAATTAAACGACAAAGTGAAGAAGAAAGGCAGAGGAAAATAAATGGCAGGATTACCAGAGAAATCAAGAACCTCTATTGTAGATTCTAGAAAATATGCAGAGATTTATCGTGCTGATGGAATTATAACTGACTGGAGTTATTGTGGATATCAGGTTAAATTTATTAATGAAGATGGAGAAGAATCTTTTGAAAGAGTTGTTTTTTCCCTTTCAGATATTGGAAATTATCTTTTGGTTATGGAGTTAAAAATAGCAGAGGAAGAATTTATAGTAAATAAGATAAAGGCCGCTTTTCCTTATGATAATAAACTTTCTTTTAAAAAAGCAAGGAAGCAGTCGGATGCTTTAGCCTATATAATTGCAAAATCGAAAGCAGAAGTTTTCGCAGGTCCTAATAATATTTCTGATTTTGTTTTTTAGATCTCAATTTTCATAAAATCTCTTGCCAGTTCTGTGTTTTTGAAAACTGCTTTGGCTTCTTTCAGCATTTCATCCAGTGATTTATACCTCTGAGAGAAGTGCGTTAGTATTAATTTTTTTGAATGTGATTTTTTTGCTATTTCTGCTGCATGCCTTGATGTCAGATGCTTTCTTTTTTCAACCAAATGCTCCATATGGGATGACCAGGTTGATTCACATATCAATAAATCTGAATCTTTAGCAAATTTAGCAAGAGTTGGTGATGGTGCACTATCTGTTATCAGTGTTATTTTCTTTCCTGGTTTTTTTATTGTTGCTTTATCAGACTTTATTTTTTTACCATTATAGATTATATCTTTGCCGTGCTGTAATTTTCCCAGTAATGGATGCATTTTAAGCCCGAATCTCTTTAGATAATCAAGATTTATTTTTAACTTGTCATTCTCTATAAAAGAATACATTAATGTCGGGATTGCGTGATTAACATTGGCACATTTTAGAGAGAAGTTTTTATCTTTGTAGAATACCTTTGCTGAATTTAATTCTGTGATATTATATTTTAACCTTCTAAACTCTTTGAAAATAATTCCCTTAAACATATGCTTAATGTATTCTTTAGTTCCTTTTGGGCCGTATATCTGCAATGTTCTTTGATAGTCATTTGCTACCAGAGACTGCAATAAACCCGGGATTCCAAGAACATGATCTCCATGAAAGTGCGTAATTAATAATTTTGTTATTTTACAGGAAGAGATTTCTGCTATTTTTAACTGCCTCTGAACACCTTCACCGCAATCTATCATAATCCCCTCATTCTGGTACTGAATTAATAATGAAGAGTGATTTCTTTCTTTAGTCGGAAGCATAGAACTTGTGCCTAGAAAGGTAAGGGTTATCATTAGTATTAAAAAATTGTTATAGATTAAAAAGGTTTTGGTAATAATTTTAAAATTTCCACCCTTCTGTTCTAAACATCTCTATAATATCTATTGATTCTATATCTTTTTTATTACAAACAAAAGGTATTCTTACTTTATTTCCTCTTAATTTTTCTTCTGTTACAACAATCCTTTTGATTTTGAAAAGAGTTTGCTGTTTACTTGATGACATTTCTATAGCGAGTGCTATTACCCATGGATCTGCTGAGTGTTTTGTATTTACATCTACCAAAGCAGGATAATCTTTCAGAATTTCTTGAACGATTTCTATTTGCCTTGCAGTTGGCTCTTTGAAAAGTTTTTTTTGATTTTTAGCCCAACTTGTAAGGGCATCATCATAATCTTTTATTTCATTGAAAACTTCTTTTGGGGCTATAAGGCGGTCATTATTAATAAGCTGGCTTATATTTTTCCACACACTCACAAAAACATCCATAGCATTATGCTTGTTTAGCTCTATTAATGATGAACTATCTATGATATAAATATTATCAGTCATTTTTTTGCCTGTGCCATGACTTTATCAAAATTTTTTGATTTTACTGATAAATAGTTTAATGCATCTGTATATGTAATGAATTTTTTATCGTAGTTATTAGTGACGAGTGAAATGAACTTGTTGCCTACTTCTGAAAGTATTTTTTTATCTGATGGTACTCCACCCCCACCTTTTGTTCCCTTTATCTTTTCTTTTTTCAAATCTGGTTTAAATCTATTTAAGATATTTTCATAGTCTTCTTTGCTAATAAAATTGAGTTTTTTCATAGATACAAGAAGCATTGCTTTGCTTACTTTATATTTTCTTGATAGATAATTTAATGTCTCTTTTTGAGTTAAATTCTCTTTATTTTTATTAAATAATTGGTTCGCAACTATTTTTGGAAATAAAAATGAAGCTGAAAAGTTATTGCACCAATTTTCAATATCATTTTTTATTACAGTAGTTATATCTGGCAAATCAATAACTGATTCCCCCAATAAAATATGAGCAAATTCATGCATTAGAGAAAACAATCTGGCTTCAATACTATCTTTTGTATTAACCACAATTATATTGGGAATATCATCAGCGAAAACAAACCCCCTTGCATCTTCAATAGGCATTGAAAACTGAAAAACATATATATTTCTGTCTTCTAAAATATCTCTAATATAATGGAATAGTTCATATGAAGTCTTAAATTTTCTTTGTTTTTCTTCTGTTAAATTAAAGATTTCCCTGTATTTTTCACCGACTTTTTCAGGATTATCATTAATACTTACTTGCTCTGATTTGGCTTTTATTTCATAACTTATATTTCTTGATAGTTCCTTTGTTAATTCCTGTAATCTTCTTGATTTTCGCAATACAAAGATAGTTTTTTTATCAAATTTGTCAATTTTATCTTGGAGCATTCTATAATCTTTTGGTTTTGGCTTTTCAATTTTAGGCTTTGATAAAAGAAAAGCAGCAATTGGTCTCTTGAAAATTATAGATAACTCTTGCAATTGTTTAAATGTTGGTTTCTTCTTACCAGCGATTATTTTTTGTATGTTTTCAGTGTTTGTATTAAGGCGTTTTGCAATTTCATCATTTGACCAGCCAGAACTGTCAATAAGCCATTTTAATACACTTAATTCAATATCCACAGTTGGCGATTTTTTTGGCATATTAGCTCCTTTAACATAATCTTTAGAAAATTTTAATATTTATCTATTTTACTATGTTTCTGTCTTCTTAAGTAGATAATTCAAAATTAACACAGTAACTGGAAGTCTTGCTATTTGGGCTGTTTCTTTGCATTTTTCCAAAGAACTTCAAAATGCCTCTTAAAATTATCTGTCACTTCTTTGCTTATAATTCTTATTGCAAATGAATGCTCTTTGCTCCAGATTATAAAGGCAATTCTATCTCCGTATATCCATGTTGAAGAAGGATTTGAATATTCTTCAAGCATATATCTTATTTCAGTATATTTTCTTTTAGAAAGTTCTTTTCCTCTTTTTATCCCGGATTCTGAACTGTCCAAGATTCCCCTTAAACTTATTTTTAGCTTCTCTCTTTCCTTTTCCCAGTGTTCTGCATAAAAAGACAAAATTTCTTGTCCTTTTCCAGAACTACCAAATGCAAGCCATTCTCTTTTTGTTTTTACAATATCATTTAATATTGTCTTTATTCCCTCTTTACCTTCAAGAATTTCAACAACTGGCTTCTCTTTTTGCAAGTTTGTCAGTTCCAAGAGACTTGGCAGAATATCCTTCACCCTTTGCTCCCTTTCCTTTATTATTTCAATGATCTTTTCAGGATTTACTGCTGAAAAATATTTCCTGTTTTCTCTTATAACATAGCTTACAAAACCTTTTGCAATTAATCTTTCAAGCAGTTGATAAACATGAGAGCGATTTATTTCTGTTTCTTCGGATATTTTACTGGCTAGGCTTGAACCAATTTTAAGCATAGCTAAATAAACATTAATTTCTTCATTTGCTAAACCTATTTCCTTCAGTGTTTCTTCTATTTCTTTTGTTTCCATGCACTTGATAATCGTCTTGAATATTTAAAACTTTCTTTTTGTTGTTATATTATGGCAACAAATATTCTTATAACACTATATTCCTACTAAATAGAAGTAAATCAAGGAGGGAAAGAAAATGACAAATTTATTAGGAGGATTAACTCCAGATGAAAGAAGAAGGGCTCGAGAAAGAGAGGAATTAGAAAAAACAGCAAGATATTATCCGCATTTGGATAGGTCTAGGATAGAACCTTTTAGTGACTGTAGGGGTTCTTCCCAATGTTCTGAGGGAGGTTCACATAATTTTGTATATCAGGGTTATTCTGAATCAATTGGGCACTATTATCGATGCAATAAATGTGGGAATAGAAGCTAATTTTTTATTTTTTGGAAAAAAGAAAACAATCTGGTTATATATAATAAAATAACAAGGTTTTTAAATGTTTTAATATTACAATAGAGTATGGCTGAAAAAAAAGCTAGAAAGTATAATATTATCTTTTCTAAGGACAGGGTTTATTCTGACCAAACGAAAGAAGCAAAGATTTTGTATGATCAGAGCAGATTTGGTGAGCCGGTAGAGGGAAAATTTCAGTATTCCCTTGTTGAGTCTTTACTTTTATTAGAGAAAGCCAGAGTAAATATTTTAGATAAAAAAAAGAAATTAAAATTTGATGATTTTGTCAGCAGAGCAGAAAAGGTTGAAAAGAATTTCTGGATTAAATACTGTGTTTTTAGCGACTTGAGAAACAGGGGATATATAGTCAAGACTGCTTTGAAATTCGGCGCTGATTTTAGAGTATATGACCGGGGAATAAAACCAGGGGAAGATCATGCTAAATGGATTGTTTATCCTGTTAAAGAGAGTTCCAGCTTTACATGGTATGATTTTGCTGCAAAAAACAGAGTGGCACACAGCACAAGAAAAAAGCTTTTACTGGCTGTAGTTGATGATGAAGGTGATGTTTCTTACTGGGAATCCAGCTGGATAAAACCATAATATAGGTTTTTTAGTTCAATAATATTTTTATAGACAAGTAACCTGGAATTAATGATGATTAAGGATTTAGACAAAAGGGAGAGCTTACTTAATATTGTAAAACTTAGGGGGCCTGTATTACCTGCTGATGTTCACAAGCAAATGGGTACTGATTTAATGTTTGCTGCTGCAATGCTGGCTGAATTAGTTTCAAACAGGAATGTAAGAATAACTAATGTCAAGATGGGTGGCAGCCCATTTTATTATCTTGATGACCAGGAATTTAAATTACAGGATTTAATGAAGCATTTGAACAGCAAAGACCGAGAGGTAGCTGAAAGGCTGAAAAAAGAGAAGATTATAAGAGATAATGATTGCAGCTCTTTAGAGAGATTTTCTTTAAGGCAGATTAAGGATTATGCTTACCCTATCAAAGTAAATAATAATAATCAGGTTGAGATTTTCTGGAGATGGTATTTGTTTAGCGAAGAAGATGCTAAAAGAGAGATAGTTGAGATTTTGACTCCAAGAGTTGAGGAGCCAATCAGGGAAATACAACGGGTAGAAGAAAAGATAACAGAGGTTAAGTTAGAAACATCTAAATTAAAGATAGAGACACCAAAAGTTAAAGAGGAGATCAAAGAAGAGAAGAAGGAACCAAAAAAGAGGGTTAAAAAGATAGCCAAAAAAGACCTGGGGTTTGAAGACAGGGTACTTGATTTCTTTAATAAGAGCGGAATTGAGATTGTTGAAGAGAAAATGATTAAGAAGGACAAAGAGATGAATTATGTTGCTAGAGTAAATTCCGGGATTGGAAAGCTTGATTATTTTGTCAAGGTTAAGAATAAAGATAAGATATCTGAGTCTGACTTGTCTTTAGCACTTAATGAGGCTGGAAAATTACCCTGTTTATTTGTAAGCAACGGGGAATTGTCAAAGGGTGCTGAAGAGAATTTGAATACTATACTAAAAGGCGTTGTTTTTAAGAAGATTTAATCTTTCTGCAAGATCTATTCTTTTTTGGAACATAGCATCAATTTTATAGTAATCACCTCTTAATTGCTCAATATCTTCTTCTGGAAAATATTTTTCAAGTATTGTTTGTTTTTCTCCCATATATCTCCATGGTTCAGAATCTATGAAGGGAGAGGCTTCCTGTAAGAATATTGGCATTTCTTTTTTTTGAAGATATAGATCATACTTTTTTCTGTAAAATAGGACTACTTTTCTGAATAAATCCCTCATTTCCAATTCATCATATGTTTTTGGTTTTTTTTCATCTTGGAGTGTTTTTTGGAGTGATTCTAATGGATGTCCTTCTGATACCTCTTCCTTTAATTTAAGGGGCTGTCTTCCATCTGTTTTGAATCTTAGAAAATAATCTTCTAATAGCCTTTTCTTTTCTTTAGTATGGCTAATCTCATTTATAGGAATTTCCCTGGCTTCTTCTAAAAAATTTAAAATCCAAGGGCTATTTTTAATTTTAATTTCTTGCTGTCGCAATTCTATCTCTTCTCCTATTTCTATAGCTGTTTCTATAGTTCTTTTTTCCAAATCATCTAAATATCGTAAATCTAAGTCAGCTATTTGACATAAGTCTACATCTACTGGAATGATTCCTTGTTCGATACATTGTTCAAGGTAAGTTAGAGCGTCCCCTCTTTTTGGAGCTTCTGTTATTAGTAATTCTTGAGCCTCTTCTGGTTTAATTTTTCTTATCATAGTTTTTATTTTTTATAGAAATTGGCAATTTATAAATCTTTCTATTGTTACTATACATAAGTAATAAACTTGATTATGACAATGTTTATAAATTAAGAAAAGGGGGTTAGTTTATGGGAAGAGTAAAAACACAGCTAACAAAGAGATTGGCAAGAGAATTAATGGAAATGTATCCTGACAAATTCAGCGATAAATTTGATGATAATAAGAAGATATTAGATGAAACTATAGATGTAAAGTCCAAGAAGATTAGAAATACTATAAGCGGTTATTTAGTTAGATTAACCAGACAAAAACAGCAAGAAGCGTAGGAGGATGAAAAATGACAGATAACGAGAAAGACGGATTTAGCAATGAGCATGTAGTATTCATCGGTGGCAAACCTTTTAAATTGTTTTAGTTGCGTGCTAAACAATGAAGTGTGAATTACGTCACTGGTGTAGTAATGCAGTTTACAACACAAAACTCTGATGAAGTAACAGTAAAGGCAAGAGGAAGATTTATCAGCAGGGCAGTAGATGTTGCTGAAGTAGCTACAAAGAGATTCTTAGTGGGACAAATAAAAATAGCAGAAAAGGGTGTTAAAATAGACTCAGAAGAATTTGAAAACAAAGAAGGCAACAAAGTCCGAGTTTCAACTGTGGAAATTAAGCTAGTAAAAAATTAATTCTTTCTTTTTTATTTTTATTAACATAAACCTTATAAATATCTTTCTAATATACTATATAAAAGATGGTGGATAATTTTTTTGTTCAGTTAGCAATTATTATAATAGTGTCAGCTTTTTTTGCGGCATTCAGCAGATTTTTAAAACAGCCATTAATACTTGCATATATAATCACAGGGCTTTTACTTGGGCCTCTTTTTTTTAATTATATAAGCTCCTCTGACACATTAAGCCTGTTCTCACAACTTGGAATTACTATTTTATTATTTATTGTTGGGTTGAACATGGATTTTAACATCCTTAAAAAATTCGGCTTTATTTCTCTTATAACTGGGCTAGGTCAGGTTGTAATTACGTTTATTCTTGGCTTCTTCATAACAAAATTACTTGGATTTGGTAATATAGAAGCATTTTACATAGGCATTGCATTGACATTCAGCAGCACAATCATAATTATCAAACTTTTATCAGATAAATATGACTTAAACACATTATATGGGAGAATAACTGTTGGCTGCTTGTTAATTCAGGATTTTATAGCAATAATTCTGCTAATATTAATCAGCGGATTATCAACAAACCAGGATAGCCTGCTGACTACTCTGGGATTTACATTATTAAAATGTCTTGGGCTGATATTATTTATTCTTTTATTCAGCAAGTATGTAGCACCTTATTTATTCAACAAACTGGCAAAAACACAGGAATTATTATTTGTTTCTGGGTTATCCTGGTGCTTTTTGGTTATTCTTCTTGTACTAAAAATGAATTTTTCAATAGAGATCGGCTCTTTTCTGGCTGGATTGGGGCTTGGAGCACTTCCATACAGCAGAGAGCTTTCAAATAAACTAAAATATCTGAGGGATTTTTTTATTATACTATTTTTTGTCAACCTAAGTCTGCAGGTTGTTATCAGTGATGTTTCCAGTTTAATAATCCCAGCTATTATCTTATCATTATTTGTTTTAATAGGAAAGCCTGTAATTGTTATGGGGTTGATGTGGCTGTTTGGCTATAAGAGCAGGACAGGGGTATTGGCAGGTTCTTCCTTGGCGCAAATAAGCGAATTTTCCTTAATACTTGTAAGCCTTGGGCTTGCAATTAATCATATTGGCTCAAATGTTGTTACACTTGTTACACTTGTTGGGATAATTACAATTGGCGCTTCAACATACATGATTCTTTACAGTGAGTCTATCTATCAATATTTTTCAAACTATCTTAGGACCTTTGAGAGAAAGAAAATCAGGGAAGATGAAGTAAGAGATTCATTGCACCATGAAAATTACCATATGATCTTATTTGGGGCACATAGGGCAGGCTATTCTATTGTAAAGAGACTCCTTAAGGCAAAAGAAAAATTCCTTGTTGTTGATTATGACCCAGAGATGATAACCAAATTAAAAAGAAAAGAGGTTGACTGCTTATACGGGGATATATCTGACCCTGAGACATTAGATACCATCACTTCTTTCAATCCGAAGACAGTCATATCCACTGTTCCTTCATTAGAAGATAATCTCATATTATTAAAATATTTCAAGAAAAACAAAAATGTAGTTGTGATTGCTGTTGCCAAAGAGGTGCATGATGTAATAACCTTGTACAAGGCTGGAGCGGATTTTGTGATCTTGCCTGAGATTATAACAGGATATAAGATATCTGATTACCTGACACATCTGGATCATAATGGAATAAGAAGGTTTGGCAAGAAATACTACAAATCTCTTTTAAGTGATGTTAAGAATGGGTTGATATAATTAAGTATAGAAATTCTTTTAAACTTTTAAGATTTATCTTTTTTATGTCATATATAAGAGAATGTGTTAATGGTATATCTCAGGTTTTACTTATCGGCGCCATTTCTCTTTATGTATTGAATTATGCATTAGATACCCCAATTGGAAGAGAAGTTTGTTCTTCTATTGATAATTTTATTTCTCATGTTGGTGGTTTAGATAAAGCACAAGATTCTCTTGAATATAGATTAAAATAGTGGCACTGCCGAGACTCTCTCACTGACGTTCAAGGCATTTACGCTTCAGGCGTCAATATTTGAGCTCGGGACCCCCAGCTTTCTCAAGATCATTGCCTTTTACAGCTCATCTCTCATTAGTACATGAGATTCACCATTAAGCTCTGGTGCTCTAACCAAGCTGAGCTACAGTGCCATAAAATTTTTAGAAATATGATTATAAAAGACTTTTGATTTTTTTTGCTATTTCTTCCATCTCTTCTTTACTTTCATACTTTCTTTGCGGCCATAATTTTATCCCATCATTTTTTATCCTTGGCATGATATGAATATGCAGATGAGGAACTACCTGCCCTCCCTCTTCAAACTGATTGATTCCAATATTAAACCCCTTTATTTTTAAGCTGTTCATAATTGCTTTTGATATTTTTTTAGTTGCTATCATTAAATCTTTCAGGGTTTTTTCATCTGTGTCAAGAATTGTTTCTGAATGCTTTTTTGGGACTACTAATGTATGCCCTTTATTTACAGGATTTAAATCCAGAAATGCAAATGTATTATTATCTTCATAGACTTTAGTGCATGGAATCTCTCCTTTTATTATTCTACAAAATATGCATTCAGACATTTTTCCACTCCTTTTAATGATGGTAAAATATAATGTTTTTTTAAGCCTTTCTTCTGGAAATCAACTTTTTTGTATGAGCCTGTTGTTACTGCTATGAATTTTAACCCTGCTTTCTTTGCAGCAATGTAATCAAAGATTGAATCCCCTATGTATAATATTTCTTTTGGATTTAATTTTAATCTTTTTATTGGCTTTGAAAATACTCTTGGATCTGGCTTGTTGTATTTTGAGTCTTCTGCTGCATTTGTGAATAAGAAATCCTTTAGATTAAACCCTGCTGATTTTATATGCAATTTAAGCACTGCTTTTGATTTTGAGCTTACTAATCCAAGAATATAATGTTTTTTTAGCTCTTTTATTAAAGATAAGGAGTAGGGTTGTGGCGGAAATTTTGACTTTTTTTGTATTTTAATAAACTCTTTTCTGAATTCTTTGATATATTTTTCCCCCCATGTTTTTGATACTATATTTTTTAATGTTGTTCCCCATAATTTGTTTATTTCTTTTTCCTTTACAGGCTTTAGATTTAATTTTTTTGCAACTAGGTGTACCTGTTTTGTGGCATATTTGCTGAAATTAAGCAAAGTGTCATCAATATCAAATATTATTGCTTTTATCATGTTTCCTCTTTTTATGGACCAGTCGAGATTTGGACTCGAAACACAACCATGCCGTGATTGAGTGATACCAGGTTTCACCACTGGCCCTTTATTTAAAATTCTTTTTAATCATTATAAATAGTTTTTGTTTTAGAATTATACTAACTTTTTGTAAATTCCCACATAAATTCAAAATATTTTTTATATCCTTCTGATATTGATTTATCTTTTATTAAAACAACCTTAGGAATATCTTTGTAAGTAATAATAGCAACTTTGTCTTCAAATATCAGTGTTGTTGCATAATTATCAACTTTTTTTGGGAAATATCTGTACTCTGTATTTTTTAATTTTGTTATCTCTTTACCTCTTGTTTTATCTAATGCTATATATCTAGCATGAATTTCTTCACTCATTTTTTTAAGAACCTTTGGGGCATAATACTTAAGAATATCATATGCTAATCCGGTTATCCCAAATCCCACAACTTCATTTTTTGTTTTACTTAAATATAGATAGAATGTCTTTACTCCCTCTTTTCCTTCAAATATTTCGACTTCAATCTTTTCTTGGATTTTTTCTATTTTCTCTAAATCTGGCAATATTTTTTGAAGCCTATCCTGTTTTTCTTTAAGATAATCCAGTAATTTTTTTGGCTCTACTGCCTGAAAGTATTTAACATTATTTTTTATTACATGGGTTAATAATCCTTTTTTGACAAGGCTATTGATTGTATTATACATATTTGCCCTGTTTAATCCTGAAGTATGAGCAATTTTACTTACTGGAGCAGAGCCAAGTTTAAGCAAAGATAAATATATTATTGCTTCATTTCTTGTTAATCCGAGTTCTTCTAATACTTCTTGCATACTTTTTAGAAAACTATTCTATTTATAATACTGTTGTTTTATATGAAACAGCAAATATATTTAAATGAATTATTTTTTACTTGAGAATGAAAAAATGGTTTGCTAAGAACGAGGAGTGGATTTCTGGTGTATCTCTTACTACTCTCGCGTTTTTGGCATTTGGTTTTCTTGGAATAAAATTCTATAATGAACCCACTTACAACGAGATGAGAGAAACTGTTATAAAAGTAGCAGATATTAACTCAAATAACAAAATAGAAGTCAATGAGGCGATTTCTATTTACAGAAGTATAGGTCTTGATGGTAAAAGGATTATAAAACATTTGTATCTGTACAGCCCACTTGTAACAGAGTCGGAAAAAAAAGCTACAATAGAAAGATTTTGTGAATTTTATCATATTGAAAAAGAATATTGTAAAATATGTAACGATTACCATTATCCTTCTTTTTATATTGAAGAGGTTGTGGATATCAATAGAGATGGAGTTATTGATATTCCTGAAGCAGAGACTGCATTTAGAATTGTTTATGAAAATAAATTAATTCCTCTTGAATCTTTTTTAGATAAATCTGGATCCATAATAGATTATTCAGAGCTTAAGAAATTTGTAAATATTAAAGGTGATGATTAAAATGTCAATAATATATAAGTTATTTGGTCAAATTAGAACATTTGATGATTTTGTTAGTGAAATAGAAAAAAAACAAATAAAACGAGTAGATGTGTTTTGTGAAGAAAGCATTGAAGGTGGATGGTTTGGAACTGTGATAATGAATCATACTTCTTGTATCGGTCTCCGCACAACAAGATTATACCTAGAATTAGGCGATGTAGAAAATCTTTTTAAATAAGGGTGACCCCAACCCTTATGGGGGGTTGAGGAGACCCCAAAATGTATGGAAAAAGAGAAGGAACACT
>AQRL01000015.1 GCA_000402515.1 Nanoarchaeota archaeon SCGC AAA011-G17
CACTTGCTTATTGCATCCTGAAATAGACATGACAAGCAACAAGGCTGAAAGAATATTAAGAGAGCCAGTAGTGCAGAGGAAGATAAGCTCTTTATGGAATGAGAAAGGAGTAATGATTAAGGAGACAATCATGTCTGTATTAGCAACATGGAATTTGAGGGGGCTCAATACCAACAGCATGCTTAGGGAAACCCTAAGCAACTAAACGGTTACGTTTTAGAAAATTCCGAAAGATTTATAAATCAAATAACCACTATTCAGTAACTATGAAAGGATTAAGCCATAGAGAGATTGGAATAGATATAAAAGATATATATCCTGTACGTTCTGCTAGGGAATCTTATGCATCTCTTTTAGAATCTTTTTCATGTATGCATTTTGCAATGTTGGGGAGATCATCTTTAAGTGAGGGTCCTCTTCTAGGTGAAGAATCCTTGGATCTGAAATCTCTAATGGCATCTAAAGAATTCCAAATATTAATGACACTAACAAAGATGAACTTAGAAGCTTATCTAAACATGGTCAGAGAAGATAAACTTGTTGGAGAGATATTATTGTACCCAAATCTTGCTGAAGATATTTTAAGTTATTTGAATAGTGGAGATTTAAAAAATATTGGAACAAGAGTACATTATTATCTTTTATGTATAAAGAGGAATGGTTATCTCACCCTTTAGTCGGACTTTCTTGATTGCATTTAATCTGTGTTAACTTATCGGTTGGCTGATGGTTTAATACCAATACAAGAAGCTAATATAGAATTAGGTCTTGATAGAAATAGGTGGTTAAGTTTGTTGTTAAAGAGTTTATTAAAAGAGAAGAATTATGATATTAATTTAATTGAATCAATAATAAAATTCCAAGCACTATAAAGATACTATTTATATTCTCCATTATATATTTTACATTCACTTGACACACTTGACATGCCAGCGCAGGCTTTATAAATAATTAACCTATTAAAGATATCAGGTGGGTTATATCTAAGATTCCCCCGTAATGAAAAAAGAAGCGAAAAGCAAAGGAGGCGTTAAAATGGTAGGAAATTTACCAATAAAGAAATATCGTTCGGGATCAATTGATCTTGCGATATGGGAAAATAAAAGAAAAGTAAGAGATGGTGAGGAGATTTCTTTTAAAACTGTAAGCTTGAGAAGAAGCTGGAAAGACAGAGAGCAGGATATCTGGAGAGATGAGAAAATAAATTTGAGAAAAGCAGATATTTCCAGGGCACTGGTTTTACTGCAAAAAGCACAGGAAGAATTGTTGCTGACTGACGAAAATAAAGAAGAGGAAGAGGAGGAATAAAAATGGCCAAGGAAGAAAAAAAAGAGTTTGCTATTACTGATTTACCAGGTGTCGGCGCTGCTACTGCTGAAAAATTAGGATTAAGCGGATATGACAATCTGATGAGCATTGCTGTTGCAAGCCCGGCTGAGATGGTTGAGGTTGCAGGTGTAACAGAGGCTTCTGCAAAGAAGATAATTGCAACTGCCAGACAGAAGTTAGATATGGGTTTTGAGTCTGGAGAGGATTTACTGAGGAGAAGGGAACAGATAATCAAAATCAAGACAGGATGCAAGGCTTTTGACGAGATGATTGGGGGTGGTTTTGAATCTGGGGGAATATCTGAGTGCTTTGGAGAATTTGGATCGAGTAAGAGTCAGATAGCTCATGTTCTGGCTGTTACTGCACAGACCTATGTTGATAGCGAGGGCAATCCTGGAAAAGTAATTTTTATTGATGGTGAGGGAACATTCAGACCAGAGAGAATAAAAAGCATAGCAGAAGCCAGAGGCATGGATAATAGCGAGGTTTTAAAGAATATCAAGGTAGCTAGAGCTTTCAATTCAGATCATCAGACATTACTTGCTGAGAAAACAGAGGATATTATTAAGAAAGAAAAGAATGTAAGGCTGATTATTGTTGATTCATTGACAAGCCATTTCAGGGCAGATTTCACAGGAAGAGGAATGTTGGCAGATCGTCAACAAAAATTGAACAAGCATATGCACACGCTGATGAAATTGGCAAACCAGTATAATCTCTGTGTCTATGTTACAAACCAGGTTATGGCAAAGCCAGATACTTTTTTTGGTGATCCTACTGCTGCTATCGGCGGGAACATTGTTGGGCACAATTGTTTAATGCCGGGAACTTTAGTCCAATTAGGAGACGGATTGATTAAACCAATAGAAGAGATATACAATTACAGAGATGTGATTAGTCTTGATTTGAAGAATAGCTTGAAATCAGATAAAAACAAAATTGGAACTATTGTTGTCAAGAAGGGAGATGGAAAGATTTATGACATCAAGACAACCAGGCATATTAAATCTTCTGGAACACACAGATTTTTTAGAATTGATAATTTTGATATTGGAGAAGTCAGAGCAGAGCAGCTGAATGTAGGAGATTATGTATTACAGGCATCCAACTTAGACATTTGCGGTGAAGAACAAAAGTTACCCAAAGTTGATATACCAAAAGTTGCCAAACTTTCTGAGGATGGAGTTGACTTGGTCAAAGAGAGCATCAAGAATGTGAACAGAAAGGAATTATGTAACAATCTATCTATCACACCAAGACAATTTCGCAGAGTCTTAAACCAGGGATATCCAACAGATATAAATAATTTCCATAGCTTGTCTGAGAATTATGTTGGAGAACAGTTATTGCAATTTGTAGATGTTGTTGAGACAAACAAACATAGAAATTATGTAATTCCAGAAACCTTGAATGTTGGATTTGCACAAATTTTGGGTTACTTTTTAGGAGACGGCGGTTTTGAAGACAGATCCTTGAGATTCAGAGATGCAAGATATGATGTTTTAGAAACTTACAATAATCTTTTTAATAAAAATTTTGGGATTTGCGGGAATATAAGAAAAATTAATGGAAAGAATTGTTTCAATCTTGACATAAATAACAAAGTGATAAGAGACTTGACTTATGAAGTCTATAATGATTTGTTTGATTATATAAGCAAATCTCCCAAACAACATATTTGCGCTTTCGTGAGGGGATTTTTTGATGCAGAAGGCTCAATCAGCAAAAAACAGCCAAGGATTTCAGCCAGCCAAAAAGATGAAGTAACCTTAACATATATCCAATTATTATTAGACAGGATAGGGATCAGGTCGGCTATAAGAACTTATTTGCACAATGGGAACAGAATATTCCATTTGGATATAAAAGATATAGTTTCTGTATTGAGGTATTCATCATATATAGGATTTAGTGCAATAGACAAGAAGAAAATTTTGGATAAATGGGAAGAGCACTGTAATGATGCATATGACCAAGAGATGACTCCAATAAAGAGGAAAGAACTATGGAATTTAATCAAATCTTTTGGAATATATCCCTCTAAAATTTTAAAATCAAGACAAAGCAGCTATAAATATGTGGGAATGAGGGAGTTAAAGAAGGTTGTTAACTTTTTGCTCAATACGCCTGTTAAATCTTCTGAGCTGAAAGATAAATTAAATTTTTTGATTAAGTTGATTAACTCAGAAATAAAGGGAGAAAGAGTAAATCAGATAAATGTCATGGATTATGACGGTGTTCTGTATGATTTCTCAGTGCCAAAAACAGAAAATTACATTGCTAACGGCTTTATAGTACACAATTCACAGACACGTATCTATCTGAGGAAGGGAAAAAAGGGAACAAGAGTTGGTAAGCTTGTAGATTCGCCCTCGCTGCCGGATTCAGAATGCATTTTCCAGATATCTGAAAAAGGGATAGAGGATGTTTAGAGCTTAGAAATAATTTCAAAGAATTTTTCTTTATCTTTTCTTTTTATTAATCCTTCTAATGAATAAATTATTATTTTTTTGACTTTAAGCTTGTAGAATTTTTCTAAATCTTTTTTGAATTATTTTTCATTCTTATAAGAGCCTTCTATTCCAGCAATTCCAGGACCCATCAAGCCAACTGCAAGGCAGGTATTTGAATCTTCTTCTATTTTCCTCCTTACCTCGTGATAGATAAAAGGCCTGAACAGTATTTTCATAAAGGGAAACATTGTTGTGTATGCTCCCAGAACTTTTATTACATTGTGATTATATCTCTGCTCTTTTGGGTTAATGTAAATACCCAGCTTTCTGAATATTGTGTGGGGGAAGGGAAATTCTGATACAAGAATCTTTGTTCTTCCTGAAAGCTTTGCTATCTCTTTTTTCAGGAAGGGATAGTTTTTTGCCTTGTGCAGGAATAGCCAGAGATAGAATAATGGAAAGGTTATGAGGGGTATTCTCGGCAAGGGGGGCTCAATATCAATAAAAATTTTCATGTTTTTGAACTGCTCGAGATGAGAGATATCTGCTTTCTTTGAGAAGCCTGAGAAGAAATAACCGTGAGTTTTTGGAAGGAGCACCCAGGGAATCAGATTTAATTTAATTTTTTTCTTGTAATCCAGGAATTCTTTTTTTGTTTTTACTGCAATGAATATTTTTGGATTTATCTTGTATTTTTTCAGGATTTTTTTTGTTGAATTCCAGTTTATCTTGTTTGGGAATTCGCACCAGAAGCCAACCTCTTTAAATTTCATCAATCAGAATATTGTCTTAGGATATTTATATGCTCTTTGGTCAACTTTCATTAAAAAGCCTTAAATAGATTATTTTTGAGTATTTTATCATGGAATCATTGAAGGAATATCTTAAACCTGAGAGGGGAGTTAAGCTAGAGACAATAACATATTATAATAATATAAATGACCCCTGTATTGTATTGGGACCTGGTTTGGGGGGCAGTGCAAAGAAGAGCTCTCCTTCAGACACTTTGATTAAGAATTTTGTTGGTGTGAATTACAAAGTAAGAATATTCAGCCCAAGAAATTCTGGAGGCTCAACAGGGCACCTTACTGTTGGTAATTATATTTCTGACCTTGGGTTTGTGATAAGAGATAGTGAATATAATGATAAGAGAAAACCATTTGTTATAGGTCATAGCATTGGTGGTTATTCTTTGGGAAGAATTCTATGTGAGAAAAATAATATTGAGAAAGCAGTTTTATTGGCTCCATTATTAGATATTAATGAACAGAATCCATGGCTTTTGAATAAACTTTTGAAATTGGAAAATAAAAAGGCAAGAAGTGCAGCTTTTCATTCTTTAAATTTTATAAATTCACTTTTGGTATATTTATGCGCTTCTGACCAAAGATTTTCTGATGTGGAAGATGCTTATGAATTTGCTGAGTCTTTATATTCCTCTCCTGTATGTAAAGATAGAATGAAAGTTCCCACCTATATCTTCCTTTCTGGGTATACAAATATGGGGAATAAGATTAAGGATATAAATAAACTAAAAAAAGAGTGGAAAATGTTGCAAAGTAGAAATTCTAAAATAGAAGTTTATCCTGATTTAGACCATTATTTTTCTGGGTTTTTTATTAAATCACTTGGCGGGGGAAGAGCATTTATGGCTTCTGAAACAGAAGAAATTATAAAAAAGATTGATTCTTTCTTTAGAAGTTAATCGCCCCTACTCGGATTTGATTTTAGAACGGGCGAACGAGGATTCGAACCCCGGTTTTAGCCTTTTTACTTTAAACCGCAAGGCCATGTACTATCCACTATACTATTCGCCCTTTGCAATCTCGCTATATTTTTTGGATTGTTTGAGTTTATTTCCTTTATCCATTTTTTTAGCATTGTTGGTCCATGCAATGTTATTGTCCACTTATAAATAGAAGGTATAAACCCTAACTTTTTAAGCATATCATATAATTGTATCATAAGTTTTTTTGATTTTATTGTAATAGATACTCTAGGATAATTTCCTCTTGCTATATAAATACAACCGTCAGTATCGAATAGCCCCCTTATGAATGAACGATATATCTCTTTATTTCTTGTTTTTGTTATTGCTTCTGGAATTTCTAACCTTTCTAATTTTGGTCCTGAAGGAATTTTCAAAACTTTATTTTTGAATTCACAGATTGATTTAGAATGAATTTCAAATCCAGACAAACTTTTTGGGAATATCATTTTCAGCTCTATATTGTATAATATTTTATATAAGTTAAATAAATAATCTTTTACATAATCCTTTTCTCTTACATCACATCTAACCGAAAAATAATTTCTTACATTTCTTAAACAACCATCCCCTAAATGAATTCCAATTTCTTCTGCAAGTTCATTAGACATTTCTGTAGGTAATTTAATCTTCCTTATTCTATCAAATTTATTAGGTTGTACCTTCTTTAAGTTAAATATAACTTTCTCATCAGTAAAAAAAGATTCATTCTCTATTTCCAATCTCTTGCTTTCTAATTCTCTTTTCCTTATTTTTCCTTCCACCTGTTTATCTTTTAGGCTTTTACCATA
Organism: Nanoarchaeota archaeon SCGC AAA011-G17; assembly: GCA_000402515.1. Taxonomy (GTDB): domain Archaea; phylum Nanobdellota; class Nanobdellia; order SCGC-AAA011-G17; family SCGC-AAA011-G17; genus SCGC-AAA011-G17. The sequence goes on from AQRL01000015.1 coordinate 6,342, forward strand.
TTTCTTTTGTATTAATTTAATTGCTTTTTTACCTCCCCCTTTCCCCATAATACTCATCATTTCAGAATACTTTTTTTCTCCCAATCTTTCCCTTAAATTTCTTGTTTTTATTTTGCCCCCAATAATCCCCCCTTTTTTAGCCCCCCAGTTATTTTCTTTTTGGTCTATTATTTCTAAATCTTCAAAAGTTTTTGGAATGATCATGTCTGGCATATATAACTCAGCATATCTCCATTTTTTAAGAGTCTTAAAAGGAATATTCATTTTTTTAGACAATTCTCTAAAACTTTTTGAATTATACTCCCCCTTTAGAAGATTAAATAATTTTTTTCTTGATTTTTTTGATAGAAGTAATCTCATAGATATGTAAGAAGATTATATTATTTAAATTTTTCTATTTGTTCTAAACTACAGGGGCTTTTTGCGTCTTTTGAATGAAATTATCCAGTATTCTTATTGTGTAGGATAGTGCCAATGGAATTAAAACCTTGTGCTGTTTTTCTATTTCCTGCTTTGATAAGGGATTGCTTTTTCTTATCAGCCATTTTATAAATTCTGTAATGTCTTTTTTACCTGAATGGAATCCTGATGATATTTTTGCCAGGTCTTCAAAATAGAATTCTATTCTTTTTTTTGGCAGCTCTATTTTATTTATTTTCTCCTTTTCTAAGAAAGTATTAATCCCCTTTTCAAAATCATCTTCACCAAAATAATGCCATGTGAAGTTTGTATGAGAAGGGCATGCAATGTCCTGAATGTAGTGCACTGATGCTCCAAGAAAATAATATGCCTTTTCTTTTTTTCCTTCGGAATAATATTTAAGGGCTTTATTGTATTTTTCTACTCCCAGCTGTTTGGCATCTTTAGTAGAAAACCAGGTAGCTCTTTCTTTTTCCGGGTGATAGAAGTGATTAATGCTTGAGAAATTAATTTTAAAACCAAATATTTTTAATCTTGGATAATCCTGCTTATAACACCCATTTATCAGCTGTGATTTGTGCTCTATTAATTCATTGTTTTTTAAAGAATCTACTGCTATTTCTGTTATTTTTCTATGGGAGGAGGACAGCATTTTAATTGCTTTTAAATTCAAAACCTTTATAAATATGGTGTTGGGGTTTATTCTTTATGACTGCAAAAATGGAGAAATGCAACTCGTGCAAGAGTAATTTAGGCGAAGGTACAACAAGATTCATGTGCCCTAATTGCGGAAATTTTGAAATTATAAGATGCAGATCCTGCAAAAAACTTGGCACTAAATACAAATGTTCTTCTTGTAATTTTTCTGGTCCTAACTAACTATACTTGTGGGAAGTAAATTAATTTGTTATATTTTCTTACTGTAAAATAATTCCATTCTCTTATTTCTGGAAATTTGGTCCTTAATTCATTTATAATGTGCAGGAATCGTTGTTTGTTTTTTACTTCTAAATCAAACTCAAAATCAGAGCCTGCAATTGTCTGATCAATATAGACTATATTTGGATGTAGGGTTGCATAATTTATTAGATGTTTAAGTCTCGATATATTTTTTAGAACAAAATCAACTTTGTAATATTCATAACCAAGTAAATTTAGATTAAATAATGCCCTATATCCCTGTATTATTTTTTTCCTTTCTAATTGTTTTATTCTGAATGCCACTGTTCTTTCTGGCATGTTTAGTTTTCTTGATATTTCTATAACTGGAATTCTTGCATTTGATGAAATTAAGTTTAGAATTTTAAGGTCTATTTCATCATGTTTTATTAATTCTGATTTTCCAAATGACAATGCCTGAGTTTCAGACTGTTTTTTTTCAAGAAGATAGGGTCTATGGAAATGGTAGGCAAAAGTGAATATTGATATTTGTTCTTTTTTTATAAACTGTTTATATTTCTTTTTAAAATTTAGATAAAATTCTTCAAATTCATAAATATCCTTAACCCATACACTGAATCCTATGTTAAACTGACCGTCTATATCAACAATGAAAAATGTTTTTTTGCTATTAATAAGGAAATTTATGATTTCTTCTTCCTTTACAGGGGTTGAATCTATTAACTTTAAATAAACTCTGAAGCTGAAATATCCCACCTTTGATGTATCAATGATTGTGTAATAGCCGGTGATTATTCCTTCTTTTTCTAAACTCTTTATTCTGTAATTAACAACGTCTTTACTTAATCCGACTTTCTTTGCTATCTGCGTGTTTGTCTGTCTTGCATTCAAATCAAGTTGATATAATATTCTTTTATCTTTTAGGTCCATAATACTTCATTAAGCATTAATGTTATATAAATATTGCGTTTTGATGTAATATTTTAGAGAAAGTTTTATCTATACCTAAACCATAAGCTATATCATAAAAAAGTTAATTGAAGGAGAATAAAATAAATATTATGGAGGGTAATCAAAATGGGATTATACGATTGTGAAGGATATTCGTCGTACCATAGTGAAAGAGCGAGAAATCCAGAGAAATGTGCTAGGGAAGCTAGAGAAGCGGCTCACTCAGCGGAATGCAGTGCGTGGGGGGTAAAAAGAGTATTATAAAAATCTTGCATTAGAGCATAGATTGGAAGCAGAACAATGTGATAAATTAGCAAGAGAACAACAAAGTAATAAGGGAAGCAATAAGAGAAGAGATTAGATAATTTCTCTGCGTTGGAATTATGAAAAAATAAACGAGTATATTTAAGCTAATCTGGATTGACTATTTTATTTAGGTTATTTTAAAGAAAGTTTGTTTTTTCAGTAATCTTTATAAAGGTTTATTTTTGGTTAGAATGAATGGCAGACATGATTATTACATTCAAGATAATGCCTGAAGAGCCTGATACAGACTTAAACAAGATATTTGAAGAGCTTAAAGAATTTGTTGAGAAAGAGGGCGGAAAGACAGGGCAGCCAAAAATACAGGAGATTGCATTTGGCCTGAAATCATTGGAAATAAGCTTTGCAATTGATGAGAAGAAGGGAACTGAAATGTTTGAAGACGTTGCAAGAAATATTGACGAGGTTGGCTCTGTTGAGGTTATAGGCATTACAAGGGCCTTAGGATGAATAAACAATTAGATGAAGAGCAGGTCAGGAAATTACAGGAAAAATTAAAAAGCATGAGCCCTGAAGAGGTTCAGGAGTTAATAAAAAAACAATGCTTGTTCTGTAATATTATTGATGGGAATATTTCAAGCAATAAAATATTTGAAGATGATAAGTGCTTAGCTGTTTTGGATATTAACCCGGCTACAAAAGGGCATACTTTATTATTTCCAAAAACACATTTCCAGTTTTCAAACCAGGTACCTGAAGAGTTAGTCGGTCATTTATTTGTTGTTGCAAACAAGATAAGCGAAAAATTATTTGAAATTTTAAAAGTTGATGGAACCAGCATTTATTTAGGGAATGGACAGATTGCTGGACAGAATGTTCCGCATGTTATGATTCATATAATCCCGAGATTTGAAAAGGATAATGTCAGCATTGGCTGGAAGGGAATAAAGATTGCTGACAGCGAAATGATAAAACTGAGAGAGGAATTAAGCGCTGCCTGCAAGAATATTATCAGAAAGAAGGAAATAACTGAGAAACCAAAAGTAATTAAAAAAGTAAAATATGACGAGAGAATGATTCCTTAGATTGTGAATAAAAATCCAAATATAATTGTCACTATAAACGAAACTAATAATGATGGAACAAAGGGAATGCCTTCCCTGATTAGTATTTCTTTTATCTTATAAGTTTTTAATAACAGAATATCTTTTTTTGTCAATCCCTCTGCTTTGCATTTTATTATTATCTTTCCTTTATGATAAATCGGCTTTGGAATCCAGTCTCCTTCTGTCAGCTTTGCTGTTGATGTTATTTTATACATGCATATCTCATCTATTGTCTTTATTGCAATCAGTAAGTAAAGCAGGAATATTATCAATGCGGAGAAGGTCAGCGTGATTAATCTGTCTATATCTATAACCAGTAAAATTATAATAAATAATAAAACCATTAATAAAACTATTAGCTGTATTTTTTTTGTTTTTCTTAACTTTATTTTTATGCCTTTAGTAAACTGATCAAAATGTTTGTACATTAGATATAATGCCCAGGCAATGCTATAGACTGAGCCGACTATTAAAATGTTTATGAATAAGGTGAATGTTAATGGGAGAGATAGATTCGGAGAGAAGTAATTTAATAAAAATTTAGGATAGGTGTAAAAGGCTGCTCCAAGACCCATTACCAGTTTTGCATCTCCACCCCCCCATTGCTGAGTGTAATACATTACATTTCCGATTATGAAGAAGAAGGCAAACCCAAGGAAACTTTTCAGAATTATATAATAATCATTTTCAAGAACCGAATAAATAAGATTTGCTGCAAGTGCAAGACTAACAAAGGTATATGCCAGCCAGTTGGGTATTTCACGCGTTTTTATGTCAAAGATGGTAGCAAGAATCAGAGCTGATAAGCCGAGTATGAATAAAATCAGATCTATCATTTTTATACAAATAGGAAGCAGATTTATAAGTTTTTAGTTTGTGAACTACCCTTCTAAAGAAGAGTTTCTTGTTTCATAGACTCTCCGTAGAAGTTTATTCTTTTGCTATATCCCATAAAATATCAAAGAAATTCTTATTACTTTTCACTGCTTCTTTGCTTCTGATCATAAATCCAAAAGGTAACTCAGTCCATACTATAGTAACAATTTTATCGTCATAAATCATAACGGTCGATGGAAACTCATAATGCTTTGGCAGAAATTTCATAGTCAATAATTTTAGTTTCTCTTCTATTTTTCTTTTTTTAACTTTTTCATTATAAATCATCTTTACTTTTATTCCTAATTTTGCTCTTCTATCATTCCAATGTTTCTGATAATCTGGAAACATATCTGCAAATCTACTTTCAGCTCCATAAACAAATAAATTCTTTTTCTCTTTCAGAATATCTTCGAATATTGATTTTATTCCCTTTTTTCCCTTAAAGATGGTTGCTTCTTCCTTTATTCTGCTTGTTTTATACTTTAATTGTAATTCATTCATTGCAGAACTTAATTTCTCTTGTTTTTCTTTTAATATTTCCCGTAGCATTTCTGGGTTTACAGGCTCAAACACTTTTCTATTAGCAGAAATAACATAGGTTACTAATCCTTTTTCTATCAATCTCTCTAAAGCATCATAAACATTAGTTCTATTTACTTCTGACTTCTTTGTTATTTCACCAGCTAATGCAGAGCCTAATTCAAGCAAAGCCAAGTAAACTTTTGCTTCTGTATTGCTTAATCCTATTTCCTGCAGTATTTGAGTACCCATATGGAATGTTAAATATGAAGGGTATATAAATATTGTTGTTATTATAATTACAACAAAGATTTAAATAAACATCAGAGTTACCATTTAATAATTAATAATATAGAGAATGAAAATGGTAGGAGAAAAAAGACTAAATAAAATTGGAAAAGATATTGGGAATAAGGTGGGTAATCCTATACTCTATGATCATTATCTAGTAGATATAGACAATCTTATGGTTTTAGGAATAGAAAGATTTCAAGAACTTTTTGAAAAATATTTAAATTCTAGTGTTAGAAGAGAGAGGGAACATTCTTTAGAGACCTCTGAGGGAATTTCAAAAGTTCTAAATGGAACAGACCCTAATTTTATTGAAAATTTAGAATTTTATATAGAATATCCTAGACAATGCTGTGATTATCATAATATAGTGCACACATTCGAAAGATCGATACAAGAAGATATTTCTGATTTCCTTAAAATAAAAATAAGGAATTTTTTATATCAAGGAGTTTTAATTAATTTCCATAGCGCAGGGTACTCTGTTACAAGCCCTATTAAAATGCTAACTACAGACCTTGCAGAGGGTTATATACATATACCTTTTTTTGAAGAAGAATTTTTTTCAGGGAATGACTCAATGTTTCCTAGTAAGATAGAATATCCCCAAGGAAAATATAGATTAGTAATTGGAGAAAATACAATCAATACGTCAAAGAAGATAAAAATTCTTGAAGAAGCTGTTCAAGAATGTAGTATGGCTCAAGACGTCTTTCGAGCTTTAGGTGATATTGCGAAAGAAGGCAACCTTATACCACTTACACAAATAAAAGGCTATAGCATCCGTGATGTACAAGAAAAAATTCTTGTTTATTTAGGACTAGCAGTTGTTCCTGATTCAGAAAAAAATATAACACAATTTGCTCAAGGGATTATCCATTTTTTAGATTATTTGAAAGAACACTCTCAAATCAGGTTTAATGTTGGAATTCCATTTTGTAGTAAAGATTCATGGAGTAATTTTTCAAAAAAAGCAAAGCAAAGATTTAATAGGATAGAACAAATTAAACCTTTATTTGATTCATATAGAGATGCATATGAAACGTTTAAGAAAGATACTAGTGCTCCTATCTTTTAGGACTTCTTTTTTGTAAAAAAGAAGCAAAAAAATGCGATGGCAACCACACACTAAACTATAGGCACGAAGATTTTCTCGTACATTGGATTCATTTCTCACAATACAAAAAGTTATATATCTTTTGCTGAGCTATTTTTATTATGATTAGCATTATTGGGGCAGGACCTATTGGAGCGTATTTAGCCTGGAGATTAGCGAAAGAGGGAGAGAATGTCAGGTTATTTGAAGAGCATCCAAATATTGGAAGACCTGTCCAGTGCGCTGGCATTGTTAGTAAGAATATAAGGAACTTTGTTAATATTGACAAAGAGTTTGTCCTGAACACTATTAATGGGACAAGAATTTATTCCCCGAACGGAGAGTGCTTTGAAATAAAAGGAGATAAAGAGGCTTATATTCTTGACAGAGCAAAATTTGATAGTTATCTTGTTGAAAAGGCATTAGATGAGAATGTTGAGCTATATCTTGGATACAAATTTTTGTCAATGGAAAATGGAAATTTAATTTTTGACAGGGGTGGATTTAAAACAGATGTTCTTGTTGGTGCAGACGGGCCTTTATCTGGTGTTGCAAAGAATGCTGAGATGTTTAATAACAGAAAAAATCTTATTGGCATACAAGTCAGAGCTTTTTTGGATAAAGAAACTGACTTTGTTGAATTATATTTTGGAGAGGAATTTCCAGGGTTTTTTGGGTGGGTTATTCCTGAAGGGAAGGGCATTTGCAGGATAGGCATTGCTGGTGAAGAGGTCAGCAATAATTTTAACAAATTTTTAAGGAGATTCAGCCCGTTAAAGATTATTGAAAAGCAGGGGGGATTAATTCCTGTTTATAATAAGAATATTCAGATACAGAAGGATAATGTTTTTCTTGTTGGTGATGCAGCTGCACAAAACAAGGCAACAACCGGAGGAGGAATTGTTTTCGGCTTGAAAGCAGCAAAGATATTATCTGACTGCCTGATTGATAATAAAAATTATGAAAGAGAGATAAAAAGAAAATTGAAAAAGGATTTAGACATGAATTTGAAGATAAGATTAATTTTAAACAAATTTGATAATGAGAAATATAATTCCCTAATTAAATTATTAAATCAGGATAAGATAAAAGAATTTTTTGTTTCAAATGGAGATATGGACTATCCAACTAAATTTGGGTTTGGATTAGCAATAAGGGAGCCAAGGCTTTTAAAATTTTTATTTTGATTATTAGTAAAGTTTATATAGATTTATTAATTTAGTAGTGTTATGAAATCCAAAAAGGGTGCTGAGACGAATAATGCAGGGAATATAGCTGTTTTAGTTGCATTGATTGCCCTCTTTATTATTATATATGTGTTATTATTGCCTCCTAGTGCCAGAAGAGAATTATTGGGAGATGAAAGCGGTGTTGGTGTTGGAAATAACAGTGGCAGTGGCAATGTTTATTTTTCCAGATATTTAGGAGAGTTAAGCCCCAGCACACAAGTTAATAGTGTCTATCATAATATCCCTGCGGTTAATATGTTTACAACAAATGACAAGGATTTGACTACCTTATCAGGCTATTTACAGGTAAGCAGTGCTTTTATCGGCTCAAAATCACAGAATATTGCTTTTAATCTGGATTCTCCCGAGGATGTTAAAAAGGCATCTCTTTATTTACTTGTTGAAGAGGCTGATGGAAACCTAATTTTAAAATTAAATGGGCAGGAAATATACAATAACCAGTTAAGGGCTAATATTCAGGAGACTATCGAGCTTCCATTACAATATTTACAGGGACAAAATAATATACAACTTTTTGTTTCTTCACCGGGCTGGATGTTTTGGAAGACAAATAATTATAAAATAAGAGAGATTAAATTGAGAAAGGAAACTAAAATTTCCAACAAGCTTGTTGAGAGAACGATTTCAATACCTGCTTCTGAATGGGGCTCTATCGATAAGGCTATTTTGAAATATAGTGTATTCTGCGACAGAGAAGAAGATAATATATTGAGCATTTTTGTTAATGACCAATTATTGTACAAGGATGTTCCTTTCTGCAATATTGATGCAGATGAGATTGAAGTTGATAAAAACAATTTGGTCTATGGTACAAATAAAATAAGATTTGAAACTATGGATGGAGATTATTTGATTGAACAAATCAGCTTGAAAACATTATTACAAAAAGAAACAAGACCTGAAGAGGTATTTAGTGTTTCTCAGGATGAATATAAGGATATCAGAAGGGGATTAAAGAATGTAGTTGCTTACATTGACTTTGGAAACAGAGGGAATAGAAGGCTTTTGAACTTGGATATTAATGGGGAAATTGTTGAAGTAGATACTAATCAGGATGTATACAGCTTAAAGATTTCTGATTATATAAAACAAGGCGGAAATTCAATTAAGATTGAGCCTAGAAATACATTTGAAATCATAGAGTTTAATGTAGAGCTGGTTTAAAATGGGTGATGATAATGGAGACTCTAAAGAGAAAAAGAGTTCTTCAAGCATAATACCTTTTCTTCTTAAAATTTTCGGGTATATAGTAATATTATTTATTATCTTTGGATTTTTTTCTTCACTTTATGCAACTGGAACTAATAGTGGGGCTCTTAATGTAATAGGAGTTAAATTAAAGCCTGTTTTTAGCCCAATAATAGATGTAGTTAGCAGTATTGGAAAACTTTTTAAAAATAATGTTTTGGATTGGTTTACCGGAGAACAAACTTTTTCTTTGGAAGAACAGACAATTGAAACTAAAAAAACGGGGTTTGAGCTAGATGACCTTGTTGTTACAAGAGGGATAACCTATAATGATATTTATACTGGAGAGGATATAAAGGCAAGAACAGTTTTGAAAGTAAATGAGCTTCCAAGTGAGATAGAAAAAATAACTGTTGGTTTTGAATGCTACTTGGATGATATTAAAGGACAGATTTTTGTAAATGGTAAGCCTATTTTTAATCTTGAAGGGGGAAAAGACTTTACTGACATTTATAATCCAAAAAAAGGAGGATTTGATCAGTATAATATTGACTGCTTAATATCAAAAGATAAGATTATACCAAATAGTTTTTTACCTCAGATAAGAAATATAAAAACAATAAAATTTAATTTAAATTATTTAAGAGAAAATAAAAATGCTGAGCGTGTTTTCTTAACTGTTTTTATTATTCCAAATGAAAAATTATATAATGAATATCAAGGAAAATCCAATGATGCTTTTAAGGACTTAATGTTTGGTATTTATAATAATTATAAAAGTACCATCCCTTCTAATATGAGATATAAAAGTGATATTAGTGCTATAATGAATTTTGATGAACAACCATTAGGTGTAAATAATAAATATAAACTGTCTTTTCAGTTCAAAAATAATATATTTGGTAAAGGAAATGTTAGTGTTAGGGGATTTAAGATTAATCTGCCTGATGGTTTTAGATTTGATAATTGTGAATTCCTAAATGGAAATGAACTTAAAAAGGAATATTTTAACCCGATAAATGATGAGTTGAATAACGGAAGAGGGCAATCAGCAATATATGACTGTGATGTTTTTGTTGAACTCCGTGATTATGGGGGTGGTGAGGATTTAATCATGTTGGAGAAGGAGGATGGAATAACTGCTGACTTTGGGTTTGAAGAGAGAATGTCAAAAGAAAAAGATATTATAATCGCCCAAGATAAAAGAGTATAATTCCGCAACATTTATAATTAAGAGCATTATTATAATAACAGCTAAAAAGGAGGCATGATCATGAAAATTCATAATATCTTAATTTTTTCTATTCTAATTATTTTGATTAGCGGTGCAAGTTGCCAGACAGGAAGCAAAGAGAGCACCAGCGGACCCTTTGTTGGCGGGTTTGTTGGCTTAACTGCTGCTTTTGTTGAAGATGCTCCACCTGCTAGTGGACTTTTTCAGGGAGAGTCTTTTCCTATTGAGATTGAATTAACTAACAAAGGAGAGACAACTGTAAAAGCTGGAGATGTAAAGGTTAATTTAGTGGGCACAATTACAGGCGGTTCTTTTGACTTGACAAAAAAGAGCGCATCTAATGAGGGAGAGATTTATCCAATTGATATTAGCGGCGGTGAGGGAGGATATGAAGTTGTTAGCTTAGGAAATGCAAAATACAAGCCACTGTTAAGTGCAAGTTACAGCCCAAATGTTATAGCTCAAGTATGTTATCCTTACAGAACAAAAATACAATTAGATAATTTTTGTATCCCAAGTGATGATAGAAACCCTGTTGGAAAAGGGGAATGTGAAACAGATAGCAAGACAAATTTGGTTAAGAGCGGGGCTAATTCAGCCGGGCCTGTTCAAGTAACTTCTTTTACAGAGAGCAAAGGGGTTGGATATGTCAAAGTAAGAGTAGACATAAATAATCAGGGCGGCGGGGATGTTATTAACTGCGGAACTAATGAGAGAGACTTTGTAACTGTTAATTTACCTCAGGATGTTTCATGTAACTTTGAGGGCGGGAAGGGAAGTTCTGGCATTGCTAAATTAAGAGACGGGCATGCTGTTTTGAACTGTGAAAAGAAGACTAGCAATCAGGGTCTTGCTTATTTAGACAAATTTGATATGACCCTTGCTTATGATTATATGCAGCAGATTACAAAGACAGTAACAATAAACAAGGCTGATTAGAAAGAGATAAAAACCTTCTTTCTTTATTTTTATTATGCTTTTTGATTTACATATACATAGTAAGTATTCCAGGGCTACTGGAAAAGATTTAGATTTAAAGAATTTAGAAAAGTATGCTAAGATTAAGGGCATTGATGTATTGGGGACAGGGGATTTTACACATCCTAAATGGATCGAAGAGATTAAAAATAATTTAAGAGAAGATAATGGTGTTTTGTACAGCAAAACTAATTTTCCCTTTTTATTACAAACAGAGATTTCTTTAATGTATAGCCAGGGAGGAAAAGGGAGAAGGGTACATAATATTATTTTGGCACCAAGCTTAGAGGTTGTTAAACAAATAAGTGAGGCGTTGGGAAAGAGAGGAAGATTAGATTATGATGGAAGGCCTATTTTTAATATCTCGTGCATTGAGTTAGTTGATATGATGAGAAAGATTAGTGAGGATATTGAAATAATTCCTGGTCATGTATGGACTTCGTGGTTCGGAGCATTCGGCAGTGTAACGGGATTTGATTCTATAGAAGAGGCATTTGGAGACAATTCAAAATACATCCATGCTATAGAAACAGGATTAAGCTCTGATCCTGAAATGAACTGGAGGCTATCAAAATTAGATAACATCAATCTAGTCAGCTTTTCTGATTCACATAGCTTTTGGCCGTGGAGATTGGGAAGAGAGGCAACTGAGTTTAATGTGAAACTTACTTACAAGGCAGTATTAAATGCAATAAGAACAGGAAATGGTTTAATTTCTACGATAGAAACTCCGCCCCAGTATGGAAAATACCATTGGGATGGTCATAGGAACTGCAATATAAGAATTGACCCTGAAAAGGTTAAGGATAAAACATGCCCGGTATGTGGGAAGCAATTGACTATTGGTGTTTTAAGAAGAGTAAATGAACTGGCAGATAGGGAGTATGGATTTAGACCAAAAAATGCAAAGGAGTTTAAGAGAATAATTCCATTAAGCGAAATAATTTCAAATGTTATCAGCAAGGGAATTGCAACTAAAGGAGTTTGGGATATTTATAACAAGCTAATCCAAACCTTTGGTACTGAGATGAATATATTATTGAATGTTAGTAAAGATGAGCTATTGAGAGTTGTTGATAATAAATTTGTCAATGCTATTTTGTTGAATAGAGAGGGAAAGATTGAATTCAGTCCAGGTTATGATGGAGAATATGGCGTCCCGTTATTTGACAAACAGAAAAAATTAGGCGAGTTTTAACTTTATAGTAGTGATAAATAGAAAGGTTTATAAAGACCTAAATTCTTATTTTTTTATAAATTGGAGGTTCAAAATGAGTGAATTACAATTAAATGATGCTCAAAATTACAAGGAATTTTACGGCATAAATACAGAGCAAATGCCTAAATTAATAGCTGAAGGCAGATTGCCTTTATCTGTATTTGGATTGATGAAGAGGAGATTAGAGGTTTTAAGTTCTTCAGATGTTGTTAAAAGTTCTTATTGGGATAATTATTTTGATAGTGGCGATGGCATAGCTTACCATCCTGATGGAAGAGCCAAGATTATTTTGGATGCCCAGCCATTAAGAGACTTAACTCCATCAAGCAAATTAAAAAATGGTGCTTTAGTATTGGATGATTATAATAGTTTAGAAGGTCTTGAATTAAGCAAGGCTGATTTAGAAAGATATGCTCTTGGTGAATGGTTGAATAGGAGAGATGTGAAAGAGAATCCTATATGGCAAGCATTAGCAAGAGACAAAGAATTATTGGATGATTATGCTGAAGCTGTATTTTCACAGGGAAAAGAAAAATTTGGTTATGATAAATTAATGGGAATTTTTAGAAGTTCAGCAAGTGACGTGCCAACAATGCGGTTTTGGTGCCTTTACAGGCTTTACAGCAGGTCCAATGCCGGTGGCAGCTGTCGTGTTGACATTGGCGGTGGCCGTCTTGTTGGGGTAACGCCGGAGGCGCAAAGCGTCGCGCAAAAAATGGTTAGACCTACATTGAGTCAGGTATTATCAGTGGCAGAAAGATACGTTGCAGGAATTAATAAAGATGCCTTAAAAAAAGACTTAGACAAACTTTACAAATAAACGTAACCGTTTAGCTGCTTAGGGTTTCCCTAAGCATGCTGTTGGTATTGAGCCCCCTCAAATTCCATGTTGCTAATACAGACATGATTGTCTCCTTAATCATTACTCCTTTCTCATTCCATAAAGAGCTTATCTTCCTCTGCACTACTGGCTCTCTTAATATTCTTTCAGCCTTGTTGCTTGTCATGTCTATTTCAGGATGCAATAAGCAA
>AQRL01000016.1 GCA_000402515.1 Nanoarchaeota archaeon SCGC AAA011-G17
TGTAGGTTATTTGATTTTTTTCTGCCATTGTTGTATACCTCCAATTTATATTGATGGAGGTTAAAAGGCCATGACACTCAATAATTCTTTATAATGAAATTGGAAAGATTTATGATGGTGGATTGTTGCCCCTCAAAGCAATTTAAATTGAGAGTGTATTATAAAACAAGAGCAGAAATTACAAGTAACTGGAAAACAAAGGATTGAGTTTTTAAATTATTCTCTGAGCTAAGGAGCAAGAGGAGGAGAAAGCCTTAAAACTCTATTTTTATTAATATTTTTTGATTAAAATGGGCAAAGAAAATGAAGAGTTTGGAAGGGGAAGAGAAGACGGCAGAAATGCAAGTTTTGGTGATGAATTATTCCATGGATTAGAAGAAATTTTCCATACTGTAACACCTTCATGTGATGAACATAAAGCCTATGATGCTGGATGGGACAAGGGGATAACTGAAAGCCCTAAAAGTGATAACAGAGATTCGGAGAGTAGCTCCTATGAAAGTTATAGCTCAGATGATTCTTCAGAAAGCTCATCTCCAAGCTCAAAAGACTCTAGCAAAACAAATAGTTTTCTCAAATGGGCATCTATTATATTATGGATTTCTGTTGCTGGAGGTGTTGGAGGTTATCTCTCAGAAAGAGAACGAAAAAATCAGATAATAACGCAAGATTATGCTTCTTATAGCATACCAATGACAAAGAAAGACAGTCTAGAAGCCCTTGCTGATTATGTATCAGAAAAAAGCGGGGAAGATTTTGATTTTTGGAATCCTCTTTTTAAAACAGATAGTGCACTCAGCTTATACAGACTTGCAACCCTTACTGCAGATGAGAATAGTAATGCCTCTGTAATTTTTGCTGGTGATAGCATACAACTCTACATACCGGATTTAAAAGGTCGGCTAACACAGTTTAATTTACCAAAAAGTTCGATTGTTAGAGATATAAACCATTTTTACCTTGATAAAGTTAAACTGCTTGAAGATAAAACTAATGCAGAAGATAATTTAAAGGGGTTTTATAGTGACGCTACTGAAGGCTATAGGGGTAAAAATAATGAAGTAACAAATGAGGAAAACCCTTCAGAGGTGCCATATTCTGATACAACTTACCAGCAGGAAGGAATACAGGATACTTCTAAGATTCTAGATCCAGAAACAGGAATGCCCAGGGAATTTTTGCCTCAAGAACCAATTCTTGAATTCAGACAAACTTCTAAAGAACCCAAAAATTCAGTTCCAGAACCGGCTGTTAATAATAAGATAGAAGATCCATTAAAGATATATGAAGCCTTAAATCCTAATTCAGAATTTTCACAGGAAACACCAAGTAATCATGCCCCCGTTGTTGTTGAAAGAAGGGATGAAAATAATAATATTATTTCACAGGAGAAAAAATACCTTACAAGGGAAGAGTTAGAGGAAAGTTCTGTTACTGAAATCGAAATCAATTACCCAGACACAGGGAATCGTTATCCAATAAGCAGGGAAAAATATCCTAAATTTTATAAAAAACTGGATAAAAACAAAGATGGGAAACTTGATTTGGAAGAGATTGGAAGATACCAAAATAAAATTAATACAATTACTAAAAAATATCCTGAAGGGGATATAGAGTCAATAGTCAGGGAGTTTTTAAAATAAATCAGAAAGCCTTAAATTCTTTTATTTTATACTAAAATAGGGGATGGTCAGCTAAGTCTTCTTTCAAGAGATGCTTATTCCGGCTATCCTCCGATATTCAAAATGGGGGTAAAAATGGCACACAAACTTGAAGGAAACAAACTAATTATAGAATTGAATCTGAACAGCAAAGAGTTATCAAAATCCGGAAAAACAATTATGCTTGCCAGTTCAGGTGGATTTCAGTGGGAAGGAGATATCGGCATCTCCTATAATATTGTCAAGAAGAAATGAAAAATGAGCAAGAGAAGAAATAAAATGGGCTATTTGAAAAGATTAATGAATCCAAACTTTAATCAGGGACTGGAAGATAAGGATGGCACACTTGAAAAATATTAGCCTGCTGAAATGTCAATTATGCAATAAGAAAGTAGAGAAGGAAGGAAGCCTTATTAGTAAAGGATGCAAGAAAGGAATATGCGCTAAGTGTGTCAATAAGCTGTTAGACAAGGCCAAATGTATCTTATGCGAGAGAAAAATAAAGCCAAGATTCTTTAGTAGCTTTACTCATGGAAAGACTTGGAAGTTTATGTGCATAGACTGTATAGAATTAGTAAAAGAAATAAGAAAATGAAAGCTGAAACAGAAAAATTGAAAGAAGTCTATGAAGATAAAGATTTCAAGAATATTTTTACCAAATACTGGGATAATGTAATAATTGGTATTATTGCTGGGCTTGTTGTTTATTATGGAACAAAAATAAATAATGGATTGGTTTCAGCCATATATATCTTTATATTTGCTATGCTTTTGGTGTTTATTTATTCTTTATGTGTTTGGGCTGATAAAAAACATTTAGATAATAAATATTGGAATTTTTTAAAAAAATATAAGATTCATATCATTCTTGTTGTTATAGGAAGCTGGATTTATAGTGGAATTCATGAATTAATTCATTCTTTTACTGCTACAAGATTAGGATATATTAATTCAATTAATTGGAATTCTTTAGTTCCATTTGTTCATTTAAACAGGGAAGGAATGTCATTAAATCATTATTTCTTGATTACTATATCTCCTTATTTGGTTGGCATTATTTTATTATCATTCTTATTAATCCTTTATATTTTTATTAAGAAAAACATTATTTTTTATTTAGCAATTATTCCTTTTTTGGATACTCTTACTAATATTATAGCAATTCCTTTGGCTTTAATTACAAATACGGCAAGTGATTTTTTGAATTTATTTATAATTAGGATATATTTTGAGACCATAATGATTATGCTAATCCCCATTATACTATTTTTTATATTATACCTAAAATATAAAACAATCGAAAGTGGAAGAATACTTATACAAAACTGATACATTACATCTACATTACATATATTGAAGTAGTAAGGTTTATAAATAATAGAAAATTATAGAATTCTTTAAGGAGGGTTATATGAAAAAGTTAATATTTCTTATAGTATTATTAATTTTATTAAACATTACTATCTCATATTCTTCTGATTTATATCAAGAGTTCTCCGTTAATATTGAAGTCCCAGATTATCCAGTAGAAAATAAACCTATAACATTAAAGGTATATATTGAGAACGAAGGAAATTTTACATTTAATGGTAGTACATCTATTTGGGTTGATAATGAAAAGAGAGAGCAATGGACTACCCAACAATACAACATTACAATAATTCCACAAGATAATTTTTCAACAGAATATACATTTCCTCCTACGTCTCCTTCAATTTATCAAATATATTTAACCATCAAAGATGATGAAGATAGACAAGTTTATTCTAATCCTTATAAAACTTTTAGAGTTCATTCAACTGAAGAAGAAGGAATAACAGAGACAACAAAATTAACCAAAATATTGGTAGTTATAGGAGTACTAACTTTTTTTTGGATGATAGTTGGAAGAAAAAAATGAATGAAGAAGAATATGAGGACCAAGTAAGATACATTAAATATAATTATCCAAACAAGAAAGTAAATATTGATGGTTATGGGCTAACAAACCAGGATGTAATTTCTAATTATACAGATATACTTTCAATTTTAAAAAATAATAAAATTAAATGTGCTTTTTGTAAAAAAGAGATTAAGGGGCATGATTGGATAATGGTTATACATAATCCTCCAGATTTTAATAAACCTATTAATCTTCTATTTTTTTGTTATGATAAAGAATGTGCAGTTAAATGGGGTGAAAAAAGAAGAAGATGAAACCTGAAAACTACATACTATCACAGAGATTTAAGTATCTTGCTTTAGGTTCTATTGTAGGCTTTCTTCTCGCTTTGAATGAATCTCCTTTGGATTATTATTTAGTGGCTGGATTTTTATTATTGTGCTTTATATTAATTTGGTGGGTTAAGAGAAGAACTTAAATATATATAATTCTTGGTATTTTATGGTTATAAGAGAAACTATAATCAGGAATTGGATGGAAAAGCAAATATCATTACTAAAAGAGAAACTAACCATTTTGTTGGATTCTGAGGAAAGGAGTTTTGATAAAATGGGAGACCTAGATTCTGGGGGGGTTTATGCGGTGTTTCATGGCAAGGAAATTATATATGTCGGTGAAACAGATAATTTCAAGGGAAGGATGAATAAATTATTGGGAGATCCAAGCCATGTTTTACATGGAAAATTGATGGAATATCTAGATACTGGTGATTTGGAAGACAAGAGATTGAAACAAAAGGTAAAAAACTTTCTCAAAAAAGAATGTAGGTTCAAGACCATCAAACTAAACAAGAAGGAAAGGATAAGATTGGAGGGATTTGCCAAGAGTGTTTTAGATCCAAAATATAATGAAAGATGATAGATATCCGAGTTCATTTTTTGCAGATTTATGGAATAGAAACAAAACGGTAAATTTATAAATTTATAATACTAATATAACTAAATAATCTCAAAAAAATCAAAATAGTACATACCTATGAAAAGAAAATGTCCTATCTGTGAAAAAGAATTTGAAGACATATTAAAACATATATCAATTCAGCATAATATAAAAAACTTTGAAGAATTACAAAAAAAAGCAAATATTTATGAAATTATAGAGAAAAGGAAAATATTATTTAGGGAGCATATAAAAGAATTAAATGATAAATTATCAAAAAAGGAAATAACTCCTTCAGAATTTAGAAATTTAAGAGAGGAGTGGGATAAACAAACAAATAGAGAAATATGCCAGAAGATAGAATAAAAAGAAGGAAAATTGAAGAAGTTGATCTTAATTTAATTAATATTTCTAAAGATAATGTTAGACATGAATTACAAAATAAAAATCTAGAAGAATTAAAAACAAGCATACAAAGAATAGGGTTAATTCATCCAGTAATATTAATCCAAAAAAAAGATAAAAAATTCGAATTATTGGTAGGACAAAGAAGATTTCTAGCATTCAAACAATTAAATGAAAAAACAATACCTGCCATAATTATTAATGATTTAGACCCTATCTCAAGGAAGATAGTATCTCTAACAGAAAATATCCATAGAAGGGATTTACCTTATTCTGATACAATAAAAATCTGTGATGAATTATTCAATAAATATACCGGAAATGAAAAAGAAAGGATACAAAAAATAGCTAATGAAATTGGGATATCAATAGTTACAGTTTCTAAATATTTATCATATAGGCTTGTGCCACAGAGAGTACAAGATATGGTAGAAGATGATAAGATAACTGCAAATCAGGCTTATCAAATAACTAGTGCCTTTTGGCCAAATATCTCAAAAATAGAAGAGATTGCTAAATATACTTCTAAGGTAGCTAAACCAACATGGGAAAGGGCGCTTAGTATAGGTAGAAAAAAACCACAGGCAAGTGTTGATGAAATAATAGAAGAGGCATCTAGACCATTGGAAAAATATAAAGTTTCACTATCTTTAGATCCAGAAATGATCAAAATTTTAGATGAAGAAACTAAAAAAAGAGAAAAAGCATCAAAGAAAAAGATAACAGTTCAAGATTTAATCCTAGAATTAATAGAGGATTTTATTTCTAACCGAGGTGGATAATATTGACAAAAAAGATAGATGAAAATAAAAAAATTGCAATATTATATGCCAATTTTCGTGGGAAAAGAAGAAAAATACATGACTGGATTTACTTAGCAGAAATAACCAAGGAATTGAGTGAATATTATGGTTCTTATAAAAAATTATCTGAAAAGTTAGGAATTTCGAATGAACTAGTAAGAGAAACATTAAAACTTTTGGAATTACCAAAAGAAGTAAAAAAAATGATATCTGAAAGAAAAATTAATCATGAAGTTGCATGGAGAATTTCTAGTATTGATGGGGAAAAAAATCAGATTAGAGTAGCAAAAGCAATATATGGGTTAAATACACATGACGGTAGAGATGTAGTTCGTGTTTTTAGAAATAATCCAGAGTTAAATATAGAAGGATATGTTGAAACTTTAAAAAAATCTAAGGACAAAATAAAAAAAATAAATTTAATTGTTATTCCATTAGATAAGAATGATTATTCTCAAATCAAAGAAAAATCACAGAGATATAATATAAGCATAAATAAATTTATTTCAAAGTTTATTATCCAAGATTGGTTAGAAAAAAATAGAAAATGACATTAATAATTGCAGCTAAAGGGAAAGAGCATATTCTTCTTGGTGCAGATAGTAGAGCTGTAAGACAAGATAGAGCAGGAACTAGGATCTTAACAGATATGCATGATAAACTTATATTATTAAATAAGTTTAATTGCCTTTTGATAGCTGGAGATGCTGAAAGGGGGATTTATTTAATTGAAAATTTTAAAGAACAAATAGATAAAAAAGATGATATAAAATCAATTGTAAAAAAGTTTGTTATTTTTTGTAGAAAAGAATTTAGGGGATTACTAAATTTTATAAACATAGAATCTTCCTATTATCCTGAAATAGTTTTTATTTTAGCTGGATTTGAAAATATAAAAGGAAAAACTTCTAAACCGAGATTATATATAATAAGAAGTAAAAGTGCATTTCAGCCAGGAGAAAAAAGAGAATATATTATAGAAGGAAAAAAAACAATATCTGAATATCTTTTTGCTAAAGAATATAAAATAGATATGACTGCTGATCAATTAAGTAAGCTTACTTTTCAGTGTTTTTATGATACAGAAAAAATAGATGGTGAAGCTGGAGGGGAGATACATCTAGCAACATTAGACAACAAATATGGATTTAATGATATAGATACTAAAGAATTAGAAGAAGATATTGACTTAAAAGATATAAGAAAAATTATGGAGGGTGTTTAATCTTTTTTCCAAAACATTACATAATCATGATTTACTTTTAAATTATTAGTCTTTGCTAATTCAGCGTATATAATCTTTCCTCTTCTAATTTGACTTACAGAATTAGAAGTAATTTTTATAGCTTGACCACAATCTTCTAATCCAATTGATTCTGCTATATTAGCTATCTTACGGCTGATAGGAATAAATTTTCCATTTTTAATTAAGTCACCAACTAGAATCGTAATGTATTTATTATTTTTTATAACTCTCTTTGATTCTTTTAATACCTTTTCAATAGAAATTAAGAAATTTTCAAATGATTCATTTGATAAATCTTGTTTTTGTTTAGAATATTTTACCATATTAAGATATGGTGGATGAAAAAATACAAAATCTACAGAATCATTTTGTAATGGAATGAATCTGCTATCATTTTTTATGATATCAGACCTAGTTGGATTTAAATCATAACCAATAAATCTTCTATTAAACATTTTACATACATCAATAGTTGTGCCAGAACCAACCATAGGATCAAGAACTAAATCATTTTCTTTTGTTAACCTAAGTATAATTTGTTCTACTACCTGTGTTGGAGCATTTCCATAAAAACTTGAGTCTCCAGCATAATTTTCTCTTTTACCAATATCCCAAATAGTGGACAAAATAAGACCCTCTTTAGATAAATTCTTCAAGTTAGAAAGCTTCTCTTTCATTGCCTCGCTTTTTCTGATGGCAAATTTGGCAGTAGTTAGAATATTTTTTTCATATTTCTTTTTACGTTCTATAAGTTCTACAACTTTTTTAATTAATCTATTATCATTTGATTCTATAAGTTCATGTGCACTACTTTCTGGCATATATCCTTCTAAAACTGCTTGCTTTATCTCATAAGGCATATGATTTATTCTATTTATATCATAAACTAATTCAGTAGACATTAATCATCATCCTCTAATGCCTTGATTACAGCTTTTTTCCAATCAGAACTAAATTTTTTATAATAACTTCTTAATGCAATACTTATTATGAATTTATCTTCCCATTTTGATTTTTTTGATATTTCCTCAAACTTGGAAGCGTCTTCTTTTTCAAAGATAACGGTTATTTTGTTATTCCTCATATACTATCTATAGTATTAATAGTATTTAAAGTTTTCTATACTATCTATAGTATTAATAGTATATAAATAAAGATTTATGTGCAGAATGTAATTTGTGTGCAAAACCAATGTATCCGAGGAGCACTTAACTGCCAATTTTTGGAGAGTTTAATCTTATCTAATTCTAACCCATCTTCTCTTCTAAAAACTCTATGACCTCTTTAGAAGCCTCTGCTATTGCTTTTAAATTATCAATTATCTTATTATAGTCTGCATCATACAAAGCTAAGTAATTAAAGCTTTTATTCTCNAAGTTAAAATGCTTAGTNACTACATAAGCAACACTNTCTGCCTGAATCTCCTTCTGCTCTTTGGAAAGCTCACTCTTCCTGTGAAGAAGCTCATGCGCTATTTCATGTATTATAGTATTTGTCTGCGTATTAATGCTCTCTGTATCACTGATTGCTATCTCTCCGCCCTTGCTATAGCCGTACAGCCCATTTATCCCTAAATTGCTGAAATTGACCTTAATCTCTCTTTCTTTGCAGAAGTCTGTAAGCTTCTCTAGGAAAACTTTGTAATTATCTCCTTCTATTGTAATCTTTATCTCTGGAAGCTCTTCTCCCTCTGTCTGGGAGATATCAAAGACACTTACCGGAAAGAAGGATGCAATTTCCTCTTCTTCTTTATTCTTTCTTATATAAGGGGCAAGAATCTTTATTGCCTTTGCTCCCTTCTTTACTTTTCTGTTTAATAATTGCCAGGTCCTGAAGCCAGATACTCTTTTTGCTGCAGGCAGGGCAAAATGTATCAATAACTGGTTATGATAGCTGTACTGCCAGAATTTTGACATTGTTTCAAGATAGTTCTTAAAGAATTCTGATTTCTTGAAGTCATCTGTTTCTCTGGCTAATTCCTTTATATTAGCCTCAATTTCCTTTAGAAATTTGTTAGAGCTCATTTTGCTCCTCCAAACATTTTTCCGCAAATACTGCAGAAAACCAATTCTTCTGCAACTTCAAACTCACAATAGTGTTTTTCTTTCATTTTACATCTCCATGCTTATTTTTTGATAGAGGTGTCCTACAGTGAGGGGCTTATGAGATTTCAAATGTTAATGACTTTCCCAAAGGAAATATTTAAATCTTTGATTTTAATATAGAAAATCTTGATTTTCGTAATTTCAATAAAGCACTGAGCGTGCCTCTAAATGAGAAAAATAGAATGAGAGAGCTAAATGGGGAAAAAGATGAAGTGAGTGAAGTGGGGAAGAAAGGTTTAAAAGGATTTAGAATATACAAATAATTTGAAGAAATGACTAAAGAAAATTACAAAGAATGGAGTAATGAAAAAGATGGAAGAGTAGTTGAAGGAGCAGAAATATGGGTAATCTTGAAGATTTAAAAAATGGGAGTATTGTCAAGGGGATTTCTTCAGAAGGAACTGTAACTGTAAAGAATGTAGAATGGCATGGTAACGATATTATCACTCTAGTCTATAAGGACATAAATGGTGCACTAAAGGAACAGATAATTGGAAGAGATATGGAATCAAAGATTGAAATATCTCAACCAGGCATATCGTGGGCATTTGATGCTAATCCAAATCTATTCAAGCTAGTTAGTGAAGCTAAGAGAATAAATCTTGCATATTTATTTGACCCTTTACTTGCAGTTCACACTTCTAAAATTACGCCTCTTCCTCACCAAATTACAGCAGTATATAACAATATGCTTCAAAGGCAGCCGTTAAGATTTCTTCTTGCTGATGACCCCGGAGCAGGAAAAACAATCATGGCAGGTCTACTAATCAAAGAGCTTATGGTTAGGGGCGATGTCAAAAGATGTTTAATAGTCTGCCCAGGTGGTCTTGCTGAACAATGGCAAGATGAGTTGTATGATAAGTTCCATCTTGACTTTGAACTTATCACAAGAGACAGAATTGATAATGCAAGAACCGGTAATCCTTTTACAGAAATGAATATGGTCATTGCAAGACTTGACCAGCTTAGCAGAGATGAAGAACTACAAATTAAGGTTTCTACAGAAGATTGGGATTTAATTGTGGTAGATGAAGCTCATAAAATGGCAGCACACTTTTTTGGTAATAAAGTTAATGAAACAAAAAGATACAAGTTAGGTAAAATTCTCAGAGAACATACGAGGCACTTCCTGCTTATGACAGCAACACCACACAATGGAAAAGAAGAAGATTTCCAGCTGTTCTTAGCTCTTATTGATAAAGATAGATTTGAAGGTAAATTCAGGAGCGGGGTCCATAGCGTTGAAGTATCTGATATTATGAGTCGAATGGTAAAAGAAGACATGTTGAAATTTGATGAAACTAAACTATTCCCTAAAAGAATAGCATATACAAAAGAGTTTAACCTATCTCCTGACGAATCCAAATTGTATCAAGATGTTACTAATTATGTTAAAGACGAGTTTAATAAGGCAGAGTCTAAAGGTGAAGGGAAAAAGAATGTTATTGGTTTTGCACTCACCATTTTACAGAGGAGACTTGCGTCTAGTCCAGAAGCAATTTATCAATCTTTGAAAAGAAGAAAAGAAAGATTACAGAAGAGGATTCAGGAATTATATTTGATTAAGGAAGGTAAGTTAGAAGCAAAGGGCGATAGTTTTTATGAGTATTCCGAAGAAGATATTGAAGATTATGATGACAACCCGGACCAAGAGTCAGAGCATTTCGAGGAGAAGATAGTTGACCAAGCAACTGCTTCTGAGACAATACCTGAGTTTGAAAAAGAGATAGCAACTTTAGAAAGGCTCGAAAAGGATGCATTAAAGTTAAGAAATAGTGAAAAAGATTCGAAATGGGAAGCATTACGTGACCTTCTTAATAATAATAAAGAAATGTTTGACACTAAAGGGTATAGGAGAAAGTTAATTGTCTTCACAGAACATAGAGATACAATGGTATATCTTGAAAATAGGATAAGAAAGTTACTTGGCAAGCCAGAAGCCGTAGTAACAATTCATGGAGATGTCAAGAGAGAAGAAAGAAAGATAAGACAGGATAAATTTACTCAAGATAAGTCTGTTTCTGTGCTTGTGGCAACTGATGCTGCTGGTGAGGGTATCAATCTTCAAAGAGCTAATTTAATGATTAATTATGACATTCCTTGGAACCCTAACAGAATTGAACAGAGATTTGGTAGAATTCACAGAATAGGTCAGACTGAAGTATGCTTTTTATGGAATCTTATTGCAGGAGACACACGAGAAGGTGATGTGTTCATCACTCTTTTTAATAAGCTTGAGGAGCAGAGAAAAGCACTTGGTGGAAGAGTATTTGACGTTTTAGGAAAAGTATTCAGGGAAAAAAGCTTGAGAGAAATGCTCATGGATTCAATAAGGTATGGAGAAGATCCTAAAAGAAAAGAAGAATTGAGACAGAAAATTAGAGGGGTTCTTGATTTAGATAAAATCAATGAAGCTTTGAAACAGCATGCAATTGGTGAAACCTCTTTAACAAAATCAGACATTCAATCCATAAGAGAAGAGCTAGAGAGAGCAAATGCTAGAAAATTACAACCACATTTCATTGCTGCATTCTTTATAGAAGCGTTTAAGCATTTAGGAGGAACTATCACAGAGCGTGAAAAAGATAGATATGAGATAAGATATGTTTCTGCAAATATCAGACAAAAAGATAAGATTAATGCAAAGAAAATTCTTAATAGTTATGAAAGGGTTTGCTTTGACAAGGATTTGATTAATGTTGAAAGCAAACCAACTGCTGCTTTCCTTTGTCCTGGAAACCCATTATTTGATGCTGTTCTAAAATTAATACTGGATAAATATTTATCTTTATTGAGAGAAGGCTCTGTTCTTGTTGATGTAACAGGTAAATTAAAAGAGCCAGCACTTTTGTATTATTTAGAACATGAGATAGATGATGAGAGAAAAACTAGCGATGGTTCTAATCAAGTAGTTTCAAAACAAGTCAATTTTATTTATCTTACTAAAACAGGCAAGATAATCCATGCGGGATATGCTCCGTATCTTGATTGCAGACCTTCTCAGTTAGGTGAGTTTGACAAGAAGATATTAAGTGAAGAGTGGATTAAGAACAGCCCTGAAAAAACAATTATAGACTATGCTCTTACAGAAATTATACCTGCTGAATTCGCAAAGATTGAACTGAGAAGAAAAGAGTATATCCAGAAAACTGTGAAGGCAGTCAAGGAAAGATTAACCAAGGAAATTATTTATTGGGATAACAGAGCTAATGAGCTTAAGGAAAAAGAGCTTGTTGGAAAAGAAAGGGTTGGTTTGAATTCAGGACGTGCAAGGCAAATGGCTGATGAGCTACAAGCAAGGCTTAACAGTAGAATAGATGACTTAAAAAAACAGGAAAATCTGATTAATAAGCAACCATTTGTTATTAGTGGAGCATTAGTTCTACCTGAATCTATGGTAAGCAAGGACATACCTGATTATGCTGTGGATGAAGCAAATAGGACGAAGACTGAACTGATAGCAATGGAAGAAATTATGAAAACAGAAAGAATGTTAGGAAGAGAGCCAAAAGATGTTCATGAACATAATTATGGTTGGGACATTGAAAGTATAAACCCAAAGACAAAAGACATTTTCTTTTTGGAAGTCAAAGGTAGACAAAAAGGAGCTGATATTATTACTGTTTCCAGCAATGAAATAAAGACGGGAAAGAATGTTACACAAGATAATCCTTCAAGATATATTTTAGCAGTTGTTGAAGTTGAAGATGATAAGCCGCTTCCAGCAAGATACGTCAGGAGTCCATTTGAAAAGATTGAAATTGATTTCTCTACAACAAGCATGAACTTTGATATAAAGAAATTATTATCCAAATCAGAGGAGCCACAATGACTGAACAGAAACCAGCATACAAGAAGAAATTGATTGAAGTGGCGATACCTTTGGAGCAGATTAATGAGGCATGTATCAAAGAGAAAGGCACTAGAAGAGGTCATCCTAGTTCGTTACATCAATGGTGGGCAAGGCGTCCATTTGGCTCTGCGAGAGCAGTTATATTATCACAATTAATAGATGACCCATCGGAATACATGTCTGAAAAAGATGCTAAATTGGAAAGAAAGAAGATTCATAATTTAATAAAAAAGATAGTATATTGGGAGAATTCTAGTGATGCCACTTTAATAAATCAGGTCAGACTGTTAATTGCACAAAGTATTGAAAGAAATGAAGGTAAAAAATTAAAAAGTTCTAATGCAGAAGAGGTATTGAAATATTTAGAGACTAATGCTCCTACCATGCTAGACCCATTTGCAGGTGGTGGATCTATCCCCTTAGAAGCACAAAGATTAGGATTAAAATCTGTTGCAAGAGATTTAAATCCAGTTGCTGTAACAATTAATAAAGGATTGATTGAAATTCCTTTTCTTTTTATAGATATGTTCGCCGTAAATCCGCTTTCCAATCCAAAATTATTTCAGAAAGGAAGTGGCTATTCTGGTTTAGCAGAAGACATAAGATATTATGGCGAAGCATTAAAAACCTTAGTCTTGAAAAAGATTAGCAAATATTATCCACCAGTTAAAGACAAAAAAGGAAAAGAGTTGAATGTCGTTGCGTGGATATGGGCAAGAACGGTTCCCACACCAAATCCAGCATATAAAAATACCCCCGTTCCATTAATAAAATCTTTTTGGTTGTGTAATAAGGCGGGAAAAGAAACATGGATTGAACCATTAATAGATAAAGAAAAATTTGTATATACTTTTACAATAAGAAATGGCAAAGGAAAAGTTCAAGAAGGAACTACAGATAAAATGGGGGGAAGATGTCTATTAAGTAACAGTCCAATTTCATTAGATTATATTAGACAACAAGGGAATCTAGGCAAAATGGGATTGCGTTTGATGGCAATTGCTGCAAGAGATGGAAAAAAATTAACATTTATTGAACCTAACATTGAACAAGAAGAAATTGCTCAGAATATAACTCTTAACTGGGTTCCAAATGCTGCAATTCCTGAAAAAGCATTGGGTTTCAGAGTGCAGCTATATGGCTTAAAAGAATTTTCTGAATTGTTTTCCAAAAGACAATTATTGGCATTAACAACCATTAGCGATACTCTTGCAGAACTATATGATACAATTTACAGAGATGCCCTAAAGAGGGGGTTTACAAAGGATGATACACCACTTCAAAATAATGGAAAAGGAGCAAGAGCATATTCAGAATGCATAATCTTCTATTTATCTTTGGCTTTGGGGAGGCTTGCAGAATATAACTCTACCATGACTTACTGGGATGAAAGAGCACCATCAATTGCCAAGACTTTCTCACTTCCTACTTTACAAATGAGATTGTCTTACCCAGAAACTAATCCCTTTGGTGATTTTTCGGGTAACTGGACACAGATGGTTGAAAATGTAGCTGAAACAGTCCAATGTTTATATCCAAAAATTATCCAAGGGGTCGCTCAACAATATGATGCCACTGCGGAAAATTGGAACTTAAAAAATATTGTTGTTTGCACAGACCCGCCTTACTATGATAATATAGGTTATGCATGCTTATCAGACTTCTTTTATATATGGTTAAGGAAGCCTTTGAAGAAGATATATCCAGATATATTTTCAACTCTCATGACACCTAAAGATAGAGAACTAATCTCGGAGCCCGCCAGACATCATAACTCTAAACAAGAAGCATCCTCCTTTTTTGAAGAAGGACTATTTAGATTTTCAACTAATGCTGTTAAATCAATCAATCCTAATTATCCTATGGTAATCTTTTATGCCTTTAAACAATCTGAGACAGATGAGGAAGGAACTGCATCAACTGGATGGGAAGTATTTTTATCAAGTTTAGTCAAAGCGGGATTTCAAATTACTTCAACATTACCAATGAGAACGGAACAGTCTGGAGGTCTAAGAATTGTTGGAAGAAACAGTTTAGCTTCTTCTATCATAGTGGTTTGTAGACCTCACTCACTAAATTCTCCCCTATCCACTAGGCGTGAATTCATTAATTCACTGAAAAAGGAACTTCCTTCAGCATTAAAAAAACTACAGGAAGCAGGTATAACGCCTGTTGATTTGGCACAATCCTCTATTGGACCAGGGATGGCAGTATTCTCACGATATTCTAAAGTATTGGAAGCAGATGGTAATCCTATGAATGTAAGAACCGCATTGCAGATAATAAATCAAGAATTAGATTCTTACTTCTCTGAGCAAGAAGCTGATATGGACAAAGAAACTCGCTTTTGCATTGCGTGGTATGAACAATTCGGTTGGAAAGAAGCTCCATTTGGGGATGCTAATACCCTAGCAACTGCAAAAGGAACAGCTGTAAATGCTCTAGAAAATGCAGGAGTTATCTACGCAAAAGCAGGAAAAGTAAGATTACTAAGGAGAACTGAGCTTGATGCTAACTGGGATCCAACAACTGATAAGAAACTCACTGTCTGGGAATGTGTCCAATACTTAATCAAGGCTCTGGAAGATAAAGGAGAAAATGGTGCTGGAAAAATACTTAAAAAGATAGGCGGATTATCAGAACCAGTAAAAGAATTGGCTTACAGATTATATGCTCTATGTGAGAAGAAGCGTTGGACTGAAGATAGTCTTGCATACAACAATCTCATATCGTCATGGCAATCAGTTACGGACAAAGCTCAATTTGCAGAGCAAGTTTCAGAAGAAACAAAGAAGAAACTTAAAGACAAATCACAAAAAACGTTAAAAGATATTTAAGGAGTCAAAGAAAATGTTAAAACCTTGGAGAGAAATCATAATACCACACAAAGATGTATCTGGAGGAAAATATCAGCAAGCAGAATTCGCTGCAAATCTAGCACAGGTTGTCGCTGGCAATGCGGAGCCAGAATATCAGGATGCTTTTCACTTCTTTGATAGAACTTACTTAACACAAGGTATGAAAATATTGCTCACTACTGCTCTAAAAAGAGCGGCAAATATTAATGGTGAACCTGTTACACAGCTCAAAACTGCTTTTGGTGGTGGTAAAACACACTCAATGCTTGCCTTGTATCACTTATTCAAAGGCAAAAATATGGAAGATCATAAGACAGTCAAAGGTCTATTGAAAGAAGTTGAACTCACAAAAATTCCAAAAGCAAATGTTTGTGTTCTTGTTGGGACAGATATTGATTCAGCTAAGGCAAGAGTTATTGCTGGAACAAAAATAAAGACAAATACCCTCTGGGGTTATATGGCATATCAGTTAGGGGGAGAAGAGGGGTATGCAATTGTAAAGGAAGCTGACCAAAAAAGTGTGGCTCCTGGGGAGGATAGTCTCTTAAAACTCTTTAATCAGTTCGGTCCTTGCATCATCCTAATTGACGAGCTAGTTGCATACACTAGAAATATCTATAAGAAAAATGATTTACCATCTGGAACTTTTGATTCCATCATGACTTTTGTTCAGGCACTTACTGATGCAGTAAAGAGAAGCAAAAATAGCATGGTTATTGCATCCATCCCCGAGTCTGATATTGAAATTGGCGGCGATGGTGGAAGTGCTGCACTAGAAAGAATTGAGCATATTTTCAAAAGAGTCGAAGCTGTATGGAAGCCAATAACATCAAAAGAAGGTTTTGAAATAGTTAGGAGGAGATTATTTGAAGATTGTAAAGATGAAAAAGGAAGAGAAGAAGTTTGCAAAGCTTTCAGCAAAATGTATTCTAAGGAAAGCGACACATTTCCAAACGAGTGTAAGGAAGCGTCTTACTTAGAAAGACTAAAAGAAGCATATCCTATTCATCCTGAAGTTTTTGATAGGTTATATGATGATTGGTCAACTCTAGATAAATTCCAAAGGACTAGGGGAGTTCTTAGATTGATGGCTGCAACAATACACCAGCTGTGGATAAGCGGGGACAAGTCATTAATGATAATGCCTGGCACTTTTCCACTTGATTCTCAAATAGTAAGAGATGAACTAACAGGTTATCTCTCTGACGAATGGAATGCTATTGTAGATTCAGATATAGACGGTGAAAGGTCAGAGCCAAAGAAAGTTGATGAAAGCAACAATAGATTTGGTATGATTTCAGCTGCAAGGAAAATATCAAGAACCATATTTTTGGGTAGTGCACCATCTGCAAAAGAGCAGAAAAACAGAGGAGTGGAGGATGTTAGAATTATTTTGGGTGCTGTTCAACCTGAAGAAAAGATAGCAACCTTCAGAGATGCATTATCCACATTATCTCAAAAATCAACTTACCTATACTATCAAGGAAATAGATATTGGTATGACTCACACCCTAATCTGAGAAAGACAGTGGAAGACAGGGCAGGCAGACTTGACAAGGAAGAAGTATATGCTGAAATTGTTAATAGGCTGCATCAACTAAAGGATAAGGGTGACTTTGCAGGAATTCATATGTGTGCAGATAGTGAAGACATTGCAGACGAAGATGAAGCAAGATTGGTTGTATTGTCACCAAATTCTCCCCATACGAAGGACAGTCAATTGTCTGAAGCACTAATTAAAGCAAAGCAGATTTTGGAGAATAGAGGTAATATCCCTAGACAATACAGAAACATGCTTGTATTTTTAGCTGCTGACTTTGATATTATTGCTACACTAAATGCAGATGTAAGAAGATATTTAGCATGGCAATCTGTAGTTGATGAGAAAGATGCATTAAACTTGGATGCTCATCAGGGTAGACAGGCAAACGAGAATTTAGCTAATTCAAATAAGACTGTAAATATTAGGCTTAATGAAGCGTATATATGGTTATTAGTTCCAACACAGGAAGGAACAAAGCAAATTACAATAGAAGTCAAGAGAGTAACAAAGGGTGAGGGAACATTCATTAACAGAGCGTCTAGACAGATAAGAAATGAGGAGTTACTTATCATAAGATGGT
Organism: Nanoarchaeota archaeon SCGC AAA011-G17; assembly: GCA_000402515.1. GTDB lineage: Archaea > Nanobdellota > Nanobdellia > SCGC-AAA011-G17 > SCGC-AAA011-G17 > SCGC-AAA011-G17. The sequence goes on from AQRL01000016.1 coordinate 17,876, forward strand.
CTCCTGCTTTACTAAAAAACGAACTTGATAAATGGTTATGGAAAGATAAGAAACACATTAACATGAAGCAGTTATGGGATTATTTTGTTTCTTACCCATACCTCCCAAGACTTAGAGATTCTGATGTATTAATTGAATGTATTAAGGAAGGTCTTAGGAGCAGAGATTTCTTTGGGTATGCCTCAAGTGTTGACGACAAAGGAAAATATCTTGGATTAGAATTTGGAAATCCTGGTGCAATTGTTACAATAGATACAATGTGCGTACTGATTAAAAAAGAAATTGCATCAGAACAAGCATTTGAGGAAGAACAGAAGCAACTAAGGGAAGAACAGAAAATCAAAGAAACAACTCCAGAGTTTTCACAAAAATCTGAGAAAGAAATTTTGTATGAATCAAAAACAAAACAGTTTAAAAGATTCTATGGCAGAGTAGATCTAGATTCAATGAGGCTGTCAAGAGATGCAGGACAAATTGCTGAGGAAGTTATACAGCATCTTGCAGCTTTACCATCATCAGATGTAAAGATTTCGTTGGAAATAACCTCCAGCACTCCAGAAGGTATACCTGAAAAGACCGTAAGGGTATTGTTAGAGAACTGTAAGACTTTAAAGTTCAAGAATAATGATTTTGAGGAATGAATTAAAATGACATATACTATTGAAACAAAATATAATGAACTTAGGCTTAAAAAGGAAAGAGCTACGTTAGTATCTTTTCTAAAAAATAATTATACCCATTTCGGGTCAAATTTAAGGATATTAGGACTAATTACAGATAAGTCTATAGCTGAATTGCAAGATGTATTTCGGGCATATGATGTAGATTGTGAATTGACTGGTGAGATTCTTCAATGTAGCTTGAAAGTAGCTGACTCAGAAAGAAAAATCAAGAAACTGGAATTTTTCTGTAATCTAAATGAAGAAAATGGCGCATTACAAATCTTTACATTTATGCCTTCAAATGATTTGTATCATATTGAAAAGATAATTAACAATACTCACGGGATACACTATTTATGGATAAGCCCAAAAACGCTTGATGAAATAAAGAATAAGATAATAGACACCTATTCAGAAACAAGCATCATACATTTCACTGCAAAAAGATTTGACAATATGAGAGAGCGATGTGAAATTCGTCCCGGTTTTAAGCGAAGCTTTAGATATGGCGGTGAAGATGGTAGAGACACATTGCAAGAATTAAGAAAGAATTATGGAGTTCTTCCACGAACAATCCATTTTAAGATTCCAACTGTCTCCGAATTTAAGATAAGTTTTAGGGGAGTATTCACATTCAACAACGGGGATTTGGAATTTGTAATATCCTTATTCCAATACGCATTAGAACAAATATTGAACTCCAAACGGATATTGGAATCATCTGTATACAAAAGAATCGTTGAAAAAAGAAAATTTAGAGAGATACAATTTGATGAAATCAACCCCGTCTCAATAGCGCTTTCATCCGCCATGGATGCAAAAGCAGCAAATGAGCTTATTAATCTTATTAATGGTTCTGAGGATTTTTTCCCTATGAATGAGACAATACTTGAAGGTTCACTATATTTTACCTCTACACTAATTGATAAAAATAAGAATGAATCTTTTATAATCAATTCAACAGGGAAAGAAATTACACTTGTTAAAGATGCTTCAACTTCTTTCGCATCACTCCTCAGATTCTATCAATTCATAGTAGAGAGGATGGACGTAGATGCTAAATTGCGGATTTCTGATTAAAATGAGTACTGAATATGAAAGAAAACTTCAGGAATTAGAAACAAACGATAAAAAAGCTGCTGGTAGACTTAAAGCACATTATAAAGAGGATATAAAAGCTTTAAGTGAAGAAGAACATCACGCATTACTTGCTTCTGAAATAAGAACAGGAGACAACCATCTTGCAATAATCAATTCATTAGTATCACTATTTTTTTCTGTAAAACAATTAGGATACAAATTTCTTACTGTTGATCCAATTTATGAAATAGAAGGACAACCAGTTAAGAACTTTGACTTATTATTTGTAAAATATGAGAATGGATCTGCTAAAATTATCCTCGTTGAAGTAAAATCAAGTATTTCAAAATTTGGTAAAGAAATAACCCATTTTGAAGAAACAAAAAAAGTTTATTATGATAACAAAGGTGTTTTTGAAAACCTGGTAGGAGAACCGATCTCGGATGCAGAGTTCGTATTTGCAATACCTTCTTCTTTTAAGGACGACCTCATAAATCATCTCCAACAAAATAAACCTAATCTACAAGAGTTTATAATCTGGTCTGTTGATCATTTTAGAAGTAAAGTATATGAAGTAAAACAATCAAATAATCATTCTGTTGAGAGAACTAATCGACGAGTTCATCAAAACGCCGATTTGGACTGTTTATTTGCAGGTCAAGATTTCAAAAATTTAAACCCAATAGAATTTACACCTAAGAGCCATACTATCAAACTTTTAATTCAATTCTATCAAACATTGTATCATAAACTAAAACAAAATAAGAAAGATGATGAGAATGCTTTTAAATTTCATTTTGATCTCATTAAACTATTAGTATCTGATAATACTGCCACTAAGAATTTGACCGAAGATGACACTGTTAGGTTCTCAAAATTGATTGCAGATAGAGGAGTTCAATACGAAATTTTTTCTAAAATTACTGCAAATGAATACAAACTGAGGAATACCAATAACCCTTATAATATTAAGATCCATTTATCAAATATTTATATAAAATCACTTATACATAGAAAAGCGGAACAGTCTGCTTTGGAAAAATTTAATTCTTCAAATAAAGATAAACAAAAAACTTTATTTTAATGTTTGATTTCAAGTATTAAAAATTAAAGTATCACCTCTTTTTTTCTTCTTATTCTTTCCTTCCTTCCAATACTTTCTTTAAGTAAGTTACTGGCTTAATATCGGTAATCACTGTTCTGTGTATTACCCATTTCTTATCTTCGCTTAGTGTTACTGAACTCTCCAGTATTGGCTGCTTATTCAGTTGCTCTACTTTTACTTTGCTTATCCCTTCCATTGTTAATACCCCCTTCAGTTGTTAGCTGAACATGATGCTGTTATATGTGCGGAAATAAAGGGCTGTAATGCTCAAATTCCATTTCCACACGGCTTGTAGCCCCAAAATCGCTTACGGAAATTTTGGGGGATTTTTGAGATATTCTTGAAGTTTTTCTTTTATGTTCCATCTTGCATATGTTTTTCCAAATCTTGCATATTTTGTTGTTAAATTTTTATCCGTCACCACAAAAAACCAATTTTCTCCAAATTCTTCATTTAATTGAATTAC
>AQRL01000017.1 GCA_000402515.1 Nanoarchaeota archaeon SCGC AAA011-G17
AATTATTTAAATAAAAACCTTTTTATATAACATATATCTTATAAAATATAAGAGGTGATAATATGGCTGTTGAAATTGGTTTGAACAATATGTTGAACACCATTTATTTGGTTCTTTATGCTATTGTCGGTGCTATTGCAGCAATGATTTACGGGCTAAGAAAGATTTATTCCCTAGAAAGAAGGCTGATAGAATTGGACAAAAAATTAGCAAGAGTGCTTGGCAAGGTACAGAATGAAGAATCACAGGAATTAAGAATGTTAAAAAAGAAAAAAAGATAATTTTATAACCTACTTCTTTTTTTTAATCTTTATGTTTCCCTTACCACATGTAATATTTTCAACAATACTTAGTATTATTCTCTATCCTTTTATTGGGAGTAATGTAATTATAGTCTGGTCAGCAAGCATCTTCATTGATATTGACCATTATTTCTGGTATATTATAAACAATAAATCGTGGAATTTCTATCAAGCATATACAAAGCATAAAAATCAAGAACTCAGAAAGCCATACAAATTTCATATCTTTCATTTAGTGGAATTATTAATACTAATTGGCCTGCTGGGTTTTTATAATAAAATATTCTTTTACATATTTATTGGAATGTTATTTCATTACATCTTAGATTGGATAGATATGTACCGTCATCCAGATATGATAAAAGGTAGAACCTGGTCACTAATAATGTATTTTAAAAGAAAATGGAGCACTTGAATTCAGAAGAATCCTGGAACAAATTTATCAAATCAGTGGAAACAAGTTTTGATGAACTGGAAACAAACTCAGAAAGAATCAAGAGGCAGTTAAAGCAAAGATTTACTGAGGTTATAGAAGGGATTAACGAATTTGGAATATTATTTTCAGGCGGCTTGGATTCATCCTTATTAGCCTTATTATCAAAGCATCTGAATAAAAAATTTACATGTTATGTTGTAGGAACAGAAAACTCAGAAGATGTTGATTATGCAAAAAAAGTTGCTTCCTCTTTAAATCTAAAATTAAAAATAAAAATCCTTACAGACAAAGAAATAATTGAAAATATTAAAAATGTAATGAAAATAATAAAAGATAATGATTATACAAAAGTCTCAGTTGGTTTAGTAGTCTATTCAGCAATAAAATTTGCAAAAGAAAACAATGAAAAAATACTATTGACAGGACTAGGCTCAGAAGAAATATTTGCAGGCTATCAGAGGCATCTGAAAAATTCCCTTAAGGATGTTCATGAGGAATGTTTCAGGGGATTAAGGCAGGATATCTGGAGAAAAGATATCACAAGAGATAAATTGATAGCAGACCATTTCAAAATAAAGATAATATGTCCTTTCCTAGACAAGGAAATAATAAAAATAGCAATGAAGCTCCACCCAATGTTTAAAATCAATAAAGAAACAAAAAAAATAATTCTCAGGGAGCTTGCAGAGGATTCAGGTCTTGAAAAAGAATTTGCTTTTAGGAATAGAAGAGCAGGGCAGTATGGCTCTGGCTTTGACAAGGTAATAGAAAGATTGACAAAAGAGAGTAATCTGAAATTTAAGAAAGAGTTTATAGAAAAAATCACTGATACTTTATAACTAGTTTTGGTCTATACATACTATTAGGGTAGTCGCTGCTAAAACAATAGAAAAAATCATTTTTTGAAGAAGAGATTAGAGTTAATAACACACCATTATTTCCATATGCTCTCATATTATTCACTATATCCAAAACGTCTAATTTAAACTCTGAAAATCTGTTGAATGAAAGACCGTATTCTTCTGAAGCTGGAACAGGAGAGGAATCATACCAGGGTTTGTTATTCCAATTTAAAGTATTCTCATCCCAAGCAGAAGCAACTCTATATGCTTGAAATCTAACTTTATCTCCTAAGTTCCCTTTTAGTACCGAACTCAGATAAAAGAACAATCCAGCAGAACTAATGTTTGCATTAGCAGGAATTTTAGATAAATCAAACTTAATTAAAGACAACCCATTAAGATCCATAGAGCCATAAGAATCAGACTCGTGTATCTCCCCAAGCAGAAGCAAACTATCCGCGCCATAATTCCTAGATAAGATACTACTTTCTTCTTTATTATTCATCTTTAAATAAGCCACAGAAGCATCAACTCCCTCGCTGCCAGGCTGTAAAACAATTTCCCCTGGTTCTGAAGGGCAAACATAAAAAACATGTCTTAAAATTCCTGTATTTTTATAAGAATAAATATCTGCACAATAATCATTAACTGGTCCTCCAGCAATTTTTTCTAAATCATTCAAAATACCAATCATTATATCCTGATTTTTAAGAACATCATCCCTAAATCCATTTAATTTTAATGCAACTTCAGCCATAGGTTCATATTTTCCAGCTTTTTCTAAAGCAAAATTAAGTATTGTTTTATTGACAACAAAAACATCATATTGTTTATACCAATCATATAATTCGCTGACTTTAACAGGGGAAGAATTTATTTTTTCAAAATTAGGGCTATCACCAATATCATTCATCTCTTCCAGTTTAGAGGTCCTATAAACAGTACTAAGTCCTTTATAAAATTTAAACTTAACATCCTCCAAGAATCCCGCTAATGACAAACTCGTAGGTTTTAATACCTTAAAATCTGAAAAGTATAAACCACTGAGATCCTCTGCAACTATAACTGCTACATTATTTGGCTCTTCTTGATAAGTTAATCTAACATTTGAAACAGGCTGAAGAGTTAAATCATCTATAATACTAACATTATAACTATTTAATCCCGAAGAAGAGTTTATTGTGACCTTTCCCTCTAAAGAAGTTGTTGCTTGTTGAAATGGTTTGCCAATTACTGGGGGAGGAGTAGGTGGTGTGGGTAACTCTGAAGAAGTAGGTCCCCTATAAACCCAGTTATATTCAGCAGGGGTCGGGTCTTCTAAATCATCATTATCAACAGATTTTACAAAAAGAGTATGATTATATTTATCAAAAATATTCCACCATATTGGGTTATTAGTATATTTGTTAGTATTTTCTATTTTTTTAACTGGAAAGTTAAACCACTCTTCATTGTCTGATTTTATAAGAAACTTTTTGATATAACCATCTTCATCCCATCCATTAAATATAAATTCTACTGTAGGAACAGTATCTCCCATATATGGACCAGCATCCGGTATACTCCAAGAAAGTTCAGAACGGATTATTTCTGTTTCAGGAGCGCGATTTGTAGGTTGTGTAATCCCCCCATCTTTACTGCAGCAAAATAAGCTAAATCCCAAGAAAGGGCCTGCTAAAGCTAATTCTTTAACAAGAGGAATTTTACCAAACCATTGTAAAAACCCATTATTCCCTATTTTGCTTTCTAAGTCCTCTTTCAAGATAAAGATATGAAACAATCCTTGTTTAAATAATTAATTATAATAAATAATAGATTTTAACTGCCCCATTTCTCCAATGCCCTTCTCAGCTCATAATGATTCTTGCTGTAATCTCTCAAGGAAATTCCCTCCATTGTTGCATCAATAGACTGCCTTATTGCTTTAACTCCAGCTTCATAGCCGTCAGGATGCCCCCACAATCCCCCACCGCAGTTAATTATCAAATCATTACCAAGATACTTCATAACCAGAGGAATCAAGCCAGGATGCAGTCCTCCAGAAGCAGCAGGCATTACTCTTTTCAATCCAAACCATTTAGATTTCAGGAAATCATTTATCTCACTAACCTCTTCCTTAGTTCCCTCCATCTTTCCGACAACAGTCCCTGTATGCAAACTGCTAACCCCCAATAATCTTGCAATCTTGGCAATAACAAGCATTGAAATTCCCTCATGTTTATCTCTTGTCAAAGCCCCATGTAAGGCGCGATGTCCGTGTATTATCATCTTTCTGAAATCCTTGCTAAGAGCCTCATGTGCGCTGAAGCCAGTTGTTAAAATATCCATCATTATAGCCTTTCCGCCATGCTCATAAACAAACTCAGTCCTCTTCATCATCTCTTCATAAGGTGCAGTAACATTCGGGACATAAATTACATTTCTTCCCTCTTCATCTTTTATCTTATCTATAACTTCAAGGATTCTGACTGTCCTGTCTCTAAAACTATTAAATCTCATTGAGCATAAATTTTCATCATCTTTACTGAAATCAATGCCCGCCTTGTAAATTCTATAAGCAAGTTTAGCCTGCTCCTTGTCAGTCAGACCAATTTTAGGTTTATAGATAGTTCCCGCAATTGGCCTGTCTTTAATCTTTGTAAAATTCCTGATATCCTCTAATCCCATTCCCGGTCCCTTAAAGCTTCTTACCAATTCTTTTGGAAAATCAATATCAATTAATCTCAGATGCTTTACGCTCTTCATCCCGAATATATTCCCGGCAATGCTGGAAAGAATCTGTGACATATTCCCTTTTTCAAACAAGTCAAGAGGATAAGCAATCTTAATTTTATCTTTTTTAATAGAAAATACAGTTGGTTTTAATCTCTTGAACATCTCTTTGCTTAATGTCCCTATATCTGTCCACGTCCCGATAGAGCTCTCTCCGGCAATATGATTGCAGGCCTTTCTAAAATCAATTCTATAAGGCTCTACATGGTATTCAGCTATTAATTCATTCTTTGGTTTGTATTTTGTATCAATAAAATTTAGATTGTACATTTTAGCAGTAGAATTTCTTGAAAATATCTAAAGCATATCCGTCATCCATAGCGCTGAACAGCCATCCATCTGCAAACCAGGCAAAAAGTTTTTTCCCATTTTTTACGCACTTAATAACCTCAACATTATTGCAGTCTAAAGAAGTTGTACATTGTAAACTTTTGTCAATAGAGCTCTTTATGCTGATTAAATCCAGATATTCCTGCTCTTCCTGCTCAACAGTTGATTTGTATCCAAGCTTGAACATCCTTAAATGGCTGACATTAAGCTCTCTATCCTGTTTTTTGTAGGCTATCTCGCTGAATTCATCCTTCCCATAAAACTGCTGTCCAAATTGGTCATAGAAATTATTCCCATTATATTCATAATTATACCATCCAGCTGTCTGGAATACAGAATCCATTTCCTTAAATTTATCAAAAATATTATCAGAGGTCCATGTGCTCAATTTAATGGTACTAAGGCTTTTTGTGCTGCCTGTTTGTGTCTTTAGCTCATTATTCTCTTTTACTAATGCATCATTATTCTGTTTTAGCCCATCTGCTTGTGTTTTCAGCTCACTAATCTGTTTGCTCAGCTCATCAATCTGGCTTTGTACATTTGTATTTGAGCTAGTCTGATTTGCAGTTTCAACAGACTCACAGCCAGCTCCGCTGATTAATACAATAACTACTAAAATTAGCACTATCACCCCTTTCATGTCTCAATTAAAATAAAACTAGTATAAATAAGTTTTGGTTAGCAACTATTCAAAACACCATTGACTATAATTTTTTTAGCAGCATCATTGCAGTTATCTAATTTATTTTCATTCACTAAAACAGGAATAACATCAATAGTTGTAATTTCATTTTCAGGAATTTTACTTAAAATATTAGCTTCAAGGCGGATTGCTATACTCTCATAATGTTGAAGTTTAACAATAAAAGGACAATTAATAGAGCATCCAATTTGCTGAAGTTCAGAACAGCCCCCACTTCTAATTCCACACTGCCAAGGATAAGAAGTTTCAATATTTTCATTAGAATTAATCTTAGTAATAAAATTGTATATCTCAACATTTTTTAAATTTTCTATAACAACCCAAATATTATTGGTTCCAGGTCCCCAGTTATCTCCACCCTTACAAATCCTATCAACATCAAACTTAATGTCTTTGCAACCCAAAATTCTTGAAGTTGTCTCGCTTGCCTCCTTCATTGTCTTTTCAGTTGGTTGTCTAACCATTGGAACAACAATAGCAATAAGGCCAATACCAATCACAATAAGCAAAACTACAGCTATTAGCGGACTAATTCCTTTTTTCATTTTATCCATGGGTACTCTTTTTTTACTTTCTTTAAAAAATCATTTACACTCAATATTCCCAATTCAGAAACAATTCCTTTGATGTATTTTTTGTCAACAACCTCAAACGCGGGATTTTTAATCTTAATATGTTTAGGGCTGTTCTTCCACAACTCATGAAAATCTCTTTCTTCAATATCTATCTTCCTTGGAGAAAACTTCCATGAGCCAGTTACAACATAAACAGGAATCTTATGCCTATAAGCAAGCTCAGCAAGCATCCCACTTCCAACTTTGTTGATTACATTCCCATTTTTTAAAACAGCATCTGCTCCTATCAGCATCAAATCTACCTTTTTTATTTCTCCACCTTTTGTTAAAACATCTCCAGCTTCTAAATCACTAACCATTGTTACAGGAATTCTTGCTCTTGCTAACTCTCTTGCAGTTCTTCTTCCCTGGTATAAGGGTCTTGTCTCACTGTTATATACCTCAAACTTCTTTCCTCTTTTTTTAGCCTCTTTTAAAACATCAATAACATGTGAAGAATGACAATGAGTAAAAATTCTTTTTCTTACTATTTTCCACCCCATTTTTTTTATTTCTTCTTTGGAGAATTCAAAATGCTCTAATGCCTCTTTAACAGAGTATTTTTGTGCAAATTTTAAAGCATTAAACAAAGCAGGTTCAGTCTTTCTTAAGGATAATAATTTTCTTACTGTTTTCTTGGTTGGTCTCATAGAATAAGCCTTTAGGCCAGCAATAGCAATATTCCTTGCTCCCTGAATTCTAACCTCTTTTATTCTTCTAGCAATTTCCTCAAACTTCATTAATAATCAAAAAGCAATTTTACTTATATTTCTTTCTATCAAAAGATTTATATTATAGTTAGGTATTACACTTACATGCTATCAGGAAAAGAAATACTAAAGAAATTTAATTCTATAATTCCAAAAAGGAGGGCAATAATAATTACCATGTCAGTGTTAATAGGTCTAAGTTCTATTCTTCCAAAAAATGCTCATGCGGTTTCTAAAGAGACTCGTGATCAATTCTTATCCACATACAAGTATACACAACAAGTAATGGAGAATAATAAAGAAACTAGACCAGATAGTTCTGTAGTGTATAACATTCCAAATGAAGAACAAATAAAAATAAACAAAATGATGGACAGAGCAATGGGTAGTCTAGAACAAGATGTTAGGGGTGATATAAAAAATGAAAACTGGGGTATCTGCCAAGCAGAACTAGAGATTTTATCAAATCTAGCCCATACATTTGGACAAAGAGACTATGAAAATAGAATTTGGAAATTAATAGAGGAAGTTCATAGTGATTTTACAAATCATATTGACACAAAGATAGAGGGGGTCTATACAGTAAAGGGGAGTGGAAAAGTTTATTGTATAGGGAAAGCAAATTCAAAATCAGTTTCTTTGGGAAGAGAAATAGCCCAGACAAGAGCGAGAAATCAACTATTAATTCACTTAAAGATAAATAATGCACAAATATCATTAAGTAGACCCTTATTTTATCAGACAAATCCAGATGGAACAATAAGTTCAGTTGTTGAGTTCCAAGGAGAAGTAAGTTATAATGGAACAAAAATAACAGCAAAAGAGTTAGCAAAAAGACTTGAACAGGAAGGAAGATTTCTGCCATTAAAATAAATACATCCAAAACTATATAAATAAATTAATATTAGTTAAGTTGTTATGGTCCTTGAGTCATTAATTAATCCAAAAAAAGCAGAGGGAAAGCCTTGGGAGACATTTTTCATTGGCATTGTATATTCTTCAGTTGCAATTTTTCTAAGTTTATGGATTTTTCATGATTATACAAGTCTCGTTATGGTATTCCTGACAGTTATAGCCTCTGTTCCATTAATGTATCATACTATCCAGCTGGAAGAATCAAAAGATGATGAGATACAGGATGAAAAGGTTTTGATAAAAGAGCATTGGAAAGCAATCTCAGTCTTTGTATTTTTATTTCTAGGTTTTTTAACAAGTTTTACAGTTTGGTATACTATTTTGCCAACAGCAACAGTAACAAATGTTTTTGATGTTCAGATAAAAACAATAGCAAACATAAATGCCGGGGTAACAGCAGTAATTACAGGAAAAGGAATATACAGCAACTTCTTTATGTCCGTTCTTTCAAATAATATAAAAGTAATGATATTCTGCATATTATTTGCTTTTATTTTTGGAGCAGGAGCTATTTTTATATTAACCTGGAATGCATCTGTAATCGCAGCAGCAATTGGCTCATTCATAAGAGAAAATATATCTGCTCTGGCAGCACAAGAAGGCTGGACAAACATAACCAGTTACTTTTTTATAGGCTCTTCAGGTTTTCTCCGTTACCTAATACATGGAATCCCAGAAATAACAGCATACTTCTTAGCAGGCCTTGCAGGCGGGATTATTTCAGTGGCAGTAATACGCCATGATTTTGGCACAGAAAAATTCAGAAAGATAATTATAGATTCATTAGATTTGATAATCCTGGCATTTTTAGTCTTGTTCGGTGCAGCAATAATCGAAGTATTTATCACCCCCTTAATATTCTAAAAGCCTTTTAAATAAAATCCAGAAAAATAGCAGAATAATTATCACTATTATAATTCCTATAAAAAACAAGCCAAATAAAAAAACAATAACCAAGATTAAAGGTAATAAAATAGATATTAAAATCCTCCAAACCAAACCAATTCTCATTTTATTAATCCTAAATTTCCCTAATTTAAAGAAAATCCAGATTACTGCCACCAATAAAAAATACAGCAAAACAGCCCAGATAGTGCTCATTTTAAGAAAAAAATAACAAAAACCTATTTAAATGTATCCTGCTTTTTATAGAATATGAGGTGTAAACGATTCTTAATATTCATAATTGCCTTGATTCTGATAAATACAATATCAGCAGAAATAACACAGACTAAAACAATAGAAAACTTTGCTTGGGAGCAGGATAGCAATTTGAATAATGCCCTAAAACTAGAAGATTATTTTTCTTCAGCAGACGAACTAAGATTTTCATATGAGGTTATACCACCAACAACAGATATTTCACCATTGCAGATAGAAATCTCAAATGATAATGCAGGAGATGTGAACTTTAGATCGCCAGAAGCCTCTTTTATTGGAGAAAAATATATTGTTTTTATAGCAACAAACTCAACTGGAGAATTAAGAAGCAACACAGTGATGCTTAATGTAACCAGAAAAATATCCTCTTCAGTCTCTCAACAACAGGAAACAAACTTCTCAATAACATCAGCATCGCCATCATCAGAAACACTTAGTATCTACACAGGTGATGTCCAGATGTTTGGTATAACAGTAAGCACAGCAGAAAATACAACAATAACCTGGTATGTTGACACTGAAATAAAAAAACAGGGTGATGAAAATACCTTTTCTTTCACACCAGAAGCAACAGGAACATTTACAATCAAGGCATCATTAAGATTAGGGACAAAATCAATAGAAAATAGATGGACAGTAACAGTTCAGGAAAAAGCAGCACCAGTTGTAGCACCTCCACCAGCACAAACAATACCAGAACCTGTTTGTGGAAATAATATAAAAGATGAAGGAGAAAACTGTGAAAACTGCCCCCAAGATGTTGTTTGTGCATCAAATGCAAAGTGTACAAATGGAATATGCATGCCGATAGAATCAGGTTCATCATTCTTATCGATATTTATTTTTATCTTAATCCCATTATTAATTTTAGCAGGGGCTGGGTTCTTTGCTTATAAAAAAGGTTTATTAGACAAATTCATAAAAAAGAAAGAAAAAACAACAGCACAGCCACTATCAACAAAAAAGTTGGATATCTCAGTTCTTAAATCATATTTTGATGAAAATTTGGAAAAGGGGTTTAAAATTGAAGACCTAAAGAAGGCAGCAATGGGCAGGGGATGGTCTATGGAAGACATTGAAAAAATTCTTCCAAAATCAAGTTTAGAACCACTAAAAAATTACATAAAAGAAAATCTTAAAAAGGGTTACACTAAACAACAGCTGGAACAGATAAGCTTGCAGACAGGATGGACAAAAGAACAGATTGCTCAGGCATTTGCTGAAATTGAAAATGATAACACTCAAGGAAATTCACCAACAGATACAGGCCTCAGTTAATCCTATAATATTTTTTGATGATGATCCCGATGGTCTCGCTTCTTTTCTTTTGATAAAAAAACATTTTAATAAAGGCAAGGGAGTGCCGATAAAATCCTCGCCAAAGCTTGATGATTTATATCTGAGAAAGATTGAAGAATTTAATCCAGATTTGATAATAGTCCTGGACAAGCCGATAATAACCCAGGACTTTGTAGACCAGATAAAAGTTCCATTAATTTGGATAGACCACCACCCTATTCAAAATATAAAAGGTGTAAAATATTTCAATCCCTTATTCTTAGATGAAAAAGACATCAGGCCGACAAGCTACTGGTGCTATAAACTAACAGAAGAGAACTCTTGGATAGCTATGATTGGAATCATTGCAGATTGGTCATTGGCAGATTTAGAGGAATTCTCAAAACAATATCCTGATTTAATTCTTGATGAAAAAACAAGTGAAAAAATAATTTACTCAACTCCTCTTGGGAGATTAGTAAGAATATTCTCTTTTATTCTAAAGGGAAAAACATCAGATATACTAAAATTAATATCAATACTTTCAAAAATTGACTCCCCGTATGAATTATTAAATAAAGAAACACCAAGAGCAAAATATATTCTAAACTATGTTGAAAAAATAGAAAAAAAATATAATGTCTTGCTGGAAAAAGCATTAAGCTCAAAGCAAAGAGGGAAATTATTCATATACATTTATCCATCAAAAGAATTTAGTTTTACCGCTGAATTATCAAACGAAATTATGTCAAAAGTGCAGAAAGATATTAGTATAATCGGAAGAAAAAAGGAAAAAGATGTGATTCTTAGTATAAGGTCAAAAGATAATAGTAAATATATACTGCCAAAGATTATTGAAAAATCATTAGTAGGGATTCAGGGATATGGTGGAGGTCATCCGCATGCATGTGGTGCCAATATTGCACTAGACGATTACGAAAGATTCATTGAAAACTTCAAAAAAAATCTAGCAAACCCTTAAACTGATTTTGCATGTTCCGCTCGTTCTAATATAATAAGGACTTGCTGTAATAAAATTCTCTCCGCATGTTCCAGGATTTATGTCTGTTATCTCTCCGCACTCTCCGCTAAATAACATTTCATATTTCTGGTTTATCTTTAATAACGGAGGTTTCATTAAGCCAATAATATCATCTTTGATACAATACTCATTTATTTTTGCATCATCCTGGGGTATAGATTGTGTATACTGGTCACATTTCTGTATATAATCACTGACACTTCCCTTCTCAAGGCTGTAAAGCATTATGGCATTAAGAAGATTATTAGCATACAAACTCTCTCCAGCAATAATTGCTCCACTATCATTTCCTCTATTCAAACTGATAAATAAAATAAAAATAACTATCATAATTATTACAATTACTGTTAAGCCAACCATTTCTAATTGCCCCTTTTTCATCCAATCACCAGATACAGTTTGCCGATAGTATACTTGTCATTTTCAGGATAGTAAAGTGAAATAGGTGTTGAATATACCTCCCCTCCACCTGTCCAATCATATAAATATAATACAGTCTCTTTATCTTTAGTAATATCCTGCACATATATTTTTGTTACCCCGGAAAAAACTCTTTGATAGTAGGGGTCTCTTAGCTGCTTCATTCTACTCACATCAAGGCACTCCTTTTCAACACCCATATAACTGCATTTTAATTCGGGTAAATTAATAATATAAGAAAGATAAACATTATATCTCTCTCCAAGAATTTTATCTTGGCTCTCTTTAAAGCTTTCAAAGCTGAATCTGAAATAAAATATCAGTCCTATAAATAATAAAACAAAGAAAACTGCAAGTACTAATACAGTTATACTCATCTCAATTTGTCCTTTTTTCATTTTAAAACAAAGCAGGGCATCCCTGCCAGATTAATTGTTCGTTAAGATTATTAATATCATCACTATAGCTGTCACGATTATTTATACTCAACCCATTAACTCTGCTCTTTATATTAGCATAATTACATGGCTCTCCATTAGAGTTCTTTGCTCTGCTGCTAAGATAATTAATCTTATCCAAATAAGAAGATTTGACCAATGCAATTCTCTCACTAACCATCTGTTTTATGCAAGCATCATCTTCACTATAAACATAAGCTCTTTCAAGAGGATCAGTACTAACACCATTAATCTTCCTTTCATCGCTGTCAATATAAAGAAAGCTGACAATCTTAAATGGTTTGACAAAATTCTCAGTCTTTATGCTGAAATTATGCCCGCTTAAAACACTGGGAGCAGCAATTATCTTTCCAGGAATCTCTCTTTTTTCTCCATTATTCACTCCAAATAATATTTTTCCATCAATGCAGTCAAATTTTAAAGTAATATTCTCTTGTAATTCAATTAAAGTGCTTATCTCAGTATTTTTTAAGCTCCCAAAGGCATTATCAAATTCCTCTCTTACTAGCAGATTAGTTCTCTTTCCAAACAGGTCAGTATGTTGATAAGAAAAATAAATAAGAAAAATAAATATTAAAACCCCTGCAACTAAAGAAAAAATCCAGCTGAATACAAGCTCAAAGCCCTTTTTATTTGACATTAACCTTACCACCAATATTGATTAAAGTAATATCAACATTGCCATTAATTGCCTTTACACAAATATTTTTATCATTATTTAATAGCTCAACATTCTTCATATGAATCTCAGGATTAGTTATGGGAACAAGAAAAACATTCTTTCCTGTGTTTAAATCTATGAAAACCTTTGTTGTATCATCAAATTTAGGATTAAAACTTCCACTAGTTCCTCTGAAACAAACAGATTCTACCCAAGAAGGAACCCAAAAAGATTCTGTCTTCTGGCTCCCCTCATCTAAATAATAAAACTCATTCACCTTTTTCTCAAAATCCTGAAAAAACTTGACAGTCTTTACATCCTCTCCAAGGTTGGTAATATTCTTGACCATTTTAATTCCATATACAAATACCAAAACAGCAACAAGAGCAACAAATATCCAAACAAAAATAGTTTCTAATTGTCCTTTATCCATTTTTCACAACAGTAATAAAGTCATTTTCAGTAGGACCAGGTCTCCAATTATTCCACGAATCTTTGCACTTAATCATGTAAGTTTTATCAGTTCTTACAGGAGTGGAATGAATTACTCCATCACTATCAGCGCTCATCTCTCCCCAATTATCTCCTTGCTTGACAAAACAGCTTCCTCTCTCATTCAATCTAACCTTAAATAAGCTTCCCTCTGTATAGAATTGTAAAATTGGTGGAGTTATATCCTCACTAATGCTAAAGCCAATTCTCCTAACTTCACTGACTGTATCAGCAGAATCCTTGCAGGCAGCATAATAAGTATAATTTCCATTTGCTAAATTTAACATTTTATAATATCTTGTTCCAGGACCGCCATTGCTTGAATCTAATAATTCACTCTGGTCTAGCCTATTAACGTTAAAAAATTGGTTGAATTCAGCTAATGTTATCCCTGTACTCCTCTCAAATATAGGATCATAATTAGTATTGTAATAACAATTAAGATTCTTACCAAACTCACTTACACCGCCAGTTAGAGTCATATACAATTTGACATTCTTGTTGCCAATATTTCCACTAGGTCCAACTGACAAAACACTTAATGGTCCTGTCCCAGTTATTGTCCCTCCGTCAGAAGAAACACAAATACCATATGCATTACAAATCTCTCCGCTATAACAATCTGAGTTTGAAGTGCATTCAGGAGTTGTTCCACCACTGGAAGTATAAAGAACACTATGTTTGATTGTATTAGTAAGTCCATTATATTTATCAGCACACCTTATATAAAAGTCAACAAGAACATTTGGGCTAATGCTGACTGTCTTTGTATATTTTCTAGCCTCTTTTCCACTATAATCAATCACATCTCCTTTTGTAAAACTATCTTTATATTGGCTCGTACTAAAGCTTGTATACATGCCTGAAATAAATTTATCATTATAATAGCATGTTGCACTTCCATCAGCATCAGGTCCACCGCTCAAAACAAGGTATAAGTCAAGCCCATATCCATTAGCTGTCTGTCTAATCTCGCTATGGCTTGGCTGTTGCTCTATAGCTAGACCACCAGGATTAAAATTTATTTTATATTCCTCGCCGTAATAATTACCTCTTGCATCAAAATCCTCGCACATTACATAAAATCTATTAATGCCGGAAAGCAGATTGTTAAATGTAATTTGATAAATCTGAGGAGCACTCTTAGGAAGAACAACATTCAAATCACTAAATTTAACTGCACTCAAATCGTCGCTAATCCCAAATCTTTTATATCTGCATTCTGAAGTATCCCCTTTCCCATTTCTTCCGCCACTTACAGCTAATACTGCATCTAAAAAGTTATTTTGTGTAGCAGAAGCAACACTAGCAGGATTAAATGTAAATTTCAATGGCTCATTTACATAATTAAAACTCTTCTCATCAGTTGCACTCTGGCCAACACCATCAGTACATTCAACCTTAACATCATATCTTCCGCTGTTTGCTAAACTTAAACTTAAAGAATATATTCCCTCTGATTCCTTAATCATCTCTGTGCTTGGTGTTAATTCAGTTGTATCCCCTCCAGCTCTCCATTTTATATCATAAAGACAAGAACTAACTCCTTGCTCATAACCGCTAACACCCACCTTCAACATATTATTTGTTCCTTTAATCTCTGCACCAGGGCTCGTTATTCCAACATTCAATGTGCTTGTAACTTTTAATAATTTAAACTCATTCCAGTTAGGCATAACATTATTATTAACATCTTTGCATTTGAAATAATATTTATTCTCATTTGCTGTAGTAGTTAATCCCCCCATTTTAGTGCACTTCCATCCGCCAGCATCAATATCTATTGTTGAGCTGCATTCCATTAATTCTGCACTATTATAATCAGCAGTTGAGCTAGAAGAATATCTGCATTCTTTTACCCCTTCATTATCCATAGCAACAAGATGAAATGGATTAATGCTTGTAGTGCTTTGTAGTATATGTGCCCCGCTTGTCAAGGAGTAACCCAATATTATCGGTGGGGCCTTATCAGGAGCCTCTTTTGCAATAAATTCAAGTGTATAGCTATCCATAATATTCCCATTATAATCAGCACACTTAACATAGAAAGTGCACATGCCATTGCAATTAAACTCGCCAGAGCCAGTTGGATAAATAAAGAACTGATTTTTGCTTATCCCTCCTGTTTCAGTTATTAATTGCTCCCCATCTTCAAAATTAAATGCAGGGTCTTCAGAAATACTGCACGTGCCTGCCTCATCTAGCGTTAAATAAAATGCAACAGCGCTATATGCCTCAACCTGTCCGCTAATAGAACAAGCCATGTTTTTCTTTTCAACAGTATAATATTTTTGAGTCATTAAATCCATAGCTTTACATTCAGTAATACTTGGTGCGCTTCTGTCATTAGTGCTTTGCTCTGTGCATAATTTAGTTGTCTCATCAAAAACACAATCAACACCAAGAGAATGGCATGAATAGTCAGTACAAGGAACTAAGCCTGCAACATTATTTATTACACCACACTGATCACATGCTTGTGCAGTTTTAGGTGGCATCCAGGAATAACAATGACCCCCGCCAAAAATATCCCCAAACCAGCTTGCATCAGCATTCCTAACTAATAAAATAATAATAAACAAACTAAACAAAACTCCAATCTTCCATATTTTTTTATTTTGTTTCATTTATCAACAAAACCTTCTTCAGAAGCAAGAACATAATAAATGGGGCTATTTAGAGATGCCTCAGCTTCAAGATAGGTTTTACCATCTTGTATTCTGTAACCTCCCGTATAATATAAAGGTGGAGTTAAATCATTCTGCTGTAATTCCTCTAAATTTGAATTATAAACGGTTTTATCTTGACGAACAGCCTTATTACTACCTCCCAAACTTTGAGCAAAATTAGCAATAGCAATACTCTGTTGACTCCTTTTAAAAACAGTACTTACAATTGATGGTTGTGGTGGTCTTGCAACAGGATTAACACCTGAAACTGGAGCCTTACCAGTAGCAGCTTTAGCAGCACTACTAGCACCAAATATTTTAGTCAATCCAATATGATCACCAGCCCAATAACCAGCAGTTGCAATATAATTAATTCCTGGAACAGCAGCCAAGAAACTAGAAGCAGGGATAGCTGTAGTAACAACTGCCTCGGCAAACACACCAGTACCTAAGGGAATCACACTAACTGCACTACTGGGAACAACAACGCCTGAAGCAGTAACCCAAGTTCCAGCAGCAGTCTGTGTAACAGGAGTTCCTGCAGAGATAGCAGGTGCAAATCCAATTCCAAAGCTTGCCATTGTACCAACAACAATAGCAGCAAGAAGAGCAATTTTCCCAATTCTACTCCAAATATTAATCTTAGTAATCCTACAATCCCCAAGTCTTACGCAAGACCTTTCATCACAAGTTTGGAAGCCACTACCGCACTTTTCACATTTGTATTCATTACCTTTGCTAAAATCTCCATCCCAAAAAACATTTCCAGGAGGAACTAAAGGTACACACTCTCCCTGAACATATCTGCATAATTTATTTTGATCATTACAATTTTTTGGGCTTGCACCAATGCAACCCTCCCATTTATTATCCCCACATCTAGCAGTTGTAATGTCTCTGGTTTGATCATACCCTTCATCACAAACCTCGCTTCTGTAATCAGCGCAGGGCTCAATCTCGATTTTTCCTTTTAGACATCTAAAAACATAATCTCTACTCCCAGGAGAAGCAGGATTAGCCTCGTTCTTTCCGCTATTATACTCAGGCTGAGGCCACAGCATACACCAGCTCTCCCCATCCTTCCTTATCTTAGTATTTTCTTTAGATGGAGCAAACTGATCATAAAGCAATCTTCTGTTCCCTTTTTGCTGTTCAGATGTCTCTCCTAAAAATTTCTGTTCTATTTTAATGCTCTTTGTATCCAAAAACATAGCAATCTCAGTATCAAAATTAGTCTCAGTATAGAATGATTCGCCTAAATCACAATTCATATCCAAACAAGCAACCACTCCTTTATTATCCACCCCGCAATTTTTTCCATCTTCAATCTTACAATAGCCAATATTATTCTTCAAAACAGAGTCTGATAAAATTCTGCTGTTAGCCTGATTATATCCAGAGTGTACTGCCAAATTGTCCGCAACATTCTCTCTATTTCCACAGCTGTCAACCCAATAAACTTTTCCGTTAAAACATGTTTTATGATCTCTCGGCAAGCAGCTGCTTCCAGTAACAGCAGAGCTGCACAAATAACCAGAAACAAATCTCCCCCCATTACAGGCAGATTGAGTTGTTCTGATATAACTATTTCCAGTTATACAACAACCCTCACTCCCGCTAAGAAGTACATTAGCAGACCCACAATCTTGCAAACTAGCATCAAATTTAGCACCAAGACCCGCAACATCACACTGCCTCTTGCTATAATCATCATAACATATCCCATTGATTATGCAAACCCCTGTTGCACATTCGCTATTCCCGCTGCAATCCCCGCTATTCCAGCTCCCACCATTCTGATTGCAATAAGTTTTTGTTCTTCCATTATCACAGTTGTTAGCAGTTACACAGCAACCAGTATTACATTCAGGAACAGAATTACAACTAATAACACCACTATTTCTCCCACTAATAGCAGAACAATCAGCACTATTCACCAGACTACAGGAGTTCTCCATAACGCAGCAGGTATTCTGCTCTGCATAAACAGGCTGTATATTTGCAACTGTGAATATCACCATAATCATGTTCATCATCATAAACACAGCAATATTTTTCTTCATTTTTTAATTGCAAAATAAAATGCTTCCTCCTCTGTTCCATCCCCTAACCATACATAAAATAATTTGATATTCTCATTTGCAACAGGGCTTCCCTCCACTCTTGCATGTGTTTGCTCATCCAAGGTATCATACTGATAGCTATACCCTAAAGATTGAATATAGCTATAAACATCAAACCATTCCGGTTTCATATTCTCATCTGCTATCTTCTTGACAATTCTATACTCTCTGAAGAAATGGTCATCAATAACCAAATTCATCTCTCCAACATTAACATCACTCCCTCCTTTTGTAAAAATCAATTTATCACTGTTAACATTAATCATAATTTTTTCATTATTTGAGAAAGTAGTTGCACCAAAATTACCGCACTGGATACTGCTAAATTGCAAACACGGATCACATGCTCCACCAGAATTTAATAATTTGTCTCTGACATACCAGGAAATATACGCATTCATAAAAGTTTCATCTTCTATATGTTTATTAAAACCAGCACCAGTATTCTCAACAACATAATAATAAGGTGCACCACCATACATATAATAAGCACCAGGATAAATCATCCCTCCCTGTTTTCTCAACCCAACTAAAAGATCTTTCACTTCTTTGCTGACGCAGCTTTCAACATAGGCATCAACATTGCTCACCTGAGAGCTCTCAACACTTCTTCTTGGCAGTTCAATTGTTTTGGTAGTAAATAATAAAACAACAATTACAACAAGAACTATACCTAAAATTATAAATAAAGTAGCCTGCCCTCTTTTATACATAGGAATAAAAATTACTCATAGATATATAAATATTTCCTTATAGTAAAACTAAGTAAATTATATTATCTCTTAAGGTTATCTTTAACCCACAATAAAAATCTCTCTGCATTTTGTTTTGCTGTTAAAGCATCTTTCTTGCTCATTAAACTTTCAGAATATTCAGCACTATTTTTGATATCTATTAAGTTTAATAATTGTCTAATTTTAACATTAATATCTTTTATATTTATTTTGTTGATTAATTGCACTACCTCATTATGACCTTCTCCAGCACTTCTTACTCCTAAATTAAATATACATAAGGCATCTGCAGCACATATTCCAGAATGGATAGACAAACTAACTGAAGCATTCCATCTTTCATTTTCTATTGCCCTTTCTGCTTCTTGTAGAAATTCTTCTGCTTTTTTAAGATAATTTAAATAAAAATGCTTATCTACAGCTCTCGTTCTCATTTTAAGATATCCTCTCCCAAGATAACTATATAATTTTTTCCAATTGTTTTTATAAACGGCAGATTTTTATTAAATTGCCTTTTAGTGAATATTTTGGGCATGATTAGATTGCCATATTTTTCAGAAAAATATTTTTGTCTCTCACTAATCAAATTCTTTACTAAATTTTTATTTTCAGCCATGATTAAGATATCTATATCTGAGTCTGGTCTTTCATCCTTTCTTGCAATACTTCCATATAATATGCATGAAACCACCTTATTATTTAACAAATTTTTAATATCTTTAATTAGTCCGTTTAAAGTATTATTTTCAAATTCAAATATTTCTAACAATTCGTTTAATATTGAGTTTTTATTTAAACTGACTAAATTTGACCTTCCATAATGTTCTAATTCAATTAAATTCATCTCTTGTAAATCTTTTATTGCATAATTAATTGCAGAATGATTTCTATTATTGAATTTTGCTAATTCCCTTATCGTCCATCTTTTATTTGGAAAATTATACATTGTTCTAAGTAAATCAATTTTTATCCTGCTTCCGAAAATTCTTTCTAAATAATTGTGGTATTTCATGGTCTAAAATTTATCCATATGGACTAATATTTATCCATATATTTATAAAGCTTTCTGTTTTAAGTCATTTGTCTCATTTTGATTAAGGCATCTGACTTTATAGATAAAGATAAAAATATATTCTTTATACGCAAAGGGATGTCATTAGAAAAAATACTAAACACAGCAGCAATAATCACCCCTATGGTCGTAATAAGTTTAGCTGTATATTGTGGTCTTGATGAATTTTTAAAAAATTACCAAGGGATTAAAGCAGAAGAAGGAAAAATAATTTCATCAGTATTTTTTGGTTTTATGGCAGGCTCGCCTTTATCATACAAATTGCTTCAGAAATTTTACATGTAGCCGCCAGGTTTAATATGGCTCAAGTCTCCAAAGTTCTCTTTAATAAAAGAAACCATCATCTCATTCTTAGCTAACTCATAGCATTTCAGGGCTGATTTTATCAATCCTGATTTTAAGAACATATCACCCAATTTGCTTAACCTTCCGCCGTCGTTAGCCAATTCAAAGGCCTTGGCAGCATAAGCCAGCATGTTATCTCTTAAGCATTTTTCACCAGTCTCAATTAATTTGCTTTTATTATCCAAAAAGCTAAAGACCTCAATAGCAAAATCAATCTTGTCCTTTTTCAGGCAGGATTCACCAACCTCTCTTAATTTATCCTGGTCATTAATCAATCTAAATGCCCTCATAGCATCAACAACCAAGCCGTCATCCAGGCATTTCTGCCCAATGCGTGCAAGTTTACTAGAATCTTCAGCTAATCTGTATGCATCTATAGCATTAGTAACTAAGCCGACAGTAACATAATTATCCCCTATTTCAACCAATTTTGCTTTATTTCCAGTAATTGTAAATGCCTTTATAGCATCCATAGTCATTCCCTTTTTAATAAACTCATCCCCGGCAGCATTTAATAATTCATTTCTCATCTCTGGTGTAAACATGCTTAGATTAACATTATCTATCCCTTTTTTAATCAGGGCAGGAACAATCTTCTTAAAGCTACTTTCCTCTTTTTGATGCTCTTCCAGAATTTCCGGTATATTATCTCTTATATCTCTTGTCATTTTCTTTAAATATGAATAACTTCCAATATTTAACCTTTTGTATTCTTAAACACTATTTTTATACCCATCAAATGTTATCTACTCTTGGAGCCAAAATAAATGCCAGATCTAGCTTATTTAGCACCTTAAAGTCAATTTTTAATGGATAATCCTTGTTAAACTGGATAGTTGCCTTATCAGCTAATTTACCTCCCTTTACTATTTTTTTAAGATATTCAATAGAGTATTTTGCCCTAACACTATCTCCTGTTAGCTCAATTAATGTTTCTTCATCTTTTCTTAATTCAACATTAGCATCGCTGAAATTTCCCTCGCTTTCAATAAAAAATCTGTCTTTTGCAGCATTTAAAGTAACACTCTCAGCAATGATGCTGACATCTTCTATAGCCTCTTCCAGCACTTGTGAATTAATCTCAACCTTGACAGGGAAATCAAGAACAGGAACCTTCTGCTCTCTGTCTTCAATATCAATCAAACTCAGATTAAATGTTCTGTGGCTGTCTCCCTTTAATACAACCTTCAGTCTGTTTTTTTCCTCATCTAATTCCAAGGTTAAAGTATCTGTAGGTTTTACTCTTCTCAAAATCTGTTTTAAGCTATCCAGGCTTACAGCAATATTGCACTCCTTTTTTACATCATATTCAATAAATGCGCTCCCTAACAGCTTAAAAACAACCATAACAACATTGGCAGGATCAACAGCAATAATCTCAATCTTATCCTTATCAATTTTAAAATTAACCTCGCTTACAAGTTCAGAAATAATGCCAATACTATCTTTTAATAATCTGGACTCGGCAAGTGTTAATCTCATAAATTTTTAGTTCTTTACTCCTTTTTAAATATTATTATACTCAAGAATTAATTTAGCATCCATCCAGGCAGTACAGGCTCTAACACTGGTTTTAATAATGGCCAATAATAAGGTGCAGCAACAACTAATACTACTACTACAAGAATATGGATTAAGCCCTCGTGCATTCCCTTCATTCCTCCACCGCCTTTTATTACAGCACTCACACCCCACATCTTGATAGCAAGAATAAAGCCGACTGCAATTCTAACTATAAGTACATTGGAAATCAAAGGAATTCCAGAAGCTATTAAGCCAGTAATCTCTAAAAAATATTCAGTATTCATAACAGCAAACAAGGCAATAATCATTATAACAACAGAATGGGTTCCATGCCCTATCCAGTGGCTTCCTCTGAAACTTTCATCCCTGTGTATTAAAAGTAACTCATATAATCCAAGAATTATTCCAAGACCAATAACCGGCCCGATTACCAATGCCTGTTCTGCCACCTCTACCATTATTCTTTTTAATCTATACTTCTATATAAAACTTACTGGTACTCTCTCCATCTGTGCCCGCATTTAGTGCATTGAAAGAATCTAGTTTCAGACTCATCCCCTGCCCTTGTCTGAACAGTCCAGAAAAAAGCCTGTTTATTACTGCATTTATCACAATTAATATCTGTTTTTGGATTGACCTCAATATTCTTTTCTACAACGCCAATCTTTTCATCCTTATTTTTCATCCTCTCTGTTATTATAATCTTGTCTTTTATATCACTCTTTGCACCGCATCCGCTACATACAAATCTCTTTTTACCGGATTTATCAGGCAAAAGCAACGCACCGCACTTATTACAAAAGTTCATATTAATACCTTAATTAATGTTGTAAACCAGATTTTAACCCACCCTAATAAAGGAACCTTAATTATAGCCTTTCCATAGACCCTATCTTTATTAATCTTTTGTTCAAAAGAGCCAGAATCAGAATTATGATCTCCCTTGGTTTGATAATAAATTTCTCCATTCTCCTCACTAATATCTATAACTCTGTGAATGATGGGATTACTCTCTCCCCCATTAAATACAATAACATCCCCTTTTTTAATCTCACTTCTGCCATTAACAATAAATATATCCCCCATATTAAACCCCTCTTTAAAATAAAATCCATTAAACTCCTCTTTGGTTATTCCCGTCTTATTATACCAATCACCGCACT
>AQRL01000018.1 GCA_000402515.1 Nanoarchaeota archaeon SCGC AAA011-G17
CACTTGCTTATTGCATCCTGAAATAGACATGACAAGCAACAAGGCTGAAAGAATATTAAGAGAGCCAGTAGTGCAGAGGAAGATAAGCTCTTTATGGAATGAGAAAGGAGTAATGATTAAGGAGACAATCATGTCTGTATTAGCAACATGGAATTTGAGGGGGCTCAATACCAACAGCATGCTTAGGGAAACCCTAAGCAACTAAACGGTTACGTTTTGCTATTTTATGATAGTAACCAGATATTTGGGTGGGATTTATATATAATCTATTATTTCTTTCTTTAATGAGCATTTTGACTCTGTAAAGTTAATTAATGATAAAGACACTCTTTTTGGATAAAAAGAGTGGGGGGGATATAGTCCTTTTTTATTTTAATGAAGATTTACTAGAAGAAGCTTTAAAGTTTAAAGCAAAGTGTTAATTCTAAGAGAATGAGACAGTTAATTGGAAACTTTTAAGAAAAAAAGTTTCATCAAAAGAAGGTAAATTTATATAGATAATTAATATTATCAAACTATGCTGATAAAGAATTCTGAACTAAAGATTCTAAAAGACAAGCTAATTAAATATACCAAATCCCAGATAACATATAATGAAAAAGACAGCCATTGCACTATTAATTCAATCAGAAGGGGAGTATCATTTAAAGAGGTTGAATCTAACTTATTAGACCCCAAAAAATTAAAATTTGCAATAAAAGAAGAAAGCAGATTCCCTGATGAGGAAAAATATGTTCTTTATTTCGAATCTGAAGAAACAGGAAAATGCGTTGTTTTGCCTGTTATTTTGAAAGCAAAAACTTTATATGTCCTGACGATTATAAAGAGATGGAGGAGTTGGGACAGGGAGATAGAAAGATGGAAGGAACAATTACAAAAATAAGCTATAATGAAGAAGATGATATTTTGTTTATTCACAAAGAAGGCAAAGTAAAGGGAAATTTAATGATTGGCGGCTTTGTTTTAGACATATCTTACAGAAAGGACATTATTGGAATTGAGGTTTTAAATGCCAGCGAGAGCCTTAAGATGTTTAATATAACAAAAAATATGATGAAATATGCAAAAAGTGCAAAGTTAATATGCAAAAAATATAATGACGGCACAATTTTTGTAGGCTTTGAGATATTAGCTGTTATCCCTAATCAAGAAGAGGTAGAAGAAAGGGCAGTTGTGGCAATACCTGAAATATCCACAATTTTAGCATAAATTTTTATATATAACTTATTCTTTCTTAATGAGGCTTTACTAGAAGAAGCCTTAATGTTTAATTCTATTGGTTAATGAGAAGAATAATGTACAGGTTATTGGAAACTTTTCAGAAAAAAGTTTCATCAAAAACGAAGACGGGAAAGTTTAAATAACACAATATAAATGGAAGATTATGAGTCTAAAAGTATATTGTGACACAAACATCTTCATAGATTATTTTGATGAAAGGACTGATAGATTAAGACCATTAAAAGATTTTGCTTTTGAATTCTTTTCTAATGGATGGAATTGTAAATTTAACCTAATAATTTCTGATTGGCTGTTAAAAGAATTAAGGAATAACCTAAAAGAGGAGCAGATACAAGAAATATTAGATAGGTTTAGAAAAAAAGATAAATTAATTTTTATAAAAGAAGAAAAAGGAGACAGAGAAAAAGCAAGAAACATATCAAAAGAAAACTGGGATGACGCATTGCATGCAATTCTGGCTAATAAGGCTGAGGTGGATTATCTTGCAACAAGGAATATAAAACATTATGTCGGCTGTGAGGAATTAGTAAAAATTGTCTTACCTGAATTTATCTAATTTTGACTTTACCAAATCAGTTATAATTACCTGTGACTCTTTTTTTGCAGACTCTACTTTCTCATTTAAATATACATCCAAATTTCCAAAATCTCCATAATAAAACACAAGGCTTTTCTTAAAAACAATCATTGCTATATACTTCCAAAGATAATCTATAAAACATGCCTTAGTTTTTTCCCATCCCAGAAGCAAAGTTGCTCTTGCAAAATCAGTAACTGTTTCGGTTGTTTCATCAGGAGCATATTTTATTAAATCCATAAGAAGCATATTTAATTCTTCTTTATTTTCAAAATTATTTTCTAATTCCAGTAATCCTTGTTTTGTTAAGTATAGCTTGTTTTTTTCTTGTGTATAGATTTCCTTTTGTAATGACATATTATCCAAAAAACAATATTCTTTGGTTATTTTTTCTATTACAATGATTATATTTTTATCTAATTTTGTAGCCTCTTCATCACCTCTGTAGATTTGAACACAACAGGGACCATATCTATACCATCCTACTGGTAATCCTAGTTTTAATTCTTTATCGATTTTCCATATTATTTTGTATACCTGTGTTTTTGTTGGTTCTTTGTCAAACAGTTTTAAGCATGTTTTTTTTATATTCGCATAAATTGATGATATTAGTTTAGAATGCTTCTCTCTGATAGGAAGCTCAAAATAATTATCCTTATTTTTGTAAAAGAAGGTTCTTGTGTTTTTTATGCTCTTTTCCTCTACTAATCCAAGTTTTTCCAGTATTCTTAAATAATGCTCTGCAGTACGCCAGTTTATATCTGCTTTTTCAGAGATCTCACTAATTGAAAGGGGCTTATCTGATAATACATCTTTAATAGAAGTTATGATTTTTTGTGTCTTACCTGACATAATTTTAGTTAAACTGATCTAGTATTTAAACCTTTCTAAAATACATCCTTTTTTATTTACTATGCATAATTATACAAAAACTTTATAAATAAGTGTATTATTATATTTTATCAAAAATAGTGGAGGTTATATCAAAATGACAATACAAAGAAAAGTTAAGAGAGCAGTTGATGGAGATACTCTAGAAGTTGGAACTAAGATCCAAGGTACTAACTATATTAGGATTGCTAATATGGATGCTCCTGAAAGGGGAGAAAGGGGTTATTCTTCAGCTAAAAATAAACTAAATAGCCTTTCTGGAGAAACAATAACAATAGTTCCAAAGGGGAGATCTTACAATAGAGTTGTTGCTGATGTAAGATATAATGGGAAAAAGATAAGATAGTATGGAAATTTCCGGATGGCTAATAATATTTATTATTATTGCAGCCATTTTTATTATATCCATTAATAATTTTAATTTCTTGATGGACTAATCCATAAACCATTTTATAGTTTCTTATACTCTTTATAAGTCAGGATAGTATCATATCCCCCAATTTCCAACCCCCTGTGTTTGCTTATACCTGTATAAGAGAGGCTGGAATCTTCATACCTTCTAAATTTGAAAACAGCATCATTCATTAGATTGCTATTGAATACTCCCAAACTAACCAATAACTCAAAATCTTTTACTATTAGCCCTGTAACTTTCTTGAACAATCCAGGTTCCAGTTTAGTTATAACATCTTTTAAGGTTCTTTCCCTGAAATCGGTTAAGTACATAAAGATAGGAATTCTGGTAGCAAATTTAATCAGTTTTTGTTGTATCTCTTTTCTTTTACTCATATACTCTTTTTCTTCTTCAGATAATTTCTCTTTTTCCTTTGGAGAAATATCCTCTTGCTCCGCCAATTTCTTTTTAGTTTTTTAGCTTGCTGAATAAACTTATGGTAAATAGGTATGGCACTTGTACCCATACCACCCCCATCATTTAATTGATAAGGTGGATTTCCAACGATTACATCAAATTTCATTTTAAATATTTCCTCGGGTTTTAAAGTATGTATAAATTGGTAAGCATATGACTCAAGCTCATCGCCCCGATCATAAACTTCTTTACTTGCTCCGCAATAAATACATCTCTCATCTTCCCAAGTATGTTCTATTTTATAAAACTTTATATTACCCTCATTATTTTTGAAGTCGTCACATATAGAGTACTTGCCATTTGCATTTTTAGAACAGTATAAACTTCTTCTTGATAAAAGAGAAGTTAGTTCAGTTATAGCAACACCATAAAGCTGGTTTTTAAAAATATGATTTATTCTTCTTTGTCTATTGGGTATTTTTTTCTCTAATCCTTTAATTAACCTTTTAGTAATTTCTCTTAAGAATACGCCTGTTTTGCATGCAGGATCTAAAAATTTTGCATCCTTATTGCTCCATATTTCCTTAGGCAACATGTCTAACATCTCATTAACAACCCTTAGGGGAGTAAAAACCTCGTCATTACTCAGATTAGCAAGACAGTTTAGAACATCTGGATTATAATTCACATTATCCATTATCTCTTTAACTCCATGTAATTTATAAGCGGATGGTCTTTTAAAACATTAGGCAAAATAACTCTTTCACCAGTATCGCTATTCGTAGTATAACTCCACGATAGTGTAGGGGAAAATATATCTTTAAATGAATATTCTTTTTGTTTTAATCTCATATCATTATAAGGCATAGACCATTCAGAGAATATTATTGGTTTGCCAGCGTTATCTTTCATTGTAAGGGCATCACCGCAAACAATATTCTTTTCTAATATAATCTTCAAAATCTCTAAAAATTTTTCATTTATATTTTTCTTAAAAATAGATTGATATTCTTTTATAAATATTTCAAATAATCTCTTTCTACATTCTTCAACATTATCTTGAAGTAAATCTATCCCATAAATACTAGAAATTACCATAACAGAATATTGTTCATAATCGTGTTGACTCCCTTTATATCTTTGTTCTAATCTTTTCAGTTTTCTATTTAATATCTCAACTAAGAAATTACCCGAACCACAGGCGGGCTCTAAAAATCTAGAGTCTATTCTTTCGGTTTCATTTTTTACTAAATCAAGCATTGCATTTACTTCTCTTTTATGTGTAAAGACTTCTCCATGGTCTGCTACTCGCTTTTTTGTTTTTACTTGATTATTCATCTTTTCCATAATCATTTTTTCTTACCTTACAAAACCCGCATTCTTTTCCTGCTTCCGGTATTGTTTCTTTTATTAATTCTATTGCTTTTTTAAATATTTTTTCTCCTGCTTCTATTGAAGTCTTCATCTTAATCAGTTTAGTGTCAAAGATTACTTCACCTGTAGACAAGACCTTATTAGGATAGTAAAACAATAAATAGGAATAATCCTCAGTAGAATAGCCATTCTTTCTAAGCAGGAAATTGTAAATATCCAATTGAAGCTGATAGTGCTCATGGGTATCTTCTTTTAAAGGATATCCTCTTGTCTTATAGTCAAGAACAATTAATTTTTTGCCTTTAACAAGAATATTATCAACAGCGCCATGCAGTAAGACATCTTCTTTCTGGTCATAGTATTCAAGGCCCTTAAGATTGTTTCTCCATATTTTTAATTTTTCTTTATCATCAAAGAGCTTGCAGTCTTTAACGCATTCCTGCTCTTTTAGTTCAGGTGGAAGTTCATTTTTTTCCATGAAACGGTCAAAGTGCTCTTTAAGGATTTTATCCATGCCAGATGGCAAAGAGGGAAAAATAGTATCAGGCCTCTTTATTTTCTTAACTATAGCTAGCCAGAAGCATCTAGGGCACTCTTGCATTAGATTCAAACTAGTGGGACTTAATTTGTACATTCTAAATAGTATATTCTATAGGTTTTTAAGATTAATCCTTTAATATGTTTTAGCTTCTAGTAAAAATTTCTACGAGCTTGTTTTGCACTTCTTTTATTTTTTCAGATTTCAATTTTCCAACTTTATATTCAATTATAGATATCTCACTGGTAAATAGCCTGTTTGGCCTGATAAAACTATCAACATTCAGCTTACCCTGCTGAAAATCTTTTTGCTTTATCCCAATTGCATCTTCATCATCCCTCGATTGGCTTGTAATCTGACAGAGAATTAAATCATCTCCTTTTAGTGTGGCTACAACTAAACATGGACGATTTTTAGAAATAGTTAGGTCTGAGAAGGGAAATGGCAAGACAACAATATCTCCTTTTACAAATCTTTCCATGCCTCATCTTCCTCTTTAGTATTCCATTCTCTAGCAAGGACCTTTTCGCTGGCTAACATTGCCGCCATTACAGTACTGATTTTGCTTAATGGTCTAAGCTCTATTTTATTAGAATAAACAATTATGCTTACTTTTGAACCTTCCTTAAATCCATTAAGCCTTGCTATATTAGGGATACATATCTGCCCTTTATCAGTTATTTTTACAGTTTTTATTTCCTTTATTTCTTGCATTTTAATCACCAATTCTTATTTATCTTACTAGTAAGAAATAGTATATAAACCTTGCGGTAATGTGACTACATTTTCTTTTTGTAATATTCAGAGAATTACATTGCTTGAAGCGCTTCTATTCTTTTCTTTATAGGAGATAGTTTAATCATTTTTTAACCAGCTGTAAGGTCTCCCTTATTTTTTCCCGTATTTTTTTGATTTCTTCAAGCTTTAAATTATTTTTGAACACAACCATTTTAGGATTGAACACCATAGCATCACTAATCATTTCTCTGGCTGATTCCTTTGTCGCAGGATTATTCTGTGAAGGAGTAACATAGTACTGCTTGTCAATCCTTTCTCCCTTGGCTTTTGAAAAAGCAGAATACAGCTCTTTTTGACTGAAAAATTCTTTTAAAATTACTGCCGCTGCAGAATGATTCTCGCATTTTATTCCGCATTTAAAAAAGAGGGATAAAACATTATTATACATTGAGTAATAGCTTTGAGTTATTGCACTCTCAAAATATCCATTATTAAAGGCAAGATTTGCAACTTCCCTGCATTCAACGCCTTTTTTTTCATAAGATAAAGACATCTGCTCAGAGCTTTCTACGATTTCCAGCTTGCCTTCTTTGTTCAATTTAATTAAAAAATCCGAGCTTTTCATAGAATATTTCCCCTCCCCTGATTATTACATGATTTTTTATAATCTCCTGGATTAAAAGATCTTCTTTGCTGAATTCACCAATTTTTACACTAATCCTTTCGCTGATACGGCTAATCATTTCTTTAGCTTTTTTATCAGCAGACTCCAGATATAAATCTATATCACTCTCTTCTTTTGGAATAAATTTTGCATAGCTTCCAAATAAAATTATCATCTGACCTGAGTATTTTTGCGCAGTTTCCTTAAATAACGGCTCCAGGAAGGGATATTTACAAAGGAGTTTTGCAAGCTTATAATTCTCGGCATTTAAAATAAATGCTTTTGCAATAAGATTTTTCTTGATAAAATAAATATGATTCTTGCCCTCCACCTTATAATCGAGAATATTACGCCTGCTTAATTCATTAAGTATAGACTGTATTCTTGTAAGGGAAGTTTCCAGCGATTTAGCCAGCTCTCTTCCATGCATCTCTTTTTTTAATAAAGAGAGCAAAACCTCAAATTCATAATTGATTTTTATTTGTGTCATATGAACTTTAAATAAATCAGTAGTATATAAATGTTTTTATTTCATAA
This sequence comes from Nanoarchaeota archaeon SCGC AAA011-G17, assembly GCA_000402515.1. GTDB lineage: Archaea > Nanobdellota > Nanobdellia > SCGC-AAA011-G17 > SCGC-AAA011-G17 > SCGC-AAA011-G17. The sequence continues at coordinate 7,373 of AQRL01000018.1, forward strand.
TTATTGAACTTGGGCTTAATTTATATTTTTATTTAGGTGATGGTTAATTTAGGGGTTTTTAAAGATTATTATAGAAAGATTTATATATACGCACATATCTTATATATTTACACATATGGAGGTAAAAATGGTAACTATGACTTTAGCAGTTCCAAATGAACTAAAAAATAAAATGGAGGGATTTCCTGAGATAAACTGGTCTGAAGTAGCAAGGCAGGCATTTATGCAAAAGTTAAATGATATGGAATTTTTGATGAAGTTTAAATCTAAAAGCAAATTAACTGAACAGGATGCATTAAGGCTGGGAAGAGAAGTAAGTAGCGAGATCAGCAAAAAACTTAAGGCTAAGTAAAATGGATTTATCTAGGGCACTCTAACATCAGGTTAATTGATGATGGGGATAATTTTATCATTTCTTTTCTCTTAACGGTATTCCAAATGTAGTCCCACAATTTGTACAACTAATAGTTTCAAATAAAGGTTGTCTACCCCGCTTTTTAGTGCTATATTGAATACCTTCAATCCTACATTTTTGTATAGATTTACACCTTTTACAATATTCTTGTATAAACACCATTTTTATCTCTAAATAGATTGTTCCAAAGATATTTAAGTGTTTTTCTTAAGAATCCTGTAATAATAGGATCATCTCATCAATCTTTGAAATCCTTTGTTTTAGTTTGGCTCTTTCATCCTGCAATACTCTTATATTCAGTTTTTCAGGTATCATAGAGATAGTATATTTTAAAGGTTTTTAAGCTTTCTAATCAAGGAATAATTAATCTGTCCTTTCGTAGAATTCTATGATGTTATCTAATGTTTCTCTATAAAGTATTTGGAATCTTTCTTTATTCTCAGGATCAGTCCGGAAAATTTCAATGCTGTCAAAGCGATAAACAATTCTTTGGCCATTATCACTTAATCCTTCAGGAATAACTCCATGTTCGCATATTCCATCCAGGCCTTCATCAGAAACCTTAATTAATTTATTGTCTCCATGACTATCTTTAGGCCTCATAGATATAGAAATCAAATCAAGATTTGTTGTTTTTGCCTCATCCCTATTTTGAACCCAGATTGTATATATCAAATCATCAATCTGCATTTCAGCTTTAACACCCTGACCATACCTGCCAATTTTATAATCTGAATCAAAAGAAAGAAGCCCTTTTTGCTTATCTCTTGTTATTACATATTCTGCAGCCTTTCTTGCTTTTGCAGCAATTTGTTCATTAAATTCAGCGCCTTCATAAGATTTCGAGGTTAATGGGAATAGCAATGGATTCTGTGCATATGCAGATACATATACTGTTAAAGCAGCAGCACCAACACTTAATGCATTTAAAAAATTTCTTGGTTTCATAAGTGCACGTGAATATAGCCTATATTTAAGCATTTTGATATTGTTACTATTTTAAAATAAATAATATAATTTTCTTTTTTTTATAGGTGGCTACATTTTCTTAATTTTCTTTTTTTGTGGACACCCAGAATTTTACAGCCTTCCCAATCAACCATCAACAAAGTTAATCATTTTTACAACTCATTATATTTTTTACTACTCCCCTTTGCTTTTTCCATGGGGTATCTCTTTTCATTCTTTTCAATCTTCTTATTTAATGCTGTACTCAAATCAATATCATATTTCTGAGCCAATCTTAAAACAAAATACAAAACATCAGCCATTTCCTCGCTTATTTCATCTTTCTTTTTATTATCTTTAAAAAAATCTTCAATTTCTTTTTCTGACTTGAATCTAAAATGCTCTAATAATTCAGAAGACTCAGTTATTATTCCTATTGCAAGTTCTTTAGCACCATGAAATTGATCCCAATCTCTTGCTTCACAAAACTCTTTTATTCTATTTTTCAATTCTTGAATGTTTGTTTTATGATCCATTCCAAAAATTCATCAAATCTGTGTCTTTTTTAATATTTTGGTACTTCATTGATAATTAATCTATTTTTTACTATTTAATCTTTGTAAACTACATTGCTTCAAGTGCTTTTATTCTTAACTTTAGTGGGGGGTGGGTTGACATTAAGTTATCAAGATTCTTTTTCATAGGGTCTGAGATAAATAAGCTTGAGACTACCTTGCTTGTTTTCATCGGCTTATCTAAATCTATTTTCTTCAAGGCATTAATTAAACCAGCCGGATATCTAGTAAACTTTACAGCTGATGCATCTGCTACATATTCCCTTTTTCTTGAGATAGCTAACTGAACTAACTGAACAACTATGGGAGCAAGTATAGCAAGGGCAATTCCAATAATAAATAATATTGCTCCTCCCTTGTTTTCCCTATCACCTTTAAACAACATACTTCTCAGAAAGATTTCAGATATTATTGCTATCATTCCAACAAGAACTGCTGTCAGGGTCATAAAGCGGATATCAAAATTAGAGATATGGCTTAGTTCGTGAGCAAGTACTCCTTCCAATTCCTGCTTGTTTAATTTCTCCAAAGAGCCTGTTGTAACACAAATTACAGAATGCTGTGGATCTCGTCCAGTTGCAAAGGCATTTATCTGGGGATTTTCCATTACATATAAGTTAGGCATTGGCATCCCGCTTGCTAAAGTCAAGCCTTCAACACTATTATAGTACTGCCTGTATTTTTCCCTTGTTGCGGGCTTTGCATTCACGCTTGCTAAAGCTATTTTATCTGAGTTGTAATAGCTGATAAGAATATAAGATAAGGAAATTATTATAGAGAGGATCATGATTACAAAGAAGTAGCCCGGATTTATTTTTGCAATCACATAGCCAATAGCAAGAAGGACAAGAAAGATAAGACTGATTAGAATAATTGAGTTTCTCTTGTTTCTTGATATCTGGTCGTAAAAGGATATTTTTTCCATAATATTAATAATTAGCTAAAGGTTTTAAAGTTTGTGCTTAAAATTTATTAAATATTATATGTACCTTTTATTAAAATAGAAACCCTTATATAGTACAAAAAATGTACAATATTGTACAAAAAATGAATAACATATTCAACAAGGGAAAGGGGAAGATAATAGAATGCTTCTATAGAAACAGGTCTAAAGAAATATATTTCAGCGAGATATTAAGAGAAACTAAACTCACGCAAAACACAACTCTCAGGCATTTAAAAAACCTTATAGGCAACAATATCCTTATTTCAACTAAAAAGACAGGCAATACCTTTTACAAAATAAACCCAAAAAACCCGCAGGTCTATTCTCTATTCTCATATTTTGACTACAAACGATTTAATGAGCTTCCTTCAGAAAGAAAAAGGGCAATTAATGATTTTATGGAAAAGATTAAAGTCAAGCCGCTTATTGCAATAGTCTTCGGGTCAACTGCAAAAAGCACATTTGGAAAAGACAGCGACATTGATATTCTGCTGACCTACAACAGGAAAGAATCAAAAGACACAAAATTAAAAGAAGATATAGAGGCAATAACAGGAATTAAAATACAAATGTTTATAATTGATTTTGATTATTTTAAAGAGCAGCTGCTTAAAGAGGAAGATAAGGTTATAACCCATGCTATAAAAACAGGGTTTGTTATAACTGGGTTTGATAAGTTTTACAAAGAGGCGCTAGATGGCTAAAGAAATATGGGAAATTTGGCTTGAAAATAAAGAAAGAAGAGACAAAGATTTTCAGAAATACATCCTTTCTAAAAAGATAAAGAAAGAGATTGAAACATCTATACTTGTTCAGGGGCATCTTGAAAAAGCAGACCATAATCTTAAGTTTGCCGGGTCTACTCTTGAATTAAAAAATTACAATGATTGGGCAATAGTCAGCGCATATTACTCTATTTATCATGCATCTTTGGCTCTTTGTGCTTTGAAGGGATATTCAACAAAAGACCATCTTGCGACTCTTCTTATTCTCATCAGGGAATTCTACAAAAAAGGATTAGACAAAGAAGAGATTAAAATAGTATGCAATACAACTATTGAAAAAGAAGAGGTGCTCTATTACATTGAAGCAAAAAGCAAAAGGAATAAAGCAAGCTATTCCACACAGAAGGCATTTGATGCTAACGAAGCTGAAACACTCAGAACAAAAGCAATAAATTTTGTAAACAAAGCAAAAGATATAATAGATTCTTCTAAAAATGAAACTAATTAAGTATTCATAAACATTCCTTAGAATTCAACTTTCGGCAGTGCTCTTGCTTCTGCTTCTATTTTCAGGAATTCCTTCTGCTTCTTTCCATAAAAGTTAGCAAAGAAGTTTCCAGGGAAGCTCTGAACTGAGTTATTATAATCCAGGGTACTGTCATTATAGAACTGCCTTGAATAAGCTACCTTGTCTTCAATAGCTGCAAGCTCCTGCTGCAACTGCAAGAAGTTCTCATTTGCCTTAAGATTAGGATATTGCTCTGCTAAAGCGAATATGCTCTTTAAAGCTGTCTGCAATTGATTGCCTGCTTTTACTTTAGAGGTTATGTCTTTTGCTGATAAGAGTGCTTTTCTTGCCTCTGTTACTTTTGTTATCATTGCTGATTCGTGCTTTACATAGCCCTTTACTGTGCTGATTAAATTAGGAACTAAATCTGCCCTTCTCTTTAACTGTACATCAATCTGTGCTAATGAATTGTCAATACGATTTCCAAGAATAACAAACTTGTTGAAATAGTAGATAAATTCGATTACAATGATTGCTATTACAACAATTAGTATCCAGATTAATGGTGACATGATAAATTAAAATTGAGTGGGATTTATAAAGGTTATGCCTGCAAAAAAATAAAAAGATAGATTTATAAATTAGTTCCTATTATGGATACTATTATGGAAAGCAAGGAAGAAGATATAATTGAGCTATTTTATGAAGAGCCAACAAAGGAATGGCATTTTGAAGAGATAGTTAAAAATGCAAAAATTACAAGGAGTAAGGCAGACAGATGGCTGAAGAAATTTATTAAAGAGGGGTTGATAAGAAGAATAAAAGAAAGAGATAAAATGCCTTATTACACAAGCAATTATGAACATCCTGCCTACAAAAATAAGAAAAGATTATTTGCATTAAACCGGCTTTATGAGAGCGGTCTTTTGAATCATTTATCCTATTTAAAAAAGGCACAAACAGTTATAATTTTTGGAAGCTTGGTGCGCTCTGACTGGTATAAAGACAGTGATATAGATATTTTTATTTACGGGGACCCTGAAGGCTTGAAAACAGCAGAATATGAAACAAAACTACACAGGGAAATACAGCTTTTCATCTGCCATAATAAAAAAGAGCTAAATAAATTCGGGGAAGGCTTAATCAAAAATATTATTAAAGGCAACATTATTAAGGGAGATATAGATTTTGTAAGGGTTGGTATAAATGCCTAAGTACATGACTCAAGAAGAAGCTTTTTTGAAATGCAAGAAAGAAGGAAAATTTATTATCACAGAAGAGATTGATTTAGAAAAAATAAAATCCACACTTAACATTGCAGAAACTGATATTGAATCTGCAAATTTTATCAAAAAAAATATTTCAAAACAAAACAGCCAGTGGAACAGCGTCTACAAATTATACTATGATGCACTGCATGAACTTGTTGAATCTTTTTTAAGGTTTGAAAAAATAAAGATAGACAATCACCAGTGCTTATTTTCTTATCTTTGCGAGAGGCATCCAGAATTAGAATTTAATTGGGATTTCTTTGAAAAGGTAAGAACCAAGAGGAATGGAATTAATTATTACGGGAGCCCTGTAAATTACAATGACTGGGAAAATGCTGAACTTCAATTTACTCTGTATACTAAAAAATTAAAAGAAGAGATTAATAAAAAATTAAAAAAATAGATTTATGCTGCCGGGTTTAATTTAGCTTCGTATTTTTCAATTATGTCCTGATAAACTTTGTAAACTGTATTTGATTCTATTGCAAATCCGAGGCCTTCTGCATCCTTTATCTTGAAGTTATTGATTCCAACTATCTCCCCATTAATATCAACTAAGGGACCTCCTGAATTTCCCGGGTTAATTGGAACATCTGTCTGTATATAGTAATTATTATTTGCACCCTGCCTGTGAACAGCGGAGACAATCCCCTCGGTTACTGAGAAGGACAGACCATAGGGATTACCTAAAGCTATAAGCCTCTGACCAACTAATAATTCATTTGAATTTCCGAATTTTAATTTTGAGAAGCTGCCGTCTATTTTCAGAACAGCAACGTCTGCATCCTCATCATAGCCAATAAGCTGGGTAGCATGAACATTCTCATCATAAGTTAATATTTGTGCTGCTGTTGCTCCCTTGATTACATGATAGTTAGTAACTATGTAGCCTGCTGAAGAGACAATTACTCCTGAACCCTGGCCAACATCTGTTCTTACACTTACAACAGACTGAAGAACTTTCTGGATTATTGATGAGAAATCAGAGGAAGTTACCTGGATATTTGCAACCTTCTGCTCGAGTTTAGATAATTGTGTTCCTGATTCTTTTACCAAATCTGAGAGCCCTTCAAATTTTAACTGGTTCTCTCTCCTTACATCCAGGAGTTCACTTTCAAAAGTCTCTCTTTGAGATTCTAGAGTAGTATTCACAATAATTAACTGCTTGGTGTTCTGGATTGTAAAATAAGTGTTAGTTACTAGAAGTGCAACTAAAACAACTATTGAAAATGCTACAGCTGCCTGTTTATTTCTTTCGTCCATTTTTCAAGGGTATTCTTGTGTATTTTTTACAGTTTTTACAGTAAATTATTATTCTTGATTTATGAATGCGTGTTTTTGAATTTATCCCCGGCTTGAGATAGGAGTAACAGTGCTTGCAAAACTTTCTCTTGTATTTTGTAAGACGGATGTTGAACTTCATGGCTATCTTTCTTGCCAGTGAAATATAACGATTTGCTAATGCTGGAGAGTTTTTAAATGTTTCATCTGCCAGATTGAATAATTCTCCTACTTTTTCCTTTGCAAGATCCTTGTCTCTCATAAAGGGAATATATATTTTAGAGTTAATAAGTTTTATCTTTTAGGAAAATATTTAAACGTTTGAAGTCTTTATTATTGATATGAAAAAAGAGGATTTATGGAAAGCTAGCATTTTTGCTGCTATTGCTATCTTGTTTTTATTGGCGTTTATGTTTTTAAAACCAGAGATTACTGGTTTTGCTGTTTTTTCTCCTGGATATTATAACTGGACTTTTGAGAGTGATAATTATGTTTATGATAGTAGTTTGATATTAATTGAAAATAACTCTGCCAGACTAAAATTACAAACCCAAGAGTACAGCTGGACAACAAGCAATTCAACTGAAATCTATATAGAGAATGGATATTATGATTATGACAACAAAACTTCAGAAGTAATAAACATTGACAGTAATAATTATGTTGTTTCTGCCAATAAGATATTTGACATTGCTTTTGGAGACTTTTTGGACAATAATGATGTTATAACCATGCATACAAAATCAAGCAGTGCAAATAATATAAAATTGTGCAAAGCAAGCGAGGTTTGCAATGAAAATAATTACGGGAGTGTTGATTATAACGGGAGTGAGGGGGAGTTCAGCATTACAATATCAAATTTAGAGCACTCGAGCAAATCATTCAGCATTATAACAAACGGCAGCACTAAAATTGATTTTATAAGCTCAACCAAGGGAAATATTATAAATGCACAATATGACCCAAATGATAAAACCTCCAAGCTGACTTCTGTTGATAATGATGACCTTGATGTTGCCAAAAAGAAGATGTTTAATGTGATTTTCGGAGAAGGGCTGCAGAATAATGATATAATAAGCCTGTATCTGGATAATGAGGGAGAGACTAATATTTATTTATGCTGGGCTGGTGATTTTTGTGAGAGTAATTATGGAAGCATGCACTTTCCCAATATCCAAGGATGGTATAATATTACAATAAGCAATTTACCTTCATCAACAAGCAGATTAGCTATTTTAACTGATGACAAATTTGATGTGGATTATATCAAAGTAATCAGGGAATGGGAAGAGGAAAATACCGGCATCAATTTAACTTATCCTGATAGTGCAAGCTTAGAAACCCAAACATTTGAACTGCCGACTATCAACCAGCTAAATTTATTTTCAAAGAATGATGAATTAAAAGGACAGAGCATTAAATATTATTATTACAATGAAAACTGGATAGAGATTCCTTCTAATGGTAGTTTACCTGAGCTAGAGCAGATTAAATTAAAGGCTGAATTTTTCAGCAACAAGACAGAAACACCTATCTTGCACAACATGGTTTTGAGCTATGATTTCTGCAGTGAGAATTGGGAATGCAGTGAATGGGATGCGTGCCAGGAGAATGGGGCCAGGATAAGAGAGTGTACAGACAAGAACCAGTGCGGGAGCTTTGTGAATAAGCCAAATGAGATAGATGGTTGTGATTATTTCCCTGGCTATTATGAAATTAATGAGAGCAAATTAATCTCTATTGGGAAGGATAATATTACTGTGATAAATGCAGGCGGGGTTGTTATTGATTTGATTACTAATGATAATATTGTTGGATCTAATTTTGAGATTGAAAAGAATTTGAACTTAACAGAGGCTAGCGGAAAGAAAATGGTAAGCAACGTGAATATCAGCATAGATGGAATTAATGAGAAACTGGAATCAGGAATTATAAGGCTTTATTACACTGACGAGTATTTAGCTGAAAACAATATCAATGAGGACAGCTTAAAGATTTACTATTATGGAGAAAATTGGGAGGAATTAAATTCAACTGTCAATAAAGAGGAGAATTATGTCTATGCAAATGCCGAGCACTTCAGTGTTTATGGCATTTTGGGAGAGGTAAAAAGTGAGAGTTCTCCAAGCAGTTCTGGTAGTTCTGGCGGTTCATCTGGTGGCCATAGTTCAACAAGCAGTGTGATTGTCAATCAACAAATGCCCACAGAAATAAAAGAAACAACAAAAGAGATTCCAAAAGAGATAATTAATGGAAATGTTGAAACAAATGCTGAGAAAAATAGTGCTGAAGAAATAAGTGGAAATACTTTTGATAGTTTGACTGTGCTGGTTGTTTATAATGCGAAAAAGGCACCAGTAAGTGTACCTATTGGAATAGGTCTTTTAGTATTAATGATTATTTTCTTTTTAAGGGTTGCAAAATTCAATAGAAAAAAATAAAGAGATAAACAGCATCTAAAAATTCCCGTACATAAGTACAGTACCGTAATAGACGTTGCCCTGTTTAACTTCTAGGTTCGAAAAGAGTCTAGGTGGAACCAGAGCACTATGGCCGTTTATCAGAAATTGGTATAAAAAATGAGTTTATAAAGCTTACTTTTTGTTTTTTATTCCGATGGCAAACTTAGATATTTATTTAGTTCAAATTCTTCTTTTCTTAAAAAATTAATTCTTTCTATTTGTATTTGTGCATTATTAGAAATTTTTATATTAGGTAACGTAATAACAGAGTCAAATATAGTTAAAATACTATCAGAATCATGAGTATGTTTCATATCTATAAAAAGATTTTCTGGTTTTCCATTTAAGTTAGATAATATAACATATTTCAGCGTTATTTTAAAAATAGGACTTAATATATTTGAAAAATAATCATAACCAAATTCAATGGTCGAAGGTGAAATTTCTCCATTTTTTGTTTTTGAAAAATTTTCTCCCAGATAATGCCTGTCAAGTAGATTTTCCAAACTGATTAATGATGATTTTGCTGATTCAATTAGCTCTTCTTTTGAGTTTACCTCTAATAAAACATCAAATTTATAATTCATGAATTCAAATTTTTTATCCTTTATGATATAATTAAACATTAACGATGATAATTTCATATAAATGTTGTTACTATATAATTTATAAATTTATTCTTTTATTTAAAATTATTTACAGCTTCAGAATAACTCTTCCATCTTTAAAGATAGATATTCTTCCTCCTGAGGCTGAAACAACAACGGCAATTGATTTTGTTCTTGCTGTAAGTGTTGCACAATTCCTGTGTTTTGTTCCATAGCCTGGAAGAGTTATCCCTTTTGTGTCTATATCTATGTAAGTGCCAACGGACATTATTGTTCCTGCCTTGTTTATGACAAAAACCCCGTCCAGCTGGGCAAATTCTTTTATTGTCTCTTTTATCAGCGGGTCTGTAATATTTCTTGATTCCTCTGGATAGCCTGAAAATGGATTGATAATCAGCTGTTTTGTAAATGGGAAAACTTCTTCTTTATCCCCTATAATAAAACCGGTGCTTAATTTTTTTCCTTCTCTGCCCTCTTTTACTATTTCCAAGGCAACATCTATTACTGCCTCAAGAACTGCCGGGGGGATATATTCTGCAATATTATGTGAGGATAAATCAAATAATATTTTGTCAACATCAAATATGAAGATTAAGCCCTTGTAACCAAGACCCATATTTTCATTTACAACACAGACAATCTTGTCATTTTTTTTAACAAAATCCCTTGAAATTGCTTCCATAACAATCTCCTTCAATGGGAATACAGAGGCATCTTTTGATTTTTTTATCCTGCCTATATAAGAATTTCTCAGAAACCCCTTGGGATTCCTCCTAAACACAGAAACAGAGGCTTTAATTGACGGGTCTGTAAAGTCTGTATTAACCTCTTCCTTTCTTTCTACTGAGATAATTACATCTGCTTCAATATCTTTTGCCAACTTTGCTGCTGCAGTCCCTATTCTTTCTTCTATTGTCATCTTTATTGTGAAAAATACAGGGATTATTTATAGTTTATTGTTTAAGAACATATTCTTTTTTTTAAACAGTTATTCCGAGTATTTCCAGCTTCTTTCTTAGTTGGTTTATGGCTTTTTCTTCCTTCTGCCTGATATTTTCTCTGCCTGTTCCAAATAATTTTCCTATTTTCTCAAGAGTCATTGGATTTACCTCTTCATTGGAATTTTCTGGACAAAAACCATGACGCAATCTAATTATTTTTGCATATGTTCCTTTCAGTTCAGAAACAGCTTCCCTTATTTGTTCATATTTTTCTGATTCTGTAATTTCTTCTAAATGATTTATACATTCTTTGTCTGGTATAATATCCCCTAATTTTATATCATCACAAGTAAAACTGTCTAAAGATGTCGGTTCTTTCATTATTAGTTTTATCTTTCTTATATCTTCTGGTGTTAGTTTTGTTTCCCTTATTATTTCTTCATCTGTAGGCCTATAGCCCTTTTTCATTAATGTGTTATATTCAAATTTGGAATATTTTATCATTTTATCTACCATTATTCGAGAAGGGGTTATTGTTCTTGCTGAACCATTTGAGTTAATAATTATTTCATTTTTTATAACCCACTTTGCATATTTTATAAATTTAGTATAAAAACTCGCATTGTGTGATGCACGTATAAGACCCATAATTGCCCATTGTATTACATCTTCTTTTGATGTATTTTTACTTTGTTCAAGCCAGTTAGAATTATCATAAAAACTATTTCCCATCTCAATGGCAATGCCAAGAAAAAGATATACTATTTTCTTCCTTTCTTTTGTTATCTCTTCTTGGTATTTTTTTAGTTCTATTCCCTCATTTAATAATACATCTATTGTTTTATTCGGCTCAATCTTCTTTATGCAGTTATCAATTTTTATTCTAAGATCTGCTGGGACTTCTTTATCTTGTTTATGGTAGCTTTGTTCTTCTTCTGCTAATTCCAATAAAGAATCATATTCAGCAAATATTTCCTTTGTTAGTCTATTTATTGGGATAGGACTAAAATTATTAATAAGATATTCAGCCAATGCCAAAGATAAAGAATTTAATTCTGTTTTTTCCTCTAAATTTTTCTTTGCTGAATTAATTTTTTCAAAGTAAGTATCAATATTTTCTTTAAATAATTTTACATTTTTAACTATTATTTCTTTTGCTTCGTCCTTTCTCCCTTCATAATTTCTTAATATATTTCTAATTCCATTTCTTTCAGTAATATAATCAAAATGTTTATTAAAAAAAAGATAACATATCTGATTTTCAGCTAAAGTTCTGTAAATACCAATTTTTGCAATTTCAATCTTTTCAAAAACTTCATTTTTTTCCTTTTCAATCTTTTTTTTCAATTCTTCTCTTTCTTTTTTTGGCAAGGTTTTTAATAAGCCTACATCATAGGGATTTTTTTTTAATCCATCAAAATAAATATTTGAAAAGTCTGTATCTTCTTCACTCTTTTTCTCCTCCACTTTTTTTTCTGTAGTTACTTCTTCCGTAGTCTCTTTTTTTTCCTCCGACGGTGTATAAGTATAATACTCTGCTGTTCCATGGTTTATTTTGAAATCTCCAAGCATAAATCTTAGACTATTAACATCATTTGTGAAGTTCTGGATAATTTTTTCCTGATCCGAATTGCCAGAATAAACAGTATGCACCAAATCTTCCAGTCTTAACAGAATATTTTTCCCATTTGGAGAGTGATGATTATTACCATAACCCCACATTAATAAGTTAATTTCTTGTAAGAATTTCTCTCTAAACCCATAGGTACCAAGTGCGTCAATAGTGGTCCTTTTTAGTATTTTATATGCCTTTTCTTTTTCCATCGTAGGGAATCAAATCAAGATAGTTAGTTTATAAATATTTATAAATAGAAATATAATCTTTTTGGTTACACTTTCTTTATTTTTACTCCCTTTTCTGAGTCCTCTAGCTGATAACCGAGAGAGTTAATTTCATTTCTTATTTTATCTGCCTCTTTATAGTTCTTTTCTTTTCTTGCTTTCTCCCTCTCTTCTGCTAATTTTATAATTTTTTCCGGTATTTTTTCTGATTTTATTTTATCAAGATTCAGTCCAAGAACTTTATCAAATTCAAACATTAGTTTCTTTACTCCTATTCCTATCTTTTTTTTATTTACTTCTTTCATGAAATCAAAGATAACTGCCAAGGCTTTTGAAAAATTAAGATCATCATCCATTGCTTTTTCAAATTCCTGTTTTGTTTTCTTTATTAATAATGGGGAACTTTTTTTATAATTTTGAATGTTGGTCATGAATTCTTCTATTTTCTCTAGAATATTTTTTACAGAGTTTAGTGATTCAAATGTAAAATTTATCTTTTGTCTGTAGTGCACCGACAATAACAAGAATCTAATTTCTTTTCCTGAGTATTGTTTGGATAATAAGTCCCTTAGTGTGTAGAAGTTATGCAAAGATTTTGACATCTTTTTTTCATCTACTAATAAGTGTTCATTATGAAGCCAATAATTTACAAATTTTTTGTTGTAAGCTGCTTCGGATTGTGCAATTTCATTTGTGTGATGCGGGAAAACTAAATCTATACCCCCACAATGGATATCAAATGGGATTCCTAAATATTTCTGCGACATTGCAGAGCATTCCAAATGCCAGCCAGGTCTTCCTTTTCCAATTTCGGTCTCCCAGAAAACATTTCCATCATTTTTGTCATAGGCTTTCCATAAAGAAAAGTCAGAAATATTTTCTTTTTCATATTCATCCATGGAAACTCTTGCATTTGATTGAAGGTTTTGTTTTTCCAACTGAGCCAGATTACCATAGTTTTTGAATTTTTTAATGCTAAAGTAAATTCCATCAGCTGCTTTGTATGCATAACCTTTTTTTAATAAAATTTTTACTAAAGACACCATTTCAGGGATATGCTCGGTTGCTTTTGGCATGATATCTGGTTTAATAATATTTAATGTTTGTAAATCTTTAAGAAACTCTCTTGTGTAAAATTCTGTAAATTCCTTTAGTGATTTTTTTTCTTTCTGTGAATCACGAATAGTTTTGTCATCAACATCTGTTATATTCATCACGTGCTTTACTTTATATTTTTTATAGAGAAGATATCTTTTAACAAGGTCGTAAAAAACAAAGGCTCTTAGATTTCCAAGATGAATGTAATTATAAACAGTTGGGCCGCAGGTATAAAGACCAACCTTATTCTTTTTTATCGGCTTGAACAATTCTTTTTTCCTTGTTAATGTGTTGTAGAGCCTAAGCATAATATTTAAAAAAGGATTATAGTATAAGAATTTTTCTATGGAAATTCCTATTGAGGTTTCAAACAGGCATGTTCACCTGTCTAATGAAGATTTAGAAAAGTTATTTGGAAGAAATTATGAATTAAGGAAATTAAGAGAGCTATCACAACCAGGACAGTTTGCTGCTGAAGAGAAAATAAAATTAATAAGCAATGGAAAGGAATTAGACGCAAGAGTTCTAGGGTCTGTAAGAAAAAAGACACAGGCTGAGATTTCAAGAACAGATGCAAGATTTTTTGGATTAAATCCTCCAGTTAAAGACTCCGGCGACTTGGAGAACAGTGAAAAGATTATTCTTGCTGGCCCTAAAGGAAAAATTGAATTAAAGGAGGGATTAATAATAGCAAGAAGGCATTTACATATTTCTGATAAGGAAGCTAAAAAATTTAATATTAAGGATAAAGATATTGTAAGCATTGATGCTGGAAATATTATTTTCAACAATGTTTTAGTCAGAGCGGGAAAAGAGCACAAACTTGCTTTGCATCTGGATTGTGATGAAGGGAATGCTGCCAGGATTGACAAGACAGGAATCGGCTACATAAGATTTAAATAATAAGAAGTATATATCAGAGAAGAGGTGATAAAATTGTGGGATCCTTTTAAGGAAGTGGTGAGAATTGAAAAGGACATTGAAGATTCTTACAAGAAATTCTTTCATCATAATGAGAAATATTTTATCAATACACGGGGATTTATGAAGGCACTCAGCAGTTTCAGAGACAAAGGAAAAGAATTTGAGGTTGAAGTTAGACTGCCTGGTGTTGAGAAAAAAGACATAACACTGAAAGCACACCATAGAGTATTAGAGATTAATGCTGAAAAGAGCCATAAGATGGAAGTTAATAAAAAAGGATTCTTCAGCAAAAGCAGATCTTTTGGAAAATATTACAAAGTTATTCCCTTGCCAAACGGGGCTGATATTGAGAGATTAAGAAGCGAGTTCAATAAAGAAACATTAAGGATTGTAATACCAAAGAAAAAGGTTTTAGAGAAACACAGGATTATTAAGATTCACTGAACTTTATTTTTCTATATATTCAAATCTAGGAACCTGTTTATTATTGACAGTAACATCTTCTAAAAACATTTTCAAGGGTCTTGTCCAAACTGCATTATTTCCAAATTCTTCAGAATCATAAAGGGCTTTGTAGACAACTAATCTCTCCAATGTTTCACTATCTCTCGCTACATAAATAACCTCATATAACTTTCCTTTGTAATGCCTATATTTTCCTGATTTTATTTCACTCATTCTGAAGAAGTTCAACTTTACAACTGGCAAGTTGCTTGAATTTTTCTGCATCCATTCTTGTTCCAGACAGTTTTCCATAATGCATGGGTATTGCAATTTTTGGAGCTATAATGTTTACTGCCTGCAATGCCTCTGTGACATCCATGGTATATGTTCCTCCAATAGGCAATAGTGCAACATCAATATCTTTCAGCTCTGACATCTCTGGAATTAAATCTGTATCGCCTGCATGATAGATCCTCTGCTTATCAAATTCTATAACATAGCCTACCCAATTTTTTTCTTCTGGATGAAATTCCTTGTCAAGATTATAAGCAGGCACTGTTTCTATTTTTATTTTTCCAACATTAAAGAATTGATAGGGCTTGACTGATTTAAAATCTGATAGTTTGCCTCTTGCATCTTCCGGCGCAAATATAACTGTGTCTAATTTTCTTATTTTTTCTATATCATCCATGGAAAGATGGTCATGATGGGTATGGGTTATCAGAATGATGTCTGCTTTTTCTGTTTCTGAGATTTCGTATGGATCTATATAGATTATTTTCTCTCCAGTCAGCTTGAAGGATGCATGACCCAACCAATGTATATTATTCATACTTATCTAGCTTGAATTTACTCATATTTATACATTTTGATGATTTAAACCAATAGTAACCGTTTAGCTACTCCAGAACAATAATCAAAAAATAGTAGTTCTTATTACTAATTTTTGGGG
>AQRL01000019.1 GCA_000402515.1 Nanoarchaeota archaeon SCGC AAA011-G17
GGATTTTAGCAGAGGATGTGTTTCTAATATTACTCCAGAAGGAATATATGATTTAGATGACAGATGTGGTTATTGCTATGCTTACCAGAACGGTCCTAGCTTTTTAGAAACTTTATATGATTTTGATGAAGGATTTTTAATTGAAAGATTAAATGAAAGAATTGGAGAGCTTAAGATAAATAAGGGGGAAAGAGTTTATCTAAGAATAGGGCAGACTACTGAGGCAAATATTCCTGAACCAATAAGAAGTTTTCCAGGATTTAGGGATAATTTGAAGATTGCTTTAAATGCCTTAACAAGGGTAAAAGATGATTATGATTGGAGAATAGCTATGCCTACAAAAATTCCTGATTTTGATGGTGAGACTATCGATATGTTTAGAAAATTAAAAATAAGTATTTTTACAAGCATCGGCCATAAAGAACTGGAAAAAGGAATAGTAAGTTTGGGTTATCCTCCTGAGAAAAGACTGGAGAATATTTTAGAACTGGGAAAAATGGGATTGAATGCTAATATTTACATTGCTACTGACATTACCAACCATAATAATATGCAGGAAGATGCTAAGATGGCTCTTGATTTTTATGAAAAAAACAAACAGTATCTTGGACTGCAGTTTTTGGACATTAGGATTACTAACAAAGATACAGCTGGAATTATTGGGGGAGGATGCTGGAGCTGTTTGAAGTACGGGCAGTTAAATCTGCTTTCTCCTCAAGGCAACTGGGTTTTAAGCGGACAGAATTATTTACAGGCACACCATACAGACCCGTATTTTTTGGAGCTTGTTGGTGATAATAATGGAAAAGTAAGATTATGCTCAACGCACGTTACTGAAAAAGAAAGGAGATGCGGAATGTGCTTTATGGATAAATGATAGGCATTGAAACTAAATCTGGGCTGTCTCTTGAAGAGATGGCTAATGAAGGGATAGAAGTTCCTGATGAAAAATATAAACAGAGATTTGTTCTCATGCCTATTGATGAATTATGTAAAAGAGCTAAATTAGATAATTATAGAGAGCATACAATAACCGGAACAAATAGATTATCCGGCTCTATTCAAACTAGAGGACTGCTTGAACCAATTTTATTGTCTTTTAACACAAAAACAAATGAAATTTCCCTGATTGACGGGGAGGGAAGATTCTGGTCCTGTTACAGGCTTGATGCAAAATATGTTCCGGTAATAATATATTATGATGTTAGTGAAGAAGACAGGATAGAAATGAAGATAGCTGCAAATGCCATGAAGACACCAATTGCTTCTGATGACCTTGCAGTTTATTCAGCAAGATTAAGAGAATTACTTCAGGAATATAAAGATAAACAAAGCGAGGATTTTGAAAAGACTATTGGAATTAATGGAAGGAGATACAAAAACGTTACAATAAATGAGCTAGCAGGAGTTATGGGAAAGAACAGGAAGACAGTAAGCAATTATCTAGTATTTTCAAGGCTTCCAGAAAAAATTTTAGGATATGTGAGAAAACATCCAGGGCTAAATTATTACTCACGTGCTGTAAAGATTGGAAGAAGGGTTAGAGAGAGCGAGCAGGTTGAATTCTTTGACAATGTTATCAGATTGGAAGAGGAAAAAAGAGAGAAAGAGAGAATGAAGAGGGAAAAAGAGGAAGAAGAAAAGAAAATAAAGAAAATAAGGAAAGAAAAGAAAGAGGAAGAAGAATGGAGCAGAATTAGTAATTTAGAGTTTAATGAATTATTAAGGAGCAGAATTTTAAGAGAACCAGGGGTTTTATTATCAAGACAGAATGGAAATCCCGATGAAGAAGGAAGAAAAATAAAAGAATTAATTGGTGTTTCCAGAACTGCGGAAAGATATGCTAGGGCATTTAATGATTTTTTTATTTATAATGAAGAATTCAGAGGCCATATAGGGAGTGCAAAATTTCAGACAGTCGGAGAAAAGTTTCAGACAACCGATACAAACCATGTTAATGTAACTGAATTTATTGAATCTCTTTTAGGAAGATGGATAGAAATACATTCCAAACTAGATAAAAAAACTCAAGATAAGGTACTTGATTATTTTGGTAAACCTATAAAGCTAAGGTTTGATGAAGAAATTCTTTTAGAAGTGCAGAGAAGAAGACAGGGAGATTTTGTACCTGACTATAAAATAATCCGCCCTGTTTGTGATTGTGATGAAATCAGCATTATTCCTTTAGACAAATTGAGGAGCGTAAGAAACATAAGAAATAGGATTTCTGAGGATAGGGTAAATGCATTGGCACAGGAGATAAAAAATATTGGGCAGCTGAAACCAGGATTAGTTGTTGACAGAGGAGATTATTATCAGATTGTTTATGGTCATACAAGAGTTAGGGCTTTAGAAAGAGCAGGACATAAAAATTTCAAGGCCTTTGTAAGCAAAGGTCTTTCTGATTTGGAAATTGAATTATTACAGTGCCATGAAGATTTATCTGAGCAGGATAAGCCAGGAGAGAGAGCAAGGGTTTTATTCCTTTATTATGAACTAAAGGCTAAATTAAATGGGGCAAGTTATACCCAGGAAGATTTTGTCAGGGATTTTAAACATTTAGCATCAAGGAAATCTTTACTTAATTCTCTCAGATTTATGGAACTGGATGACCTTACAAGAAACTTTTCTATATTGGGGCTGGTGGGATATGGCTCTGCAGTTGAAATAGGAAGATTAGAGCCAGACAAAAGAATGGATGTTCTTTATAGCGCACTTGTTCACCCACACACAAGAGATATAAAAAGTATGGTTGATAGAAAATTAGCTGAAGAGAGTCAGTTCAATCTTTTTAGTGAGATACCAAGAAGCTATGAATCAATCTTCAAGGAATTTGGCATGCAGTCAATGTCTCCTTTTTTAAAAATTGGAAAATATTTCGGAAGGGATGATGACTTTTCAAAAGCTATACGCTCTGATGAAAAACTTTATTTAAATTTTGCAAAATTTTCACAGCAACTTGAAAAGGTTAAGAATACAATAAGAGATTATAAGAATGAATAAATTAAACTTAAGCTCTAAAGATTTTGAAAATGCTTGGAAACTTTATGAAGCAGAAAAGATTAATCCATTGACAAGAGAGAACATGTTCAAGGGAATAGTTTATTCTATACTTTCATCAAGAGAAAATTACCAGAAGCAGATGATGGTCTTCAACAGACTGATGGATCATGGGCTTGATAATCCTGAAAGCATTCTAGGAAATGAGAAAAAATTAAGAGGGATTGTCAGGAAGTCAGGATTTCATAATCAAAAGATCGATGCTATTTACAGATTGTCTCAGGCTTGGCCTAAATCAAATTTACCAGAAGATATTCTGGAAGATAGCGAGAATGGAAGAAAAAAAGGCTTTGAATTAAGAGAGAGGATTGACAAGGAAGTTTATGGTATGGGCTATAAATGCGCTTCTCTTTTTTTAAGAATGTGCGACTATCTAGACCTTGCTATAATTGATAGGCATGTATTGGAAGGAATTGAAGAATTAGCGAGTGATTTTGAGCTTCCAAAAGACTATAAAATCAGGGGAATTTCTGATAAAAAATATCTTGAAATTGAAGAAATTATTGCCAAATTGGCAAAAGAGAATGATATTGAAACAGCTATAATGTCTATGTTTTTTTATTATAGAGATTCACAATTTAAAAACGGATTTCAGAGAGAATTTAGTCTTGGCTGTGATTTCAATATAATTTCCAGAGAAAGAGTTAATCCTGTAAAGGGAATTAATAAAAAACCCAATTTGGATAGAGCAGTTCAGAAGAGATTATTTGACAGGTAGTTATTTAAACTGAATAATTTATTTTTCCTGTATGGTCAGATGCAAACAAAGATGCTGGAGATGCAAAAAGAATTATGTCTTGGCTGATTCCAGACAGAGATTTGTTCTTTGCTATGACTGCCAGAAAAATGAGCTGAGCAAAGAAGTTAAGGGCAAACTAAAAAAGATGTTTGATATTTCTGAGGAATTCTATAAAGAAAATATTTTTTTGAGAGACATTAAAATCAAATATTTGAGATTTGGAGAATTAAGCGACAAGCAAATTGAGGCTTTCAAAAGGGTTGTCAAAGAGATGAAGGAAAAGAAATAATTATTTAAACTTATTATAATTCTAGTAATTATGAAAGAAGATGGAATATCTGTTATAGGAGTTATACCCAGGCATTCGCAAAATAATATATACACAAAAGTAAAAATGCCTCCTGTTGGGATAATATCTGTTCTCAGCCAGCTAAATAATTTTGGATTTAAAGAAGTATATGCAATTGATGAAAATAACTATGGCGGGCCAATGGATAGTACAGGCATGCCTGACCATACAACTCTACAGAAAAGAGAGCCGGCAAAGATAGCGATGTTCTATGGTGGTATGTCAAATTCAATTCCAAGGATGTTTTCTTTAGCACAGCAGTACAAAAAATTTGGGGCAATAACAATTGCCGGGGGAAGCCATGTAGATGCCCTTCCAGGGGAGGCTCTTAAATCTGGTATAGATATTGTTGTTCATGGAGAAGGGGAATATAGCGCCCAAGAAATTCTTAAAACAGTAGTAATAGCAAAAAATGGTGAAGCTTATTTTAATTATGATGAATTGATAAAAGTTAAAGGAATAAGCATTCTGGATGAAAATGATAAATGGCTGTTTACAGGGAAAAGAGAGCCTATAAAAAATCTGGATGAATTAGTGGATGTTGATTTAGACTTAATAAAATACATGGAAAAAAGATGGAGCATGATACCTGTGAGCAGGGGAAGAGGCTGCAATTATAATTGCGAATTCTGCGCAGTTAACAGGCAATACGGCAGGTACAAAGCAAGCTCTCCTAAAAAGGCCCTGAAACAGATTATAAGATATTCCGAGAAGGGATACAGAGATTTTTTTATTACAGATGATAATTTTGCACAGAGTGTTAATGAGGCAGTGGAACTATGCAATATGATTGAGAATTACAAGAGAAAATTCAACAAAAAGATGGAGCTAACAGTACAGGTAAGAAGCGAGGTGGCAGAGAATGACAGACTTATAGAGGCAATGAAGCGTGCTGGTGTAACAAATCTTGCAATAGGGTATGAGAGCCCGATAAATGAGGATCTAAGAGCTATGAATAAAGGGGTTAGAGTAGAGAAATTGCTTGAGAGGTCCATAAAATTATCAAAATATTTTTACCTTCATGGAATGTTTATATTCGGCTATCCCAAAGAATTAAAACCAACATCGGAGAAAGAGCCAGAGTTAACATTAGAACAGAGAGCTAAACTATATGAAGATTTTTTCAAAAAAGCAAGAATAGATACAGTGCAGGTATTAAATGCAGTTCCTATTCCAGGTACAGGGCTTAGGGCTAAACTTGAGGCTGAGGGAAGACTATTACCTGTTGGATGGGATAAATATGACGGGCAGTATTTATGCTATGATCCCGGCCCTGATGTGAATGCAGAAGAGCTTCAAAATATTCCAAGAAAGTTAATGAAAAAATGGTATTTGGGCAATGTTATGAACAGGAGCTTAAATTACGGTAATTGGATGAACTGGGTGTATAATACTTTCGGATTTCCAGCGCTCTATACAAAATTGTTTTTTCATAACTTAGCTGAAAAGAAGAAAGAAAATCTTTTTCCTAAGAGAAATACTTTTGTAAATGCATGGGGAGACATAAAAAGAGAATGGAGAAACCTTAAACTTAAGACATGTGGCGGAATAATAACAAGGAAATGGCTAAAGGCATACAAGGAAAGTGATTATCCAAAAACATTAAAGGAATATTTCTCTAAAAAGAGCTAAATAAAATCAGATTATATATTGTTCAGTTGATAAATCTTTATTAATAATGAGCCATTGGCTATGATATGACATATCTAAAAATTAACAGCAGATTTGGAACTGTTCCAGTTTTGAATGTTTTTAATAATAGGATTGAGGTTCTTATTGATAATGATATCACGGGCACTTTTAATCTGGATGAATTCTTTAGTGATTTTGCACTTGATGAAAACAAAAAAGATTTTATGAGAAGGTATGATGATTATAGGAAATCTAATTTCAGGAAAAAATATAATCTTTAGAAAAAGGCTTAAAAAGAGATAAGACAATTTATTTTAGCAGGTGATGGCACCTAAGAAGCCTAATTCTTGGCATGAAAATGGCAATAGAATATAACAATTTACAAGAGATGGTTGAAAAGGCCCAAGCAGGAAATAGCTATGCATTTGGAGAGATAGTTAGCAATTATAATGGGAAGCTGCTGAATTTTGTTAGAAAATGGCTGCATGACCATGATGAAGCAGAGGATCTTGTTCAGGAAACATACACAAGAATGTTCAGGAATATAAAGAGTTATGACGAAAAAAAGGGCAGTTTTAGCTTGTGGATGTTTACTATAGCAATCAACCTTATAAGAAATGATAAAAGGAATAAAACAAGACAAAAAACAGATACATTCAGCAATAGCATTCTTGAAAAAATCATAACTGCGGAAGATGCTGAATATACAGATTTATCTTATGTGAAAAATAATATCAACAGACTGAAAGATAAATACAAACTGCCTATAATATATTTTTATTATGAGAATAAGAGATATAAGGACATAGCGGAAATCCTTGGGATCTCAATGAGTTCTGTTAAAAGCAGGATTAGAAGGGCTAAAAAAATACTGGAAAGGACTATAATAAATGATTAGGGATATTGGAAAAAATGATTTTGGCAAGATTTAAAAACTATTTATTTTTAAGAATATCTTATGGCAACATGGTATGAGAAATTAGGAAAACCAAGGATAATCAGAGAGTACACTAATCAAGGCAAGGAATTTGTAGAACTTGATATTTATGAGGGAACCACTCTTTCTTTTCCTAAGGATGAACTATACATAGAATTTTCTGATGATTCAATTGAAAGAAAGGCAGAATAAGCCTATTTTAGCAATCTTTATAAATAATTATTCTATTCTTTTTTTATGAAAGTATTTTTATTGCTTATCTTAGTGTTATTGGGGGGATGTACAATGGAAAAAAATGTTCTTTTGAAGACAAATATGGGTGATATCAAAATTAAATTATACAGTGATATGGGTATTACTGCCGGCAATTTTGAGAAGCTTGTTAATGATGGGTTTTATGACGGCGTTATTTTTCACAGAGTTATTGATGGCTTTATGATACAGGGAGGAGATCCCACTGGAACCGGAATGGGAGGACCGGGTTATGCTATAAAAGATGAGTTCAAGGGGCATAAAAATAATAGAGGGACTATAGCAATGGCAAACTCCGGCCCTAATACAGGAGGAAGCCAATTTTTTATTAATTTAGTTAATAATAATTTCCTGGACAGCAAGCATCCTGTTTTTGGAGAGGTTGTTTCTGGGATGGATATTGTTGACAAGATTGCCAAGGTTAAAACAGATTCTTCAGACAGACCTATTGAGGATGTTATTATTTTAGAAGCTAAGATTGTTTAAAATTATCTTTTTAGGTCTTTGAATTTTATAGAATGCTGTTCTCCTGCACTGCCCCAGTTAGCCAGCTCAGTTTCATGAATAATTACTGTTACTGCCTGTGCAGGGATTCCCAGACTTATGAAAACTTCTGTAATTTTCTTTATTAGTTCAGCTTTTTTTTCTTTTTCCACTGGCCATGATTCAATGTCATTAAAAAAACGGTGATCAGAATTAATCCATTTTTTATAATCTGGATTAAATTCATTATCATATAACCACAACCCACAACCATCTGGATTATGTTTCTTGAGAATTTTATGGATTTTTATTACACTCTTATCTGAAGGAGTTAATCTGGCCCACCAAATTTTTTCTGTGTGTGATAACCATATGATTTTTTCCATTTTATTCATTAACAACTGCAATGCTTTTTACTTTTTCTTTTATATAAGGGTCAGAAGATATTAAATCCTTTACAAACTGGTTAATATGAGTATGCTTTCTTTCAAGCTCTACAAAGATTCTGTCATTCTCTATTTTATAGTTCGGGTATCTTTCTTTAAAGACTTCAACATGCTTTGTTTCTTTTAATGGAGGGCCAAAATGCTTGAACTTTTTAGGAACTTCTTTTTTTTCTGTGAAAAACCATAATAAGCTTTCAGAACCAAATTCCATATCATGCTCTGTTACATTAAAGCCATTCTGATTAAGGATAGTTTTTATGTATTCCTGCGCTTTTAGCAATTTAGCTCCTGCGATGTCTGATTTTCTTTCTAGGGGTATTGCTTTCAGAATAAGGGCGTCTTTCAGCTCTTCTAAATCCTTGGTTTTTATCTCAAAGTAAGATGGAGAGGGATTGTGGTAGAATTCCTTGGCTTTTTCTATAAATTTATTGAATTTTTTTTCAGACAAAGCTGCTGCTGCGTTTCTAGATGAGCAGGTTGGGTCAATAACAATTAATGGGCTTAATTTTGCTTCATTCAGCTTTTTTGCATGCTGTTTATCCCCAATAACATCTCCTGGCTTCCATTTCATTGCTGCTTTGATCAGTTTTTCAAATGAGCCATAATTAATAGTCAGAATTTCTGTTACAAAGCCTGAGAAGCCTTTTATGTAGGATTCTGCTCCATAGATCTTATTTGCCTTGCAGAAGGCCCTTGTCAGTCTTATTTCATCCTGCAGGGATTCATTTACTTTTGATTTTACCCATTCTGTATGAAAAGGAGAGGAATCTGTGATGTTTTCTGCCTTTTCCGGAGAAGATACTTTTAGTACAGGAATAATTTCAAAGATATAACTTGAATATTCTATCTTGAAATAATCGCGAGAGCCATGCACTCTTGAAATGTCTTTGAATAGTTTTTTTAAATCTTTTTCTAATAATGCTGAAATATCCTTGTCTTTGAAGGTTAAGGGGTACTGGACAAAGATATCAATATCATGGCCCCCTTTAAGCCAGGTTCCTTTTGCTACACTTCCCCCTATAACTGCCTTCGCATCTTTTAGCTTGGAATTCAGCTTTTCCAGGAAGATTTTTGCCAGTTTATTTACATGCTCTATTTCTTCTTTTTCCGGCTTTACCAAACTAAGTGCCTTCATAAAGCGGATAAGTGAAGAAAGATTATAAAGATTTTGGTGGTCTATCTATGTTTTATTAGATTATTTGCAAAATAAAAACTTCCTAATCTGATTTCTTTTTTTCCAACTCTTACTGTAAAAATAGTTAGTGGCTCTTTTGGCAATCTTTTTTCTTCTTCTAGGGATGCTGCAGCAGGATGATATTCTATTCTTATTATTGGGAAACTATTTTCAAAGGATAGTGGATGCGGCGCTATGGCCTTTTCTAAGAATTCTTTATTTTCATAAGAAAGGTTTCTATCAAATGATAACAATGCTCCTTTTTCATAATTCCTTGCTATTTCTGCTTCAATTGACATTTAAAATTCAAAAACTATCTATTTCTCCTTCATGAATATTATAAGAAAAACAGACTATTTTTTAGTATTTAAATCTTTCTTTTGTAACCACTTAAAAGTAATTTATTATAGAAATATTTATAAACTGATTAAGAATATCCTATTTATGCCTTTATTGGAAGATAGGTTATTAAGGATTTGGGAATTGAAAGAATTGGGCAAGAGTGATATAGAAATTTCTGAAGAGCTTGGCTTAAATGACGGTAATGTTAGTATGTTTGTGCATAACAAAAAAATCACTAGCAGAAAGATGGGAAGTAGAAAGTCTGAGATAAAGAGATTTGGTTTTGATTACGAGAATGGTCTTAGAACAGAGAGTCTTACCCATAGAGATGCATCACAAATTTATGCTTTTGAAGATGAGTTTAATTCCAGCAGAGAGGAAATTGCCGAGGCAATAGGAAAGAGCACAAGACTGGTTGAATATGCTTTAGATAATAGAAAAGAAATAGAACCAACACTGATTAAATACTTAAGGGTTTTATTTCCTGAAGAAAGTGTTAGTAAGCCATACAGATAGTTAATTAATAAGATAGATTTTGTTTTCTCCAAATAAATTGTTTGAATTATCTGATTCGTAAGCCTAGCTTATTGAATAATTATTAATTTTGATACAATCATATAAGAGATGCACAGAAAACCCAATTCCGAATGCAAGTATTATTGAAACAAGATCTTTCTTTTTCATTCTTTTTTTAAGCAATCTTTTATTTAAAAAGTTTTATATAGCTGAATCTATTTTTTAGTTTATGAGGGTTTTAGTCGGACCTGCTGGTTCTTCCGGGTTGGGAAATTTAGAGGGTGTTAAGCAGGTTGCTAATCTCGGAATGCAGGCGATGGAATGTGAATTTACGTACGGGGTAAATTTAAGCAATGAAAAGGCTAAACTTGTTGGAGAGCTGGCTAAGAAATTAAATATCAGCCTGAGTGTGCATGCGCCTTATTATATTAATCTTAATTCTAATGAGAAAAAAAAGATAGAAGATTCAAAGAGAAGGATATTAGAAAGCTGTGAAAGGGGCCATTATCTAAATGCAACACATATAGTATTTCATCCTGGATTTTACGGGAAGAAGAGCAAGGAAGAGACATTTGATATAATTGCTGAGGAGATAATTGAGCTAGTTAAGACAATCAAAGAAAAAAAGTGGAATGTTAAGTTAGCACCAGAAACAACAGGAAAGATAAATGTTTTTGGGGATTTAAATGAAATTATGGAATTAACCAAGAAAACAAAATGCAGCTTTACAATTGATTTTGCGCATATATTAGCAAGAAGCAAGGGCAAGATTGATTATGATGATGTGTTTGACAAATTAAAAAATCATGACCATCTGCACTGCCACTTTTCAGGGATTGAATGGGGGGAGAAGGGAGAAAAAAACCATAAATTAACTCCGGATAAAGAGATTAAAGAGTTGGTCAGTGAGATAATGAAAAGAAAAAAGAGCGTTACAATAATAAATGAGAGCCCAAATCCAATGAAGGATGCTTTAAGAACAAAAGATGAGTTTGTTAAGCAAGGATATAAATGGTAACAAAATATTATTTAGATACATGCATCTGGATTGATTATTTTGAAAATAGAGTTGATAATTTTAGGCCGTTGGGTGACTGGGCTCTTGATTTACTAAAAAAGATAATTAAAGATAATGATTTAATTATATATTCTGATTTAGCAGAAGAAGAACTTTTATCTTTTTATAATAAAAACAAAATAGAAGACCTTATGTTTTTTGTTCCAAAAAAATTATTAATAAAGATAAACTCGGATAAATTACAGTTAAAAGAAGCTATTACAACAGGCAGAAAATTAAAAATTCCAGTTAAGGATGTTCTTCATGCAATATTAGCGAGAGATAATAATGCAATATAATGCAATATTTATATCCAGAGATAAACATTTTTACGAATTAGCAAACCAATTAACTATCAAAAGACCAGAAGAATTAATCTAACCTTAAGTTAAATTTTTTGGCTATTTTTCTTATTGCAATGTTACTTGCTTCTTCTTCGCTCATTCTTGCTTTTCCTTTAAGACTTCCCTTAAAGGCTATTAACTTTTTTATTACTTCTTCTTTCTCTAATTCAGTTAATTTGTTTCTTATTGCCTCTCTTATAAACTCTGTTCTTGTGCTGTAATTATTTTTTTTGAGATTGTTATCTATGTTTTTTAGTAGTTCTGGTTCCATCTTCAAGCTTATAGTTTCCATGGTAATACTTTGTATATACTAAGTAATATTTAAACTTTTCTATAAGTTTTAACCTTTTGATAGTTCTGCTTCCAATATTCTTCCTTCATTAGTGCCTTCAAGAATTTCTAATGCGTAGTAATAAGTTGTTATATGCAGATATTTTTCTGATAATGGACTTTCCTTTTCTGAATATATTATATTTTTAGAAGAGATTATATTTTTCTCTGCTGGTGATAGTTTCCTTGGAAATTTCAGCCCTTCCACCAATCTGCCTTCACTAAATATGGTTAAATAAACGCCATCAACAACTTTTGAATCAGATCTCAGTGTCTGTCCTTTGTATTCTATTTCTCCATCGATAATATCCGTAACTTTTCCGGTTAGTTCCATAATCCTAACAAGATGAAAATTTTTATAAAGTTAACTGTTTGTAACTTTTTTGAAATGGTAAATGCCGTTATTTTAGCTGGAGGGAGAAGAGGAGAATATATGGAGAAGGATAATTGGATTTACAGAAAATTATTCGGGAGGATAATTCCTGGCGAGGAAAAGTCTGTTAGAATTTACAAAGGGAAACCTCTTGTTAGTCATGTCATAAATGCATTAAAAAATTCTAAAACCATT
Organism: Nanoarchaeota archaeon SCGC AAA011-G17; assembly: GCA_000402515.1. Classification (GTDB taxonomy): domain Archaea; phylum Nanobdellota; class Nanobdellia; order SCGC-AAA011-G17; family SCGC-AAA011-G17; genus SCGC-AAA011-G17. Next base: position 12,230 of record AQRL01000019.1, read on the forward strand.
GATGATATTGTTGTTGTTGGCAATACATTTTTACTAAAAGAAGCAGGGATTAATGATGTTAAATGCCTGGAACAAGGGAATACAATGATAGAGAATGTTATGATTGGTTATAATTATTTTAAGGGGCAGGGATATAGAGAAAAAATATTACTTGCTCCATGTGATATACCTGAGATCGGCGGAGATAGCATTGATGAATTTGTTGAAAAGGCAAGAGAAGGTGATTTTTGTTTGGCTGTTGGTGACAAGAAATTTTTGGGAGAATATGATGGCATTTTCCACAGATTTTATTTTTGGATTTTAAAAGATGGAGAGAGAAAAAAGTATAGGATAAGTAATCTTAGTATTGTTAAACCTGATGCTATTTGGAATAAGGAGATGGTCGAATATGCATTTAGCTTAAGAAAAATAATGTGGCCTGGAAACTGGCCAAATATAGCAAAAGAGCTTGGCTGGAAATCTTTCTTTGATTATTTAAGATTGAAATTAACTTTTGAGTATCTCGAGGAAAGATTTTCTGATAAATTTGGCTGTGATTTCAGAATTATTGAGATATGCGACCCTGCTGTTTCTTTCGACCTTGACCATAACAGAGATTCCAGAAAACTAAGAAAATGGCACAAGTTAAAAAAGGTTAAGGCTTGATTATTTTAGCAACGAAAAATCCTTCTGTATTATTATCCTGCGGCCAGATTCTCAAGCATTTTTTTATTTCTGAAGAATAAATTTCATTTTCAAATTCCAAGACCGGCTCTGAACTTTTTAAATTTTTAATTTCAATATTCTCTAGTTTAGCATCTGTGTTTTTTAACAAATGGTTAATAACTGCTTCATCTTCATGCGGCTCTATTGAACAGGTTGAATAAACCAGAATTCCTTTTGGTTTTAATAATGAATAAGCAGTTAGTATCAATCTTTTTTGCTCTATTGCTAATTTTTTTATCATATCTGTGTTATATATCTCTAAAGTTCTCAATGATTTTGCAATTCCTCCTGTGCCTGAGCAGGGTGCATCAAGAAGGATTTTATCAAACTGCATATTTTTTATTTTATGCCCTTTTGATATTGTCACCAATACATTTTTACAGCCGCATCTCTGTAAATTAATTTCCAATGGCTTTAAACGCTGGTATTTGTAGTCATTTGCAACTATTATTCCTGTATTTTCCATCAAGGCAGATAGCTGGGTTGTTTTTGAGCCGGGTGCTGCTGCCATATCCAAAATAAATTCATTTTTTTCCGGTCCTAATATCAATGGAGGTATCATTGAGGCTGCTTCCTGAACATAGAAATAACCAAGAGTATGCTCTGGGAGATTTCCAATATCCATCTTCTCACCTTCAACATAGAAACCTTCCTTATAGAATTGAACCTGCGTTAGCTTATAGCCTTTTTCTTCTAATCTTTTTATAAGTTTTTCAGGAGAAATTTTCAAGGTGTTGATTCTTATACTTCTCTTCAGCCTTTTTGTACAGGCTTCTCTGAACTCTTTCCAGTCTGTCATCTTCCTGTATCTTTCTATAAATTCTTTCTTAAATTGCGGCTGCATTGTATTTTATAGTGAATAAATGTTTATAAAGTTATATTATTCGTTTATTTTATGTCATTAATTGATGAATTTGAAATAAGCAAAAGAGTTGAGGATATACTTACCAATGAAGGCAGAGGAGGCAGGATGATTGTTGCTTCCAATATATTACCTTTATTCTTAACATCCAATTCAAAATCTATAAATCATTTTTTATTAAATGGCAGAGGCAGTTTAGAAATATTAACACATAACCCTTCTGTATTATACAATATGCCTGTTTGCCTTTCTGACTTTTCTATTATGGATGGGCATAGAATAGACATGGGAAAAATTGAAGTTTACCATACTGAAAGAAGGATAAAATCTGAATTTGCAGTTCTTTGGAATTATGTAATAATTTCTTTTTATAATAAAAAATTTGGGTTAATTGAAAATATTGGATTAACAAAAAAATATACTAGAACTTTTGAAGAGATGAAAAAAGCAGAGTTTGTTCAGGATTTTGGTTATGTTCCACCAAGACCACTTGTTAGAACTTAATTCTTAAGTATAATAATCAATATAAATTAGTTTCTATAACTTTAAAAAATGATTCCTGAGTTTAGAAAGGGTTTTTTGATTTACAGAAAGGGCGACTCTAATCTGGTGTTTGCTGTCCCGCACTCCGGCCCTGCTCTTGGGGCTACTCCTGACAGGGATGATAATGCTGAAACAGTCGCCAGCATATGCCTTGAAAATATGGGCGGCAAGCTAGTAATCAGCAATGTTCCAAGAAAAAGGTCATGGGGCATTGATTTTAACAGGGATATTCCTGATATAGGGCTTGCATTGAAAGCATATAATGAATTTGAAAAAAGAGAGGAGAAAAGGGACAATGAGTATATCTATAATTTCAGAACAAAATACGCATGGGTTGCAAAAGATGAAACAGATTATTATAATAGACTAAGTGTTTATCAGAATTTCTGGGCAGAGGTTGGAGAGGGAGAGAGAATCATTCTTATGCACAGGATTTTTAACAGGATAAAGGCAGTTCCAAGCATAATGGATGTTATTATCTTTTCTGAAAAAGAGATTAAAAAAAAGCTGCTTGATGGGGTTGTTGAAAAGATAAACACCAAGTATTTTGATTTTTTTTCCAAGGTTGAGAAAGACTACAGACAGGCAATTTTCTTTGAGATGAAAAGGGTTGTTTTAAACCTGTTAAGGATACATGACGGGTTTGATTTAAAGAGATTTGGAATCGGCTATAAAAAATTATTAGACAAGGATATTGAAAAGATTATGAGGTATGCTGATTTGGTTGCTGCCAACAGATTAAAGAGGAGCTTTACCCCCCAGAATTTTCTAGATGCTGTTAATAATGCCTTACAAAATGTTCCTACACCAAGAATAACTATTGCAAATGTTCATGACGGCAACAAGGCTCTTGGCCCTAAAAACAAATTATTTCCTTACAAGAATAGAACAATAATCCAGGCTGAAAGCAGTAATTTCCTAAATTTCTGGCATCCAAAAATAGCAGCTAAAATAATTCAGGATATTGTTGAGGAATTCTAAATACCTATATACTGAAATGCCCATAATTATATAAATTTAGAAACTTAAAAAACAAGAGAGGAACTGAAAATGGATAATCTTGAAAAAACATGCGAGCATAATCTTTTAGTTAATGCAGGTAGGGAAAGGATTAAAGAGGGAGATGATATGGGTAGATGTGTGGCCTGCCATGAAACTGTAAAAATAAATTATGAATATCACCAAATAGGTGAATACCTTTATGGGAAGGCTGATAAATATTCTGAAGAAATACCCTCGGAAATAAATTGTTTTGGATAGCTGGTTTTGTACACTATGCATTGGAATTAATGGTTTTTGCGATGGCCGGGAATCGGACCCGGGTCCCAAGCTTGGCAAGCTCGAATACTAACCACTGTACTACCATCGCATAAGTTTAATGCAAGAAAGAGTATATTTAAATATTATTGTTTTGTTTCTTTTTTCCTTTCTTTTAACAATTTTTCATAAAATATGAGTGGGCCCGGGGTGATTTGAACACCCGACCTATTCCTTACTTATTTTTACATTGTAAGGGAATCGTCATTTATGGGTTTCTCACATAAGTAAGAAACTAGCCACTAGACCACGAGCCCGTATAAAAATGAGAGAATCAGGTGTTTTTAAACTTTACTTAACAGGTTGCGTGCAGGATAGCAAAAACCTTTCTTTTTGAGCTGGCTAACCTGTTGAAGTCAGAGCAAGCCTGTGCTGTATCTTTAATCAGGTATTTTATATTTTTATCATCCAGATATTTCAGTGTTTCTGGCTGGACTTTGCATAACCCAGTATGCCCTGTACCAAAAATGATTATTTCAGGAGAGTTTTCAGCCAGGTCTTTTACATCTTCCGGCATAATCTGATGATGCTTGGCATAATTCCAGATTTTTACTTTATCATTAACTATCTTAATATCTGACCTGAACTCATCTTTTCCGATTCTAAAGTATCCAAATTTATTTGAATCTATGAATATCATGGCTAAATGGATAAATCAGGAATTTAAAAATTTTTGTATTTTCAAAGAGTATTTTATAGGATATAAATATTTTTAAGATTATAGTTTCTACTATTTAGTTTATGTTAGGAAAATTACCATCAGTCATTAAAAATAATAAATTTGATAAAAATGGCTTTGTTATACACAAATCTGGCTTATTAGTGCCTGCATATGTAGGAAATCAATTAGGATTTAGTGTTCCTGGGAAAAAATTTCTTGACCAAGAGTTTTATCCGGAATTGATCAAACAAGGAGTTTTCCCCTTATGCCCATTTAGCGCATGTGCTGAATACCTTGATTTTTCTAAATTAAATGATGAGATGAGTGTTAAAGCATTTACTTCTTTTTGGGATAGTTTTAATAAAATTATAGGGGAGGTTAATTATGAAACACTAATGCCTTATTCAAAATTTATGATTGCGTTATTTGATGGAAGCCATGCTTCTGATGATGGGTTATGTGCAGAGGTTGGATATTTCGCACAAAAACATGGACCAGTTATAGGCATTCGAAGCGATTTCAGACTATCAGAAAACATTGCAGCACCAATTAACCCGGCAGTAAGATATTTTATTGATGGAGGACAGTATAAAGGACAATTTTTCTCAGGAAATAATGCATATGAAGACGGATTAAAAGGCATTGAAAAACTAGCATTTGATATTAAAAACAGATAGACTGAAAATATTTTCACTAAATTTTAGGTTTATTCTGCTAATCTTGAAAAAATGAGCTGTAAAGTAAACGTCACCTAAAATAAGAAAAAATTAAGATTTTTCAGACATAGTTACTTCCCCTTCTTCTGTGCAACGAATAACATTGATTCTTGAAATCCTGCAAATCCATAACGAACCTCGAGAACATGAAATCCTGCATTCGCTAACATCTGCTCCATTTTTTTACGAGTAATACGCAACAGTGGGGCGCGAGACAATTTTAGTTTGAGAAAGACAGTCTTTCCGTTCCACTTGATTTTTTGTCCAGTAATGTCTTTACCATTCAATTCGTATCTCATGTCATCCCATCTTGTATCAAAATTTCCTTTCGTGAGAACAGAGGTCTGCTTCAGCACACACAAGCCGTTTCCTAGATCGATAGTATAGGTAGGTATTTTGAATGGTTTATCCTGCTGAGGGAAATGACTGAAATCTACAAAAAAGAGACCATTATTATTCAAGGTCTTAAAGATCCGTTTCAAGGTATCTTCACAGACTTTGTAGTTTGGTAGGTAGCGAAATGATTCCCAGAAACAACAGATTATGTCATACTTTTTTGAAGCACTCAGTTTGCTCATGTCTGCTACACTGAATGTCGCACGAATACCTTTTGTTCTTGCCTTTTCGATCTCGTCTTTGGAAATATCTGTCGCTGTTATAACAAACCCCGCTTGTGCTAGTTGTTTTGTGAAATTTCCTGTACCACAGGCAAGTTCCAACAGCGTTTTCGCTTTAGGATTATATGACTTGATGAGTTTTATTACTTCAGTAGCTCGCTGTTTATAGACTTTTTCGGGAGTGATTTTATCAAAGACATCAACCATCAATCCAGAATAAAATTCTTCCTTATCTTTTTCAATTAAATTCTTACCTCTTTTCGTTAGTCCCATAATAATGGAAAGACAAACAGAAAATATAAAGCTATCCTTCTCTAAAAAATTATTCTGCGATTATTGAAGAGAGAGAAGATTCCACTAAAAAAACAAGATTTAAATAAAAAGAAAATTAGTTTATACACTATGAAACATACATTTCCCTATTTTCCTGATAAATATAAGTTTGAATCACTTGTAACTCCAAAGAATTTTCTTAAATATATTGGTAAGAAAAATCCTTTTGAAAAAATTGGTATTCCTAAACTATGTCTTTTTACAGGAAACAAGCAATACTTCAACATCATAAAGAAGAAATATCCTATAAGAAAGATACGAATTACTAGTTCAGAGACTTACTGGTTCAGAGTTGGAAAGCACATCGTTCTTTTAGTAAAGAATTGTGGTATTGGTGGACCAAGTTTTGTTCATAATAGTGAAGAATTTATTGCATTTGGAATTAAAAATTTTATAATACTTGGAAACACAGGGGGAATAAAAAAAGACATCAAACCAGGAGATATCCTTGTTTGCCAGAAAGCATTTCGAGATGAAGGAGTATCCCACCATTACTTGAAACCAAGTGAATATGTTTCTGCGTCAAAAGAAATTATCAAACTTTTAGAATATGAGTTAACCAAAAGCAAAACTAATTTTATCAAAGGAAAAACATGGACAACAGACACAATGTATAGAGAGACTAAGGAAGAAATTGAAATTTTTCAGAAAAAAGGAATAACCAATGTAGATATGGAAACAGCATCACTATTTGCACTTGCAAAATATCGAAAAGTAAATGCAGGAGCGATTTATGTAGTCAGCGACATTTATGTAGTCGGCAACACTTTAACAGGAACAAAATGGGATCCACAGTGGAAAAACAAAGCTGTGAATGAATCAATTAACAAGACAACAAATACTGTTTTAAAGATAATCTCTAAACTACCAGATTAAAAAGAGGTATAAATGAAAATAGACACCAAACAATTAATGGAATCAAACATTCGGAAATATTATATTTATAACTTCTTTTTCTTATTTGTACTTTTTGAACCAATTCTATTTGTTTACTTTCAAAAAAATCTTTCATTTACTTTAACACAAGTAATGATAGCTGTTTCTTTTTTTACTATTCTAACGGGGGTATTAGAAATACCTACGGGGGTTGTTGGAGATAAATTAGGTTATAAAAAAACATTACTTCTCTCAGCATTTACTATGCTTATAGGATCTATAGGTTATGCAATTTCACAAAATTTTTATCATATCTTGATATCTGAATTCTTTTGGGCATTTGGATTCTCATTTGCATCAGGAACCCAAGATGCTTTTATTTATGACTCTCTTAAAAATCTAAAAAGAGAAAAGGAGTATAACAAAGTTAATGGAAGAGCAACAGCAATTTTTTGGTCAGGTTTGGCTATTAGTTCAATACTTGGGGGTTTATTAGCAAAAATAGACCTTGGTTTTCCTGTTTATATTGGATTTATTCCACTTATAATCCCGTTTATTATTGTTTTAACATTTATAGAGCCAAAAAGAGAAAAGAAAAAACTTTCTCATTCAGAACATATTATAGAATCTTTTAAATATACATTTGGGCATACTAAATTAAGATTTTTTTTATTTTATATTATTATGATTGCTCTTATTTTAGAATCTTCATCTAAGTTCTTCCAACCATTTATGAATCAGGCGGGTATAAATATAGCTTTATTTGGATTCATATACTCTTTTGGTTATTTAATATCTGGGTTTGGTTCTTTATTTAGCCACAAAATTGAAAATTATCTTAGAGAAGAAAGATTGTTATATTTTATTTATATAGCTACTTTTCTCACATTATTATTTTTAAGTATATCCAGTTCAATAATTGTAATAATAGGAATTTTGATATTGCTCCTTATAGATGGTATTCAAGGTCCAATAATGGCAGGTTATTTAAACAGAAATATAGAGAGTTATAATAGAGCAACAGTTAATTCCATTTCTAGTCTAATCAAAAAAATCTCATTAGCAATAATGCTTCCTATTTTAGGTTATATAGGACAAAGTTTTAGTATAAATAAGGTTTTTTTAATAAACTCAATAATAATTATTTTAAGTTTTATAATACTAAAAAAATGGTATAAAAGGATTTAACAAATTAAAAGAATAAAATGATAACCCTACCAAGAGATGATTTAAAGAAACAGGAAATACTGCAAAAGATAGCAAAGAGATTTAATAAGAATAAAGAATACTCAGAGCCAGAAGTGAATGAAATAGTAAAGGGCTTTGATGTAGATGATTATGTTTTATTCAGAAGAGAGTTAGTAAACTTCAATTATCTTGGAAAAGATACAGAAAAGGGAATTTACTGGCTAAAAAAATCTGAGCTATCTAATGAAGATTTATCTAAAATAAACAAAATACAGAAAAAGATAGCAAAATATTCAGAAAAAGAGGTAAGCTGATGTACATAATTCCTTTCAAAAAAAGACCAATAAAAATAGGCCAAAGGTTTCACGGAAATAGTCATAAAGATTTTCCAAAAGACAAAGAAGATTTTTCTTATTCTGTAGATTTTCTTTTAAAGAAAGGAACAGAAATTATTGCATCAAGAGAAGGAACGGTAACTAAGATTAAATCAAATGGAAAGAAAAATTATTCTGGAAAAGACCATGCAAAAGGGGAAGAAGCATATAAAAATTATATGAACGAGATTGAAATTAAACATAGTGACGAAACTTATGCTGCTTATGCTCATTTGGAATATAAGGGTGCTTTTGTAAAAATAGGGGATAAAGTAAAGCAAGGACAGATAATTGGATTAAGTGGCAATACAGGTTGGTCTTCTGCACCCCATCTAGATTTCTCTGTGTATAAAAAAAATTATAAAGAATATAAAACAAAACCATAAGATTTAAGTTTGAAGACTATAAAGGTCGTTTATAGAATAAAAAGATAAAATAAAACAGAAATCTTGACTAAAGTTTAGGTTTATTCTGCAATTATTGAAAAAGGGAAGATTCCTTTACAGTTGATTTAAGCAGCAACACCAATAAGATTTTTTACAGAAATCTCAGATAATGATTTAGAAGAAATTCTCTTACTCACAGAAAGAAGCTCTATACCCAAGATATTCCCCTTTTTGTCTAAATTTACAATGGTCTCTCTATCTATTACTTTATTACTGCCAAATTCTCCATCCCCAAATCTGATATACATAGCATCAGCATCCTTATCATATGTGATTTCCATTTAATACTTTCCAAATTCCCTTTCTAATTTATTTGGAGATTTTATTGTTTCTTCTACCCATACTTGCTCTATTTTTCTTTCTTTTATCATAATTTTAGCATGAAAAGTATATCTTATTTCCATGTTTTTAAATATAATATACTTTTTAACTAAAGTGTACAAATCTTGACTAAAGTTTAGGTTTATTCTGCTTATATTCCTATATTAAATGTTTTTAAGACTAACCCTATACAGAAGGTTAAGACTGCTATCCCGAGGCTTACAGCTGCCATCTCTATAAATCTTCTTTTGAAGGAAAAGTCATTTGTAACTGAAACATAAAAAGTGAATAATAAGATTACCAAGATTGCATTGATAACTGTCATCATTAAGCTAACAAAGGCATTGCTAAATAGGAAATACGGGAAGATTAGGAATAAAACAGTAAGAATGTAGGCAAATCCTGTGTATATTGATGCTTTTACAGCATTGCTCTTATTTTCTGTTTTTTTTGAGAGATATTCTGAGGCTGCCATTGACAGAGAAGCAGCGATTCCTGTTATTAACCCGGCAATTGCTATAATATTTGTTTTTTGAAGGGTTAGAGTAAATCCTGCTAAGGCTCCTGTCAATTCTACTAAAGCATCATTCAGGCCAAGAACAATAGAGCCCATATACTTTAATTTTTCCTCATCTATAATGTTTATCAGCTTTTCTTCATGTCCGTGCTCATCTTTTATTATCTCTGTAATAGGAATTTGGTTCTTTAGCTTTGAGTAGGTTTTTTGCGCATTAGTCTCTCCTTTCTCCATAAGCTTTAAGCCAAATTTAATTCCAAACAATCTGGAGATTAAAATATATTTTCTTATTTTAAAATAGTCAGGCTTTACATCCTCTTTTGTATATTTCTTGAAGAAATTATAATGCCTTAATTCATCTTTTGAAATATGCTCGAGAATTTTCTTAGTTGCTTTGTCTTTTGTAATTAATGAGAGCTTTTTATAAACCAAATGCTCTGTTAGTTCATTTCTTTGCAGCTTTATTAAATTCATTAATCCTGTTTATGTTATTAATTATATAAATGTTATTATAGTCATTATTTAGTAGTAATTAAATAGAAAGGCTTATAAATGAAAATTATAATAAAGAATAAGAAGTTAGGGGTTAAAATGGAAAACGGATATAGGAAATCATTAGAATTGTGGAGCTCTCTAAAAGAAAGATATAACTCTTTTTGGAGCAATGGAATCCCAACAGAAGGAGACCTGATAAAATTTTTATTAGATATTAAAAACAGCTACCACATTATGTTTGCTCTAGAACAGAGATATGATTTTCAAGAAATGAGGATGAATGTATGTCGTTGGATTAATACTGAATATAGACACAATTCAGGAAGAGCCCCAATTGAGGACTCACCATTTACTGGAATTTTTGGTGAGGAAACTGAAGGGAGTTTTGGATTTAATGAAATCATTGATGTTGATGTTCATAAAGGAAAACCTACTTTGACACTAGATATGGTAACGGGAATGGCTGATGCAATAGAAAAGAATGAGAGAAATAGAAGTTAAGGTCAGAACTGGATAAAGATGTTGAAACATTTAGCAAATATAGGAAAAAGAATTGATAGGGAAGTACTTAGAGAGTATTCTAAAATAGCAAAAAGATGGGAAGATAAAGGGAGAAATATTAAGACTTTAACCATTATATCAAATTTGGGTGGGATTGGCTTTGATATATACATAGCATACATAGCACCTACAATAGCCGGTAATGCTAATATTATCCTTGGTTATCTTTTGGGAATGGATTTTGGAAGAAACTCACTAGAAAAAATAGATCAGCCCATAACAGATACAATTGTCTGTCCTAACATTTATAAAGAAATAACTAATCTTTCAAGGCTACCATGTTTTGCATTGGGGGCAGGATATTCTTTGGATGGCCTCTTTGGTCTTTATAATTATTTTGTTAATAATGATAATAGTATGTTAAATGGTTCAATGCCATCATTGCTTCAGGGACTAAGTTATTTAGGTTTTTCATCTTCAGTATATCTTAAGGCGAGAGACCCAAAGTTATTGGATAAGAAATCATTATGGGACCAAGTTTATGACGGGGTTGCAGATAAAGTTAAATCATTAATGCCTAGTCCTGTTCCACAGCCTGTTTCAATTAGAACTTCTTATTTGGAGGACAGAGTAGAATGAAACCAAAAGTTAATTATGATAAAAAAATTAGAATTACAGATGAAGATACTGCTCCAGAGGTAATTTATAGAAATGAGTTGCTTACTGAGAATCACATAAATAGACAGGGTTCTTGGCATCCTAGGGCGGTAGTAAGAAATGGAAAATGGATTGCTACACATCTAGATTCAACACCTTATACATTTGGTATGATCGGAGATTTCTTGGATGGTATGTATGGTCATATTAGAGGTGGTATTGAGAAACGATTTGGAAATAGATTAGAAAAGGGAGATATAATGATAAGGTTAGTTGATATCAAGAATGAGTTTGAGATTGATGAGAGACATATAATTTATGCTAGGGCTAATGGATATCAACCAAAAGAAGATGAATGAAGAATTCAAAAGGAAATATCTTGATGAAACAAAACATTTATATAATAAAAAATAAAGATTTGAGAATATGAGCAAAAAAAATATTTCTAAGGAAGAAAAGAAGGCTCTGGAAGAGATGGAAGATTTGAAAAAAGACATTCCTGATGATGTCAAGGACAAATTAGACAAATTAAAAACCAAGTTAGACAAATTCAGGGATGCTGTTGTCAAGAAATTTGACAGGCATGTTATCGGCATTTCCTTGCTACCACCAAAGAATATTGACAGAGAAAAGGAAAGAGTCAAGTTTGAAGAAAAGAGAGAGCTAAATGAGGAAGAGATTAACAAGCTGAAGAACGGGATTAATATCCTTGTTTTAATGGATGATACTGACAGCAAGAAGATGAGCAAGGATGAATTGACTTACAAATTAGGGGGAGTATTAGACAAGATTGCAAAGGAGATTGACAAGAATTTCTTTGTAGAACCGATGGTTAAAAGCGAGTTATTGCAGAGCTGCTTTGATGCAAGATACGAAATTATGGATTTAGTAGCTATATCTGCACCATTATATGATCCCAGAGAAATGCTCCAGGCAATCAAGCTCACACAGATACACAAGCAGATGGTTTTAAAAAAGTTTGAAAAATATATTGTTTCTTACATTGCTGCTGGTAGTTTTTTTCGAGGAGATAAAATAAGCAATGACCTTGATATCTTTATTGTTGTTGATGATACTGATGTCAAGAGAATGCCAAGGGCTGAATTAAAAGACAAATTAAGGGGAATTATAATTGGTCAGGCATTCCAAGCAAATGACATTGCAAAGACGAACAAGAAATTACATGTTCAGGTTTATATCTTAACTGATTTCTGGGATGGAATAAAGGATGCAAATCCGGTTTTCTTTACAATACTAAGAGATGGAATTCCATTGTATGATCGTGGAGTTTTTATGCCTTGGAAATTATTATTAGAGATGGGAAGGATAAAGCCAAGCAAAGAGGCTATTGACATGTTTATGGGCTCTGGTGAAAAGGTAATTGAGAGAGTTAAGTACAGGCTAAAGGAGATTGTTGAGAGCGATATTTTCTGGGCTACTATGAGCCCGTGCCAGGCTGCATTAATGCTTTATGGCGTCAGCCCTCCTACTCCAAAAGAGACTGTAAAATTAATGGAAGAGATATTTGTCAAAAAAGAAAAAATATTAGAAAAAAAGTATGTTGATATCTTGGAAGAGATAAGGCAGTTATACAAGGATATTGAGCATGAAAAGGTTAAAGAGATTTCAGGCAAAGATATTGACAGATTATTAAGCAATTCCAAAGAATTATTAGAAAGAATAAAAAAATTGTTTGAGCAGATTGAGAAGAAAAAGGAGAAAGAAAGCGTTGTTGAGATATGCGAGAACTGCAATACTATAATCAGGGATGCTTTAAAACTAACTGATATTAATACAAGAGATGTTGAGAATGGATTAAAGGAATTAGTTGAAAAGGGGGAGATACCTGACAGATTTTTAAGAGTCTACAAAGATGTTCTAAAGGCTGTTGCTGATTACAAAAGCAAGAAATTAACTTCACAAGAGGTGGAAAAGGTAAAGAAAGAGGTAAGGGGATTTATCAAAGGGATGGTTGAGTATATACAGAGGAAAAGGGGGCTGGATGTTGACAGGGCAACAATAAGAATTAAATATGGGGATAAATTCGGAGAGGTTATATTATTAGAGGAAACTGCTTTCTTGATTGATGATATTGAGAAGAGGGATGAGATAAGCAAAGCTAAAATTGACAAAGAGGGAAGATTAACTGATATTAACAAGAGCTCTTTAGTTGAAATGGAGAAGCACTTAACTGATGCAAAGATCCCTAAAAGAGTTTTTATCAAAGAAAAGATATTTGAGAGCCTGAGAGAATTATTCGGAAAGGATGTTGAAATTCTTGTGAGCTACTAAAATGCTATCCAAAGAAGAGATTAAAAGGATAGAAAGCAGGCGTTACAGCCTATTGGTGGAAGAAAGAGTAAATAATTTTTTGCCTGAACAAAAAATAGAAGAATCTATTTTTCTATCTTATGAGCTGGATAATTATCTTTTAGAAATGAGCAAAAGGGCAGAAAGGAATATTCCTGACTGGAACAAAAGAATTCATTAGATGAAAACTGATTTAAGTATTATCGAACGATTAGAAGAAAATGGTCTTGGCTTTAAATGGAAATATACCAATGATCCTGAATTGTTGGATACTCTTGCTTATTTCAGGGAAGAAGCAGCGAATGATTTTGATGGAAAAAAACAGATGCGCATAGTTTCCCAATATGTTAGTTTTTTAAGGAAAATATTTAAATATCATCCTGAATTTCTTGATTTAAGCGAAGAATATACAAGATTATCAAATAGATAAAAACAATTAAATTTATATTTTTATTCTAATTTGGTTGATAAAATGAAATATTCTGCAATTGAGATTCTTGAGAGTTTGGATGAAGCAAGATTGGCTAGATTTTTGAAATAGATTTAACAGAAAGGTTTATATATCAGTTGATACCATACCAGTTGATATGAGGTAAAATGATCCAAGAAACACTTGAAATCAGGAAAAGGAACTATAGCGAACAGAGAAGCCCAACACTTAACACTGTCTTGATGGTAGAAGCTACTTTAAGAAAAGCAGGAGAGGTATTGACCATTGGAAAGCTTAAAAGGATACTTCCCAAGCAAGTCATGCATCAAACATTGATGGCAATCATTGATTATCTGGAGTATAGCGGCAAGATTATAGTCCATGACGATAAATTGCTATGGGCATTCAAGCCGCAAAGCAAGCTGAAAAAGATGCAGGGATTGGCTGCTAGATGAAAGAATACAAAGGCAAGATAAAGAAGAAGATTACCATCAAATTAGTGGGAGATGCAGAAAAAGCATTTAATGACTTAAATATAATAGTCGGCCAACAGCGCGGTAATGGAATCGCAAGCTCAAAAGAAATAACACTTCTTAATGCCATTAATAGAATGTTTGATGTTATTGCTGCAAATCCATTTTATGGAGAGAATGCAAAGAAAGATTTAATCCCGAAAGAATACAGGCAGAAATATGATGCAGACAACCTTTTCATTGTTGACTTGCCTGATTATTGGAGAATGATTTACACTCTTGAAAGCGATGAAATTGAGATTATCGCTTTTGTCTTGGATATTATCGACCACAATGAATATAATAAGAAATTTGGATTCAGAAAAAGATAAATAAAAAATTTAGCAGACTAATACTTTATGTCTTTTATAATCTCATTAAGGGTATAGACATTCTCTTTCTTATCAAAACCAAATAAATCTTCATATATACTTAATGCTTTAAACAATTATAAACTTTTTCTATAAAAGTAACCGTTTAGTTGCTTAGGGTTTCCCTAAGCATGCTGTTGGTATTGAGCCCCC
>AQRL01000020.1 GCA_000402515.1 Nanoarchaeota archaeon SCGC AAA011-G17
ACTAAGGAAAGGTTTTTCACAAAGTAGAGATAACACTACAATTTAAAAAGCCTATTCGGAGATACTGATCTCATAGATAATCTTTTAAACTTCTACCACTATATAATAGATATGGAGCTCTATCAGGAACTAGTAAAGAAATCAATCACTTCTTTCAGGACAGCAGACCATTTGACATATGTAACCTTTCCGTTAATAAAAGAGACAAAATTAATTCTAACAATTCTGGATAATATTAATCTCTCCTTGACAAATGCAATGAATGCAGCGTTGGAGTATGAAAAATACTATAAGAGGATAATGTCAATTCCAGACCATTTTGACCTGAAATACGCCCTTTTTGAGGATAAATTAATAAATAAGTATAGTATTCTTAAAAAAGAGGCACAATTGATACATCAAATTCATCATATATTAGAAAGTCACAAGCAATCCCCTATTGAGTTTTCAAGAAGGGACAAGTTTGTAATCTGCAACCACAATTACCAGATGAAGACAATAACAATACCAGAAGTAAAGGAATTTTTAAGCCAGACAAGAACAATTATAACAAAGATTACAAAGGGGATTAAATGACTCAAGTAGCAAAAGAAGAATTGAAGAGAGCAGACCATCTTATCCATATCTCATTAAAATACACAAGAACAATAGATGTTTTGCTGTCAATCCTGCAGAGATTAGTCAGTGCAATGGAAGTGGAAATAAAGGATGTTTTGGAAGAAGCAAAAGAAAAGGGATATTTAAAAGAAATCCAGCCATCACCAAAACTAAGAACCGAGCAGATAAGAAAATTATTCAAAAATTCAGAAGAAATAAGTAATTTAATCTCATTTTATTTTTTTCTCAGGACAGTTATAAAAGCAGAGCATGCAAAAAAAGAGGAATTCAGAAAAAACGTAACCATGTTTGCCCTGGATGAGCAGGGAACAGAGTTTGCAGCTGTAACCTCAGAAACAGTAAAGGAATACTATAAAAAGGTTGATGATTTAATAAATTATATGGATGAATTCAGTTTAACCCTAAAGCCAAAGAGGAAAAAATGAGCACAAAAATAATAACCTGCATCTCTGGAAAAGGGGGAGCAGGTAAAACAACAACAACAATTAATTTAGGGGCAGCATTAAACCAGTTTGGCAAGGATACAACAATCATTGATGCCAATCTTACAACCCCGAATATTGGTATATTTCTTGGAGTTCCATCAGTCCCGGTTACAATCCATAATGTTCTTAGAGGAAAGAAGCATATCTCAGAAGCCACTTATCTTCATCCATCTTCTTTGAAAGTCATTCCAGGCTCTTTATCTCCCTCAAGTATAGTAAACATAGATCCTTTAAAATTAGAAAGGAATTTGCTTGATATAGAAGGCCTGACAGATTATGCAATAATAGATGCAGCAGCTGGCTTGGGAAGAGAAGCATTAGCAGCAATGAAAGCAGCAGATGAATTATTGATAGTAACAAACCCAGAGCTGCCTGCCTTAACAGATGCATTAAAAACAATAAAAATGGCTGAAAAGATGAAAAAACCCATATTAGGTGTTTTAGTCACAAGAGTTAGGAAAGACAAATTTGATATCTCCCAGAAAGATGTTGAAGAAATGCTTGAATATCCCGTAATTGGCTATATACCAGAGGATGACAAGATGAGGGAAGCTCTAGCCTTAAAAATGCCGGTAGTTCATGCCTTTCCAAGGTCTCAGGCTGCAATAAATTACAAGAAATTAGCAGCCAAAATATTAAATATATCCTACAACGAAAAAGCTTATATAGGAGAATCATCATTTTTTGGTAATATACTTAAAAAATTGGGGTTAAAAAATGGATAGAGAAACTTCTGTACAATGTCCGATGTGTAAACGTTCTGTTCCTGTAATAGATTTAAGAATCCACGAAGGAAGAAAAATCTGCGGCTCCTGCTTTACACGGATTAAAGGGGATGAATTTAGTATTCCCCAGAATAAGGATGTAAAACAAAAGGAAAAGCCAAAAAGAATAGCAGAAATAAAATATTACTGTACATCTTGCAATTACAAGTTTTTCAGGCCGTCTGGTTTTGAAGCAGTTCATGTCTGCCCCTTCTGTGGCAAGCGTGGAACAATAGAGAAAGAAATGACAGCCAGTGATCTTATCAGCTCTGTTTCTAAATCAGATATTATAGACGAAGAGGAATCATTAGCAGTTAAAAAGAAGAGAGTAATGGGCTACTAATTCTATTCATTTAATGAGCGGAACAAAACATTTATATACCACTAAAGGTATAATATTATACTACATATGGTATATATTCAATTAGAAAAAACAGATTTTGAAGTGCTTAATTTCTTAATTGAAAATCTTAATAAGGAATTTTCTATAAAAGAAATAGCAGATAAGTTAAAAAAACCCTATGTAAAGATTCATAGTAGTATTAACAGATTAGCCGATAAGAAAATAATAAAAAGGGAAATTAAAGGCAGGTCTCATTATTGCTCTATTGATTATAAAAACAATATTAATGTTGTTTGCTTTATTAATTCACAAAAAGCAAAAGAATTTTTGCTAAAAAATAAAAAAATTATGATTATTATTGAAGATATAGTGTCAAGCATAAAAATTCCAGATTATACCCTGCTTTTATTTGGTTCATATGCTAAAGGCAATGCTGATAAACATTCTGATTTGGATATAGCAATAATAACTGCAGGTGAAAATAAAGAAGAAGTAGAAAGAGCAGTTAATTCAAAAAAAAGGCTATCTTCATTAAATATTCATTCATTGGGGTTTAATTATAAGGAGTTTATAGAGATGTTAAAATCAAAAGAAATGAATGTTGGAAAAGAGATAGTTAAAAGCCATATTATCTTTAATGGATGTGAACAGTTTTATGAAGCAGTGAGGTTGACAGAATGAAAACAGAAAAAGAGAACAAGATTATTGAATCAAATATTAATATTTATCAAAAAGAGGGATTATTCAAAAAAGGAGAGTATAGCAATCTAACGGGTTTTTATGTTAAGAATGCAGAAAAGACACTTCAAACAGCAGACACACTTATGCAAATTTCTGAGAATAATGAATTAAAGAAAAAGCTTGGGCTGTTGGATGATTTTGAAACTTATCTTTGGGTAATTACGACTTCGTATTATTCCATGTTTTATATTTTGAATGCTTTGTTTTCAAAACAAGGAATAAAATTGGGTGAAAAAATTGTTCATAAAGTTGCTTCTGATGTTTTTTACTTTTACTTTATTAAAAATAATAAGATAGCAAAGGAATTATTTGAGATATACGAAGAAGCAAAAGGTCAGGCAATGGATTTAATAAGTTATTCTGAACAAGCAGAGAAATTATTTCAGGATTTAGAATATGAAAGAGAGAAAAGGCGCAGGTTTCAATATAACATGACAGAAAGCATAAAAATAAGTTATGCTCAAACATCCTTAAGAAGGGCTAAGGACTTTATTAATGAGATTAAAATATTAATAAAATAATATGGTGTCTCTTACAAATGTTGAAAAAAGTAAATTAAAGGAAATTTTAACAAAATCCAACGACAAGGAAGTAAAAGGGATTCTAAAAAAAATAAATAAGGATGAAAAGAAGAAATATGTTCACGATAAAAAAGAAATTAAAAATCTATTAAAACAGGCATTTGAAGAAAAGAAGAAAGTAAAAATTAGATATTACAGTCTTTCATCAGATGAAGTAAAATGGAGAGTTGTTTCTATATATCAATTTGACCAGGAATTTATTATTGCTTATTGTCATTTGAGAAATGAAGAAAGAATCTTTGTAATAGAAAGAATTTCTCAAGCTACTATTTTAGATGAAAGATACAAAATTCCAGATGGATGGAAACCAGAAAGTATAGTTTATTCTAGATAAAAAAGATTATATCTTTAATATCTTGGTATAGTGCTGCAAAGTAAAATTTGTGGAAATAGAAAAATATATAAGGATAATAACTGTAATGTAGAATATGAAATTTGAATATGATAAGGAAGTGGATGCTGGTTATGTTTATTTAGAATTCCCTATAAAAGAAGGAGAAGCCAAAAAAACTATCGAGCTAAATGAAAATATAATTCTTGATTTTGATAATAAGGGGAAACTCCTTGGTATGGAAATTTTAAATGCTAGTAAAGTTTTGAATAGAAAAATACTTCTTAAAGCTCAAGTTTGTTAAAATGAAAGTTTCAATTTTAGGAGCAGGAGATGTAACAAAAATACATCGTTTCTCTGGAATGTCAGAAAATGATGTTAAAACTCTTATAGAAGAGGTTGGAAAGCCATTAGCAAGAAAAAAAGTAGAGTTAGTAATTGTTCCTGCCAGAGGAATTCCATATAAAGTTGCTAAAGTCTATAAAGAAAATAATGGCCCTAAAGTAATAGGAGCAATTCCAGAAGATGACAAAGATTACGGGATAATGCATATTGAAGAGTACAGGCATATTTCTGATGAGGAATTTAATATAGGAGATTGGTACGACTTAAATGGGAGGATTGCAGCACAAGGGGATATTTCAATCTGTATTGGTATGTCAGGAGGAGCTATCTGTGATGTTGCAACGCTAAAATATCATTATAAATATCTCGGTAAGAAAACAAAATTACTTGTTTTTGAAAATACATTGTCATCAAAATTACCGCCAGAATTAGAGGAAGATTTAAAAGGAAATTTAATTTATATTAATTCAGTTAAAGAACTTGAAAATTATCTCTAATTTTTTTTATAAATATTTGTTTTATCATTTGGGTCTTCAATAATAGAAGCCAGATGCTTATCAATGCTAAATTCCTTCTCAGTTTTTAATGGAGATAGTTTAAAAGAGTTAATATTTTTTATAATTATTTTGAAGATTTTTATTTTTGCAGAATAACGGAGTTTTTTCTTTGTTTGGTCCCCAACACTGCTTTTTCTATTATCACTAATAACCAAAATACCAGCATTCCTAATCCCTATATCTTTTGCTCTGGAATAACAGGCAGCAAGCTCCATCTCTACTGTTGAGGGTTTAATCTTTTGATACTCTTGATTAGCATGAGGCATTTGAAAAGTAACTGCAGGGACAGATATGTTGGTCCCATTTACATACTTTATATTATTTTTCTTAAACAATTCTTCCATTTTATTTTTTAATTCTCTGTCTGGAACACCAAATTTTCTGTCTGGCTCAATTGGATGATAAATGCCATCAAAATGATAAGATTTGTTAGGGATAACAGTGCTCCCCACATCTAAATTCTTAAAGCCACCGTATGCAGCCCCTATAAAAATAACTGTCCTGCATCCGCCATCATGCATTAGTGTAAGGACATCAATCATTGCAGGAGCCCCATATATGTTAAAAACTATTGGATATACTCTATTATTCTTTTTTACTAAATGTGTATGATATACTAAATCCTTGCTTGAAATCACTTTATCAAACATTTTAAGAATACTTTTTTCAAAATCAGGGAGGCTTGTTCCAGCTACAACTATCCCTATCTCTCCGATATTTTCTTGCCCAAATATATTTTTTGCCCATTTACCCATATTATAATAAATTTATTCAGAGAATATAAATATTATGATTCAAAAATAAGAATAGTAAGTTTTATAATATTAATTAATTATTCTTGCCGTATGTACAAGCTAATCTGTTTTGATATGGATGGTGTAATCTTCAAAGACATCAGTTTTTGGATGGAATTACATAAAAAATTTGGTACACTAGAGCAAGGAAAAATTCTAACAAAAAAATATTTGCACACAAATTATAATAAATTAGTTGAAGAAGTTGTTGTAAAACTATGGAAAGGGAAAGATGCAAAGCCTTATTATGATTTAGTAAACTCTTTGGAATATCTCCCAGGTGTAAAAAAGACATTTGACTATGTTAAGAAGAAAGGATTGATTACTGCAATTGTAAGTGCTTCATCTATAGATGTTGCAAGAAGAGTACAAAAAGATTTTGGAATTGACCATATATTTGCAAATGAACTGATTATTAAAGATGGAAAAGTCTCAGGGGAATTTGTCTGGCCTATTGGTTCGGGAAAAGAAGAAAAATCAAAGATAATAAAAGATTTATGTAATGATTTGGGCATTTCTACCAAAGAATGTATTTACATAGGGGATGATGATATTGACGTCAAAGCATTTAAAGAAGTTGGTTTATCAATAGCTTTTAATTCAAAATCTGATGAGCTGAAAAAAGTGGCAACACACATTATTAATTCAAACAATCTATCTGATATAATAAACTATTTACCAAAATAAATATTCAAAAATGAAATATACCAAAGAAAATTTACATAAATATTTAAAAGATTATTTAATAAGAGAATGCCCCCATTATTTAAAAGCAGAGTTTAAAAGCATGGAGTATATTGGTGATTTTGAATTTAAAATATTTGAAAAAATAAAAAGCAAAGTTTCTGTTTATAATGTTAAATTGGGTAATGGAAAAGAAGCATTCGGTACTATTGGAGGAATTGTTCCAAATAGACCTTATTCAAATGTAATTCCCAAGCCAGACATTTCTGATCCTAAAAGTGCTGCAAAATATCACCTTTATTGGGAGGGTGTTAATAGATATAGAAAAGTTTTTGAGAAAGGAGAATTTAAAGAACAAGGTGGCTTAGAATTTCTTGCAGATATTTTAGATATTCCACAAAAGATGAGACTTAAAAAATAGAACAGTAAGGTTTATAAAGGATATTTTTGACCATATATTTGATTAAAATGACAAGAGTTGATTGTATTCATTGTTAGTAGATTTCTCTTAGTTAAAACTCTTTTCAAAAACAATAAAGAAAGTATAATCGTTAGTATAAAAACACTTAAATACAATCAAAACATTATGGGTTATATGGAAAAAAGGGTGACATTTACTAATGGAAAACAAAAAAAATTTTTGTTAGATACAAAAAAAGAATTGGGCTTATCTTGGATAGAATTAGCAAAAAAACTCAATGTAAACTGTAGAACTTTAGAAAAATCATATCAATATGAGTACTGTAATTTACCTTACAACTTATTTATTAAAATATGTGGACTAAAAAATATTTCTAAAACAAAAATGTTAAGACAATATAAAGCAAAAATAACAATATTTGAATCAATAATAGGGAGAAAAGCATTTGGAGAAAAAAGAGCAAAATTGCAGGAAATTAACATAAAATTTGAATCGGAAATACTCTCACTTAATAATTCTGATATTCAATTAAGCAGATATGATTTAGGAAAAAATATAAACCTTCCAGACAAATTAACCCCTGAGCTTGCTGAAGAGATAGGCATACATTATGGAGACGGTTTCCTTTCTGAAAACAGACATGAATACAGACTTAAGGGAGACAAAAAGGAAAAAGAATATTACGATTTATTTATTAGGAAACTCTATAAAAATTTGTTTAATTTAGATATAAATCTAAAAGAATATGAGACAACTTACGGATTTGAGATAACATCTAAAGCATTATGGGGATTTAAAAATAAAGTCCTGGGAATTCCTGCAGGTAGAAAAAATAGTATTGCTTTAATAAAAATTATAAAAGTAAATGATACAAAAATTCTAACCTCCTTTATAAGAGGGCTATTTGATACAGATGGCTCAGTATGTTTTATAAAAAAATACAAAAACTTAGGAAATTATTACCCATTGATTACTTTAACTTTGAAATCAAAAAAGTTGATATTTGATGTAGCAGAAATATTATCTATGCTAGGTTTAAACCCAAAAATATCAAAAACTAAATCTTGTTGGAGGATCGATTTAAATGGCTATAAACGATTAGAAGTTTATTCAAAATTAATTGGTTGGAATAATCCAAAAAATATCGTTAGAGTTATAAATTGGAAGAAACAGTATCCTGAATTAGGAAAGGAGGTTATGGCAGGTGTAATGTAGCCTGGTTAACATGCAAGCCTGTGGAGCTTGATATCGTGGGTTCAAATCCCACCATCTGCCCTATAAACTAAAAATGAATCTAACTGATGCAAAAGGAACAAGGAACTTTTTACCGAATGAAAAGATTATAAGGAATTACATAACAGATACTATTCGCTCAGTCTTTGAACTATACGGGTTTATGCCTATAGAAACCCCGATACTGCAGCGTTATGAAACCCTTGCATCAAAATACTCTGGTGGAGAAGAAATACTCAAAGAAACATTCAAGCTTAAAGACCAAGGAAACAGGCAGTTAGGATTAAGATATGATTTTACAGTGCCATTAGCAAATTTTATAGCTTTAAACCCAGAGATGAAACTTCCCTTCAAATGTTACCAAATGGGTCCTGTCTTTCGTGATGGTCCTATAGAGAAAGGTAGGTTAAGGGAATTCTGGCAGTGCGATGTTGACACAATTGGT
Source organism: Nanoarchaeota archaeon SCGC AAA011-G17 (assembly GCA_000402515.1). GTDB lineage: Archaea > Nanobdellota > Nanobdellia > SCGC-AAA011-G17 > SCGC-AAA011-G17 > SCGC-AAA011-G17. The sequence continues at coordinate 8,343 of AQRL01000020.1, forward strand.
TGTGAAGGAATGGGAGCAGAAGCCCAGCTATTGAACCTTGCTTTCACTGTCTTTGAAAAATTAAAAATCCCCATAATAATAAAAGTAAACAACAGAAAAATCCTGGATGCTATTATTGAAGCAGCCAATGTAACAGAAAATAAGGATTCTGTTATGCTGACTTTAGATAAATACTATAAAATAGGGATTAATGGAGTAAAAAAAGAGTTGCAAGAGAAAAAATTAAGCAATAATCAGATAAAAAAGATTATAGAAATCATAGAAATAAAGGGAAACAACAAAGAGAAACTCGCAAAATTAAAGAAAATATTAATAAATAAGGAAGGAATAAAGGAATTAGAAGAACTTCTTCCTAGAGTATATAAAAAAATAGAAATCTGTCTGCCCTTAGTTCGTGGCCTCTCTTATTACACAGGAACAATATTTGAGATTGGCTTGAAAAATTCTGATACTGGATTTTCTATTGGGGGTGGCGGTCGTTATGATAAAATGATATCAAAATTATTGGATTCAAAAAGAAGTTACCCTGCTGTTGGGCTCTCTTTCGGTTTAGAAAGAATCTTTGAATTATTAAAAGACAAAAAAATGGAATCAATAACAAAGGTATATATTATAAGTGTGGGAATAGAAAAGAAAGAATGCATAGAAATGGCAAGAAAACTAAGAAAAGAATTAAGAAAAAATAATATTAATACAGACACGGATTTAATCAACAGAAGCCTTTCAAGAAATCTTGATTATGCAGACAAATTAAACATCCCTTATGTTGTTTTTATAGGAAATAAAGAGCTAAAAGCAAAGAAAGTTACATTAAGAAACATGAAAACAGGAAAAGAAAAATTAGTGACAATAAAAAATATTAAAAAATACATTATTTAGTATTAACACACTCTACTTTTTTTTCTAATCCACTATTTTTACCCACCATTCCTATTACATAGGGTGCTGCTGCTAAAAGATATATACTGCCAACTAGTATTGCTGCATCAATATACTTTTTAATTCTATGTTCTTCATATAATTTAACCATTGTAAAAAACCTCCAAGAATAATTAAAAAAGAATTTGAACGCTTTATAAGCCTTGCTCTTTGTAAACCTGCCCAAGAACAGTCATGAATGTTACACCCGAAAGGAAACCAGCAATTCCACTGCCAAGGAAGGGAATAATTCCCAGTAATAGTCCTATTATGAGACTATAAATTCCAGCAACTAGCCAGGCAAAGAAATACTCTTTTCTGAATATACCCTTTAAAATTTCTTTAAATTCAAAAGCCTCTTTAAACTTATAATTCATTGCAAACCTGACACTGGCATAATAACATACATAAGTAGTTAATATCCCAAGCAAAACAATTGCTATCAAGCTATATCCAACACTTCTAATCAATTCAGCTAAAAAAACACTGGTATCAGCCTCATATAAATTAGCTAGGGTAAATATACTTTTTCCAATAACATAAAAAAATACAATCATAACAGGGATAGAATATATTATCCATATAACACCGTTTAACATCCCTCTTATGAATAATTCACCATAATTTTTCCATTCAGGTAATACTAATTTATTTTTATAAGCGCTTCTGCAGCATTCTAATTGATAGCCAGAGCCAATAAAATTAACAATTGGGATAACACTAAAAAGCAACCCAAGTAATAATTTTTTAGAATCACTAAAAGGCCTCTTTATTGCTCTTATATAATCAATCATTAAAGAAAAAAAGATTTATTTGTATATAAAACTTACTCTTTCTTCAGCCAGATTTCAATCTCTCCAAAATGCTCCTTCTGCGCCATATCAATCTTCCTCTGATTATCTAAGTGTAATAAAGGGACAAACATTGCTATTCTGTCCTCTCTCCTGGGGCTGTTGACAAACTCTTCAAAAGTTAATCTCTCCCCGCTTTTAAAAAATGAGTTTATTCTTTCATAGACATCAAGAATAACCTTGGTAATATCAATCTTTCTTTCAGGAATCTTAACCTCATTAACCCTTTCTCCCAATAATCTTACCGCCCTTCTGTTCCCGACAGCCAGAGCCTTCTGTAATGCACTGACCAGATCCTCAACACTAACCTTTCTTTTTCTTGGTTGGGGTGTTTTTGGAATGATTACTACCCTCTTCCCGTCAAAGTCCCTTAAATCAAGATCATTGTCAAATAGTTCTTCATGAAAATCATCTTCAGGAGGATTAATTAATTCTTCAAATCTAACCAGATCTTCATCAACTAATTTCTGGCTTTTAATTTTAAGAAGTATAGCACTGGCAAGTATTACCTTTCCGGAAATAATGAAATTCATCTCCTTAAGTTTCTTTACAGTTTCTAGATATCTTTTGGCAAGCAAACTAATATCAATATCCCACGGATCCATCTGCTCTGACCTGACTAAATCATAGATAATTGTCTGCCAGGTAATCTCATCCTCTTTCAATAATAAGTCAAATATTCTGTTCTGCATACACCAAGAAACTTTTATAAACTTATAAATTTATTGGATAGTTATGAAAGAAGAGAAAAAATACTCAAAAAGGATATTAGCCTCATTTGTTTTAATAATATTTTGTGTTTTATGGGGATCATCAGTTTTTTTTGTAATGTTAAACACATATCCTAGGTCAGAAAATGATCCTTATCTAAAAAATTTTCAAAAAGCATATCCAGAGCAATATAACCGTGAATATCTTTTTTCTTATGATACAGGCGAATCCATTTCTAATTTTTTAGACTCTTTTTTTCTTTATATACCTATCATTTGTTTAGTATCTATAGTGTTGGGTATAATGGGGATAATAGAAATTAAAAAAAATAAAAATCTTAAAGGAATGTGGTTAGCAATACCAAGCTTAGTTCTTTCAATATCATTAGTGGTTATAATTATTTTGATGGGTATGTTTGCAGCAGGCCTACCATAATGTAACTATTAAAAAGTAGAAACATACCGAAAGGTTTAAATACTAGTTATTTTTCTTTATTTTATCACCTCTTTTTCCCAGGATGGTAGTCTTCGGACTGCCCTCTTGGGTTTTACGACCTTAGGGGGGACTATATAAAAAAATGACAGAAAATCGAGCGTATAATAGAGAACTTAAGATTATAAATAAAAAAAGTCTTAAAAATAGTTCTAGAGCATTTACATATACGGTATTAGGTATTCTTGGAGGATTTAGTCTTACTGTAAGACCATATGTAGATTTTTTTGAAAATCCAATTATAAATGAATACAAACAAACCAACAATCTTTTGGCGCAATTTAAAAGAGAATTAGAAGAGCATGAGATAGTATTCGTCGATGAAATATCTACTAAAACAAGGGAAGACATTTATAAGCATTTGAATAATAATAAAATAGAATTAGAAATATTAGTAACAAATTTAAGACAAGATAGTTTAAGATTATCTCAAATAGTAAAACCATATACTCAATTTAAAGAATACTTGGACAAAGAATCAAACACATATTGGTGGATAGGGGGGGCTTCTTGTTTTTTGAGTTTTATTGGTAATTTGGGTATTTTAACCTTCCTTGGTAGAAAAAGTAGAAAGGCTAAAGAGCAATTAAAACAAAAATACTGTATAGAATAATTATTTCTTAACTTCTAGATAGTGGCAATTCCCGCAGTACCATCTATCCTTGTGGTCTGCTAAGAAATGAATTCTGCATCTAGGGCAGGTTTTAGCTTTAACTAATTTTCCTGCTTCTACTTTGTACTTTTCCCACTTCTTACTTGGTCTTTTGTTCTTTGGTTTTTTCTTTTTTCCCATCTTTCTTTGCCTTCTTGTTTATTTTCTCAAATTTTTCAAGGTCTTTTTTATCCTTGTAAACATTGACAATAACCTTGGCCTTCTCAACACCAAAATGAGGATAAATATGCCTTATAATTATTAGCCCTTCATCAACCTTTAAATCCTGAGCAACCCTCTTCTTAATATCCTCTTTCTTTGGGGTAGCAGCTCCTATATGCTCTACTTCATATGTTATTCTCTTTCTTGATAATAAAGGGATATCTTTTTCTTCTAGCTTTTTCATCTTACTTTGATACAATATTCTCCCTTGCTTTTAATCTCAATCTTTTTTGCTATCTCGCTCTTTTCAGCATCTAGAATATTAATTCTTCCATTCCAGCTCTCACTAAAATTGGAATTCTTGCAGATAGGGCACTGCTCTCCCTTTACAAAGATTTTACAATTCCTGCATACTTTCTTCTTCATTTTTTATAAACCCCGGATGTGTCTAACCTATATGACCGAGGAGCAACAAAAGTCTCGCAACACTCTGTCCTTTCTCCGTTTCCATTTTTACGTGCAATAGCTAAACCACCATTATTTTAATAAATATCATTTGGAGTATAATGGCATCCAATAACTTTTTCATCACATATTCCTGGATTTTCCCTTAATTGATGTTTGCAAAATTTATTCATTCTTCCTTTTTCCCCTTGCTGTCTTTCTTCCTTAAATCTTCAATCCATTTAAAGCTTCCAAGCCAAGGCTGTCTCATTGTCAGACCAATCTTTGGATTATTAATATCTTTATAGCTTATAGCAATTATTCTTGCCCTGCATTTATCTCCTGTTTTCAAAATCTTTTTGCTGTCTTTTCCTGTTAAACTTCCAGATTTATTGGCGGTTACATGATCATCCATTGTCTGGCTTATATGAATCATGCCGTCTATAGCACCCATATTAAAGAAAACACCGAAATCAGTAATGTCAGTTACGCTTCCTAAAACAACCTCTTGTATCTCAGGTTTGAAAATTAATAATCTGAATACAGAATCATAATAAGCAGCGCCATCACCTGCAATTATAACCCCCTCTTTCACTTCTTCTACTCCTGCAACCCCGATTACAATACCCAATTCCTTAGAAATAAAGCCGCCGTCATATTTGTTGCTTAAGCTGCTTAATACGCTTTCCTCTACGTTCTCTCCAAGCAATTTTGGAGGAACTCTTATATGGTCTCTTATTTTTATCTCGTAAAACATTTTAGATATTTTTTTTGCCTTAAAACAATGACATCTCCCTTTAACCTTTTCCTAAGCTCTTTATCCATCGTCGCTACAATGGTGTCTTTGTCTTTTAATTTGACAATAATGTCATCAACATTATCTCCCTGGGTGTTGATTATTTTGATATTAAATTTCTTAATTAACTGCAAAGCCATTCTTGCAACCTTTCTTTCTTTCTCTTTTCCCCCCTTTATAAGTTTTTCTAACTCACCTATTGTCTTGTCTATAATAAAAATTTCATATTTTTCATCAACAATCCTGTCAATTTCCTTGAAAATATCCACCTTAAATTGAAATGGAATTAACAAAAAGTTTGTGTCAACTAGAATTTTTTTCATCTAGACTTGTATTGTATTAATCCTTTTTAAACATTTTCTTTTATAAAAAAGGCAGTCCATTAGCCTTCTCTTTGTCATCCGAAACAAAAATAATGTCAAGTTCCATGTTCTCATCTTTCATTGTTTCTTTCAATTCCTCTATACCTTTTCTCAGCTCCTCTTCTGTTCTGTGGAAAAATTGCATAAAACAATTGGGCTTGGCAACAGACAATGAAAAAGAATTAACAAAAGGATGTTGTTTTGCAAATCTTTTCATTTTTTCAACATTCTCTTTCTTCATATTATTCATTTGCAATAAAATTCCAGAATAAAAATATCCAAGTTTATTCATATCAAATTGTATCCTGTTTCCAAGAATTATTCCATTAGAATACAGCTTCTTTAGTTTGTAAATAACAAGCTCATTGGAAATATTAAGCTTATTTGCAATATCCACTATTCTAATCCTTCCATCTTCATTTAGCAGTTTTAAAATCTCAATCTCTGTCTTTTCAAGCTTAACTTCATTTCCCGGATAATCAGCCAATAAAAAACTTTTCTCCTCTTTCTTATCCTTCAAAAACTTTAAGGGATATAGCTCTGCAAAATACGGCTTTATCAGTAAATAATCTGATAAATCCTTATTAATAAGCTCTGCAAGGTATTCATTCAGCTCTTTCTCATTTTTAAAAACAAGATCCATATACATATCATATTTTCCAAGTATATTGCCGTAAGAAATACAATGCTTGTTCTTTCCTAAGCTTTCCTTGAATTGCTTTAAATCGCTGTATTTATTGAATTTTAATAATAGCATAGCAAAATAGGGATATCCTAACTTTGAATAATTGAAAACTGTGAAGAATTTTCTTATTATTCCCTCTTCAATATATTTATTTATTCTATAATCTACCTGCTCTCTGCTTAACCCTGTTGCTTTGGCTATCTTTGTTAAGGGCTCTCTGTTGCTATGGTACAAAAAACCTAATAGTTTCCTGTCTGTCTGTTTAAGCTCCATAGAATTATAATATTAAAAAACTATTTAAATTTATCTATTTATTAAAAATAAAGATTAAAATATTTAGTAAATTAGTACTTTTATAAAGAAAGTTATAAATCTATGTATAATACCTAATTTTTTATGAAATACCAATTAATAGATAGGACTCCAGAAGAATTAAAATGCAGTGTAGGTATTTGCCCTGCTATTTATAATGTTAAAGAATTGCCTTTTAGAAATTGGATTGTTGGATTTAATGAAGGTAAAAAAAGAGGTTATAATTTAGGGGGGAATAAATGACAGTTGGACCACTAGCAGGGGGTTTGGGATTTCGTAGACAAGAAATACTAATAAATCGAGAAAAAACAGTTCAATTATTAAAATCTATTGCAGACGGAGTAGAAGAACGATCAACAAGAAAGGAACTTTCTGAATCAGATAGATTAGATAGTTTAGTTCAATATTTTAGACAATATCTTAGAAAATGTTCCGATAAAGAGAAAAAATTTAGAGTTGAATATCTAAATAGAAGAGTTCAATATTTTAGAGGTCAATATCTTATAAAATGTTCTGGTAAAGAGAAAAAATTATTAGAAACATTATCATTTGAACAGAAGATAAGGAATTATTATAATGAAATGGACAGATGCACAACTAGTATTGAAAAATGTATTGACGAAAGATTGACAAGACATCCAGGAGTGTACTTATCATTTGAACAGAAGAGAGATCTTAAGATAAATGATTATGGGGATCAAATAGACAGACACATAACTATTATTGAAGCAAGATTGGCAAGACAGGCAGTAGAAGATTTAAGTAGCGGTTATTACCCCCGTTCTAGAATAAAACACCATTATGCATTTTTGCTTAAAGATAGGTTATAATCTTTTTCTTTCTTTTCTCCTTAATATACTTTTCCTTTTTTTGGTGTTTTTTAGACAAAAATGGCCTCTATACGCCTTCTAATGCCAATATTTTGCCATTTAAGCCTCAGAAAGTTTTTTAAATTAAGACCATTTTTTTATGTCATAGGGGTCTAAAATTAAGGTTATAAAATGCCAAAAACTAGTTACAACGCCGAAAATATTACAGTGCTTGAAGGCTTAGAAGGAGTCAAGCTACGCCCAAGTATGTATATAGGAGATACTTCTTCTAGAGGGCTCCATCATCTTGTCTATGAAGCAGTGGATAATGCAATAGATGAGGCATTAGCAGGTTTCTGTAAAAATATAATTGTAACATTAAATGAAGATGGCTCTGTAACAGTTGAGGATGACGGTAGAGGAATTCCAGTTGATATTCATTCAGTTTATAAAAAATCAGCAGTAGAGCTAGTTCTTACAAAATTGCATGCAGGTGGAAAGTTTGATAAAAAGACCTATCAGGTTTCTGGTGGTCTGCATGGTGTAGGTATCTCAGTAGTTAATGCCCTTTCTTCTTCCCTAAAAGTTGAAGTAAAAAGAAATGATAAATTATACTATCAGGAATATGATCATGGAAATCCAAAAGCAGATTTAAAAGTTATTGGAAAAGCAGAGGGAACAGGGACAAAAGTTACCTTCCTGCCGGATGATAAAATATTCCAGGAAATAAAATTTGATTTTGAAATACTTGCATCACGTTTGAAGGAATTAGCATACCTAAACAGCGGTGTAACAATAATAATCAAAGATTCTAAAAAAGAGAAAAAATTCTTTTTCGAAGGGGGAATTGTTTCTTTTGTAGAAGATATAAACAAGGGAAAGAACAAATTTCATCCGCCTATTTACATTTCAAAAAAAACAGACTCTACCGTTATAGAAATTGCCCTGCAGTATAATGACACATTTAATGAATCAATCTTTTCTTTTGTAAACACAATAAATACAATTGAAGGCGGAACTCACTATGTTGGATTCTCAATGGCGCTGACTCGTGCTGTTAATGATTATATCAAAAAAAATAATTTTGGTGAGAGTATAACAAGTGATGATGCAAAAGAAGGTCTTGCAGCAATAATCTCGCTAAAAATACCAAATCCCCAATTTGAAGGGCAGACAAAAACAAGATTAGGAAATTCAGAAGTAAAGGGAATTGTTAATTCAATATTATATGAAGAGCTTTCTACTTATTTTGAAGAAACCCCGCAGATAGCAAGGCTGATAATTTCAAAATGCATGAATGCAGCAAAAGCAAGAGAGGCTGCCAGGAAAGCAAGAGAGCTGACAAGAAGAAAATCATCTTTGGCAGGTTCAGCACTTCCAGGAAAATTAGCAGACTGTCAGGAAGCAGATCCTGCAAAATCAGAAATATTTTTTGTGGAAGGAGATTCGGCCGCTGGAAGTTCGAAGCAAGCAAGAACAAGACAAAACCAAGCCATCTTGCCACTAAAAGGTAAAATTCTTAATGTAGAAAAATCAAGGCTAAACAAACTTTTATTGAATGATGAAATAAGGATGATAATCACTGCAATAGGTACTTCAATAGGGGATGAATTTAATCTTGAGAAAGCACGTTATCATAAAATAATAATCATGACAGATGCAGATAGTGTTAGTTACGATACACCAATAATGCTCTATAATAAAAAAAATGATTTGTTGGAATTATGGCGATTTGGTCAATTCATTGATACCAAACAAGAAAGTGAATTCTATACTCAAAGTTCTGATGGAAAGAAAACAGAGCTTAAAAAAATATATTCTCCATTAAAACACCCAAAAAGAACTGAAATGTACAGCATTAAAACAGTTAAAGGGTATAATATCACAACAACCGGAGATCACAGTATTTATTCTTACAAAGATAAAAAAGTAAAATTAGATGAAGTAAGAAAATTGACTAAAAAAGATTATCTTATAATACCTTCTCAAATATCAAGAAATGATAAAGTTATTAATTTAAATTTAACAAATGAACTATGTAATTTAGAAAACAAAACTAAAAAGCAAATATTTGTTGTATTAAATAAAAAACCAAGAAAACTTCCAAATGAAGCATTAATAGATATTGATATAAAATCTTGGAACAAAATAAAAAAACAAAGAATAAGAAAAGGTATCACAAGAAAAAAATTAGCTCAGAAAATAGGAATTTATCATACAATTTTAGAGCAATGGGAATTAAAAATAGATAATGTAAGGCCAAAGTATAAACAACTTAAAAGATATTTAGATTTAATTGGATTAAAGTTGGATGATTTTAAATTCAAGACAATAATTCCATTTGATATATTTGAGAAAAAATTCAAATTACAAGATCTAAACAGAGCAAGGTTATATTATAACAAAATCAATAACTCACTTCAGATTAAATATAATGTTGATGAAGATTTTGCCTATCTTATTGGAGCATATCTTGGGGATGGTTCACCAGCACATACAAAAAAAGACCCAAATAGATTCTGTTTTTCTTTAAATAAGGAAGACAAAAAAATCACTATGAAAATTCTTTCAAATATAATAAAAAAGAAATTTGGTAAAAAAACTATCCAAGACAAAAATAACATACTATTTCATTCATTGGAATTTAAGCTAATCCTAAAAAAATTAGATTTATACAACAAAAGAGTTTATAATAAATTTATTCCAAATATATTTTTTAATCTAAAAAAAAGCATTCAATATAAATTATTGGAGGGGCATCTACACACAGATGGGTATATTTTGCCTTCAGAATCAAGGTTACAGCATTCTTCAATATCAAAAGAGTTGATAGTAGGATTACTTAATATGTACAGACAGTTAGGTATTTTTCCTTCTTACAATGTTAGGCAAGCAAATAAGAAAAATAACAGGAATTCTAGAGAAAGTTATATACTAACAATAAGATATAACGAACTAAAAAAAATAAAAGCTATATGGAAAAGACATAAAAGGGCTAAACTTTTAGAAAAAGAATTAACAAAACTAAAAAGAGATTATGAATTTAAAAGAAAAGATTTATTTAAAGTTTCTCATGATTTATATGCAATTAAAATTAAAGACATCAAAAAGGTAACTACCCAAGAAGAATATGTTTATGATTTATCAGTAACATCTAATCATAATTTTGTTGGAGGAATAGGAAATTTTCTTTTGCATAACACAGATGGTGCTCACATCTCATGTTTACTCTTAACATTTTTTTACAGGTATATGAAGCCACTAATCGAAGCAGGTTATATTTATTTAGCTACGCCCCCTTTATACAAAGTTGTCAAAGATAAACACAAAGCCTACTTGTTTAATGACCTTGAGTTACAAACATTACTTTCTGAAATAGGACAGGATGGAATAGTTATTCAAAGATACAAGGGGCTTGGAGAGATGAATCCAGAACAGTTATGGGAAACTACAATGGATCCAAAAACAAGAATATTGAGAAAGATTACAATAGAGGATGCAGTTGAGGCAGATAAGATGTTTACAATTTTAATGGGGGAGGAAGTAGAGCCAAGGCGTGCATTCATACAAAAGCATGCAAAGGATGTAAAGAATTTGGATATTTAAAATGATAGGAGAAAGTCTGAACTTTGGGGAAATAGTAAAAGGAAATGAAGTATTGAGAGATTATGTAGCTAATGCAGTAAAAATATTAGCACCATCTTTTGATTTACATTCTGAACTATTAATGGGAGGGATACCCAGGACAGATTTTTTTTATAAATATAGAAGTCTTTTTTTTGGTACTTGTATACAATGGTGTTCTGATGCTTCACTGTATTTTATTCCTCCAGAAGAAAAAGATTTAATTGACCTAGCAGAAATAGATAATATCGAAGATACAATATTCCTTGACCTTAAAAAAAAAAAGGCATTTGGGTTAGTTCCAAGGAAAGAAAGATTTATTTTTCTTAGAAGGGATACTAAAGAAGGAGACAAATCTATAGGGCATGAAACAACTCATTGGCTACATGAAATTTTACACCCCGAATTATTTAGAGAAGTAAATGATTTTTTACCTCTTTATCCAACTAATCCAGAAGACCCAACAGTTAATGCTAATACCCTTTTAATAGAATCTGTGGGAGGATTGGGGGGAATTTTGTATAAAACAAAAAATCCTAATTCAATCAGGCATTTCAATTTTGGATTGCCACAATTATTAAAATTTAATGAAGACGATGCTTTAACCAATAAAACACAATTATTTTATTTTTATTATCAAAATTTTTCATAAAAAATGGCTGAACAAATACAGATAAGGTTAATAGAACAGGAAATGAAAGAGTCTTATATAGACTATGCTATGTCAGTCATTACATCAAGGGCATTGCCTGATGTAAGAGACGGGCTTAAGCCTGTTCACAGAAGAGTTCTTTATGCAATGCAGCAATTAGGATTATTACATAACAAGCCGTTCAAGAAATCAGCAAACATAGTTGGGAATTGTATGGCAAAATTTCATCCACATGGTGATACAGCTATCTATGATTCATTAGTAAGAATGGCACAGCCATGGTCACTGAGATATTTGCTTGTAGATGGGCAAGGCAATATGGGTTCAATTGATGGTGATTCACCAGCTGCAATGAGGTATACCGAAGCAAGATTAACAAAACTTTCAGAGGAATTACTGGCAGATATAGAAAAGCAGACAGTTGATTTTGTGTCTAATTATGATAACTCAACAAAAGAGCCGAAAGTTATGCCAGCAAAGATTCCCAATCTAATAATCAATGGTTCTTCAGGCATTGCGGTAGGAATGACAACAAATATTCCTCCCCATAATATTAACGAGGTAATTGATGCTTTAATAGCTCAGATAGATAATCCTGGAATTACAGTAGAGCAGTTGATGAAATTTATCAAAGGCCCGGATTTTCCAACAGGGGCAATAGTTTGCGGGGCTTCGGGGATAAAAAGAGCTTACGAAACAGGAAAAGGAAAAATAACAGTCAAGGCAAAAACAGAGTTTGAAACAAAAAAAGATAGGACAAGTATAATTGTTACAGAACTTCCATACCAGGTTAATAAAGCAATGCTGGTGGAAGAAATAGCAAACCTTGTAACAGAAAAAAGAATAGAAGGAATCTCAGACCTAAGAGATGAGTCAGACAGAAAGGGTATGCGTATTTTTATTGAGCTTAAGCAGTCAGCAAGCCCGGAAGTAGTTCTTAATCAATTAATGAAGCATACAACCCTAAAAACAACATTCGGGATTATAATGATTGCTTTGGTTGATGGTTCTCCAAGGCTTTTGAATTTAAAAGAAATTTTATATCATTACATCAAGCACAGAAAAGACGTTACAACAAGAAGAATTAATTTTGAACTGGAAAAAGCAAGAGCAAGAGCGCATATTTTGCTTGGTCTGCTTGTTGCATTAAAAAACATAGACCCGGTAATTGCAGCAATAAAATCGTCTAAGGACCCGGAAATAGCAAAAAACTTGTTAATAGAGCGCTTCAAATTATCAGAGTTGCAGGCACAGGCAATTTTAGATATGCGTTTGCAGAGAATTACAGGATTAGAGACTGAAAAAATAAAGCAGGAGCATGATGATTTAGTAATTAAAATCCAGGAATATAGGGAGATACTTGCAGAGGAATCAAGAATATATAGTATAATAAAGCAGGAATTAATTGGATTAAAAGAGATTTATGGTGATGAAAGAAGAACAGTTATTGCAGAGGAATTTGAAATTATTGATGAAGAGGATTTGATTGAGGAAGAAAATGTTGTAGTTACTATAACAAACACAGGCTATATAAAAAAATTATCAATAGACACATACAAGCAGCAAAGGAGAGGTGGGTCAGGCATAAAAGGAACAGAGATGAAAGAAGAGGATTTTGTTGAAGACATTTTTATAACAAATACTCACAGCCATATCTTATTTTTTAGTACAGAAGGAAAAGTATACTGGTTAAAAGCATTCAATATCCCGACTGCATCCAGATATGCAAGGGGAACAGCAATAATTAATTTATTAAAATTAAGAGAGGATGAAAAGATCTCAGCAGCACTGCCGATTGAAAACTTTTCAGAAGGATATTTGTTCATGGTTACCAAGAAAGGGTTAATCAAGAAATCACCAATAGCATATTTCTCAAAACCTAGAAAAGGTGGAATTGCAGCCGTTACTCTAAAAGATAAAGATGAACTAATCAATGTTTTATACACAGATGGAAGCCAAAAGATAATGCTTGCAACAAAATTAGGGATGGCGGTTAAGTTTAATGAAACAGATGTAAGGCCAATGGGGAGAAATGCTTCAGGTATTAGGGGGATAAGGCTGAAAAAAGGTGATGCTGTTATAGATGCATCGCTTGCAGATGATTCCAATGCATTGCTGACAGTTACTGAAAATGGTTATGGAAAAAAATCATCAATAGAAGAATACAGGCTGATAAGAAGAGGAGGTGTAGGGGTAATCAACATAAAGCCAGGAGTAAGAAATGGATTAGTAATAGCAGCCAAAACAGTGACAGATGATGAAGATATAATCTTCATAACAAAGAAAGGGATTGTCTTGAGAACACCGGCAAAGGGAATCTCAACAATAGGAAGAAATACAATGGGTGTCAGATTAATGAAATTAAAAGAAGGGGACAAGCTGATCTCTGTGACAGTAGTTGCTGGTGAAAGTAGTGAAGAAAATACTGAAGAATTAAATCAAAAAGATTTATAAACTCGTTTTTTATCTGATTTTTAGCATATAAGGCATTTTTAGGTTATTATATGCTTATAAAATATATGGGAGAGATATAATATGAGAGAGTTTAATAGAGGCGGGAGTAGAGGAGATAGAGGCGATAGAGGAGATAGGGGAGATAGAGGCGGTGGTTTCAGAAGAGATTTTGGACCAAGAGAAATGCATAAAGCAACCTGCTCTGAATGTGGGAAAGAATGCGAAGTTCCATTTAAACCTACAGAAGGTAAGCCTGTCTTTTGTAAAGAGTGTTATATGAAGAAAAAAAGATTTTAATTTTTAGAAAAAGTTAATTTTTTCTTTTTAATTTTCTTCTTTTACTTTTTTTATTTTTTTGTTGTTTTGAAAGCCTTATTAATTTTCTTACCTTAGAATCCTTGCTTTTATTGCTTGGGCTTCTTCCACAGCAACACTCTGCTTTCTTAGTTACTTTTCTTTTAACGCTTTTTTTTCTTTTTGCCATTTTAAATAAAGCTAACAACTGGACTCGGTGAAAAAGTGCCTTAAACACCAACTAAATCAATCTTAACCTATTAGTTTGCTTTAAAGGTTATCTTTTTCGCCCCATAAATACGCTTAACAAGTGCAGATTTCGTAAGGTGAGTTATAATCCAGACACCTTATTAATAGCCGAACACTTAACAGAGGCGTTTACAGTGACATCCTTTCCAGGACAACCGAACTGTCCTTGTTAGCCTGAATTGGAAAGGTCTTGCTTATTTATATAAGTGAGTTATCACTTTGAAATTAAAACTAATCTTATTTTAAATCAAAATATTTAAATAACCAATTTACTGTATATAATTTATGAAAAGTAAATATTTGGGCATATTGCTTTTGATAATTTCTGGATTTGTTTTAGCTAGTTTGATAATTTATAATATCCAGGTTAAAGGTTTAATATCAGAATTAATGATAAATAGTGGTGGATCTTGCCTCATCAAGGGGGTATGTGTACATGAGAGAAGCCTCCTCCCATTATATATTGGAAGTATAAGCTTTGGCATTTTACTGATTACTGGATTATTTCTGATTTTTTATGAAAAACCAAGAGAAGAGGTTATGCAAGAGGGTATGCAAAAGAAAAAAATACAGATTCCAGAAAATTTGGATGGGGAGGAAAAAAAAATAATAGAAATTCTAAACTCAAAGGAGGGTAGTGTCTATCAAAGTGACTTAATAAAAGAAACATCTTATTCAAAAGTAAAAATAACAAGAATTCTTGATAAGCTTGAGCAGAAAAAGCTAATTGACAGGAAGAGAAGAGGCATGACAAATATAATAGTTTTGAAGTAAACAAATTTATATAGATTAGTTATTAGATAATATTACTATGTACGACCCGCAAAAAGCGCATTATCTTGTTGTGACTGGAATTATTGTAAGGGATGGAAAATTTTTGATTACTAAAAGGGCGCCGACTGAAAAGGCATTTCCAAATCAATGGACAGTTCCAGGCGGGAAATTAGAATTGGATGATTATCAAAAAAGGCCAAAAGATACCTCTTCTCATTGGTATAATATTTTTGAAGGTTTGTTAAAAAGGGAAATTATGGAGGAAGTTGGGCTGGAAGTTAGAAATATCAAATACCTAACAAGTCTTTCATATATCCGCTCTGACAATATACCCACAATAATTGTTAGTCTTTTTGCTGACTATAGTGAAGGAGAAATAAGTCTTTGTCCAGCATTAACAGAATATGCATGGGTAACCTTAGAAGAAGCAAAAAATTATGATTTGATTGAAGGCATTTATGAAGAATTGGAAATGCTTGACAGGCTTCTTAAAGGAGAATCAGCTGGAATTTGGAAAAAAGATAGTGATTCTTAAGTGAAACTAGTTTCATAGTTATTTATATATGGTGTTTCAATCCGCTATTTTCTAAGAATTTAATGGAGGTTATATCATGACAGAAAAAAAGAAAGATACAGAATTTATTATTCAGATTGTAATAGTTGCAGTATTAGCATTATTACTAGTGTATAATGTTGGAAAAATGACTAGTGGAAATACTGGTATAAGTGATGGTGGTATAATAAAGGCAGTTTCAGCTTCGGGAATAATGCCAAAAGGAACACCAGCCATATATGGAAAAGAATTAAATGTAAATTATGATGACGTCTCTGCAGCAGATCCAAAAAAAGCAGATATAACAATAAAGGTTCTTGGTAACCTTGATAATGTAATTACCTTGCAGGGAGCTGATTTGGACAGGTATATAGATACAGTTTCCCAGATAAGCTGTGAATACTGTTGTGGCGCTGCATCCATTATAGTAACTAAAGAAGATGTAAATGCTTTAAATCAAAAAATAGAAGCTGCAATAAAATCAGGGCAGATTACAGAAGAGCAGGGTAAAAAATATAGGCAAAATGCTGGAGCAGCTGCATGTGGCTGTGCTCATTCATATGCAATGCGTGGCCTAGCTAAATATCTGATTAAGGAGCATGGCAGTGAATTTACTAATGAACAAGTTTTAGAAGAATTAGCCAAATGGAAAACACTATTCTTCCCAGGGCCAATGGCCGCTAAAGCAGAAGTGCTAAAACAAAAAGGTATAGAATTTAGCTATGCTAATCTTGGCAGTAATAGGTATAGGGGTATAGAGCAGGGACAAGCAAGTGGTGGAGCAATGGTAGGGGGATGTTAAAATGGATGATTGTGAAAATACAAAACACGAAGATAAAGGCACGGTAAAAATAAAGAAAAAAACGATGCTGTGGATTGTCATAGGAGTACTGTTGATAGCAACAATATTTCTGACAATCAAAGCCTCATCAGCAGGCACAGGGGGAACCGGAAAAATTGACACAACTGGTTGGACAGCCAACGACATAATGAATTATGAAATGCATGGGACTGTTCCAGCGCAAGTAGCAGCAGCTAGCTCTGGTGGAATGGTAGGAGGATGTTAAAATGGAAGATTGTTGTACTAACAAGGGGGGAAAAATGGAAACAAACAAAATAATTTTATGGGTTGTAATAGGAGTATTGGCAGTTGCAGTGCTTTATTTTACATTTACAAGTGGAGCATCTGCAGGAACTGCACCAGTACAGGTAGCAGCTAGCTCTGGTGGAATGGTTGGGGGCTGCTAATTTTTTATTTTTTTTAAGGAGATAAAATGAAAAAAACAATAATAGTAGTGATAATACTAGCTATAATAGGAATATTTTTCCTGCAAAATTCAATAACAGGAAATGCAGTAGCCAAAGAGGAGATTACAGTCTTTAAGTCGTCTACATGCGGGTGCTGCACTAATTATATCCCATATTTGAAACAGCTTGGAAGGTTTAATGTTAAGACTATTGATAGTGATGATATGAATCACATTAAAGATAAGTTTGGGGTTCCAGCATCTATGGAAAGCTGTCATACAACCATGATAGGAAATTATTTTGTAGAGGGGCATGTTCCAATGAAGGTAATTGAAAAATTGTTAGAAGAGCAGCCAGACATAAAGGGGATAGCCTTGCCGGGAATGCCTGCAGGCTCGCCAGGAATGCCTGGTCCTAAAACCGAGCAATTCATAGTTTACGCCATACAAAAAGACGGAACACAGTCAGAATTTATGAGGTTATAATGAAAAATAAAAAATATCTTTTTTGGATAGTGATTATTTTGGTTATAGCTATTATTTATTTTGTTAGCTCTTCATCCGCAAGGGTTAATTTAATCAAGCCAGATGAATTTGAAAATATGAAATCCACTGGAGATGTATTTGTTTTAAACACACATACACCTTATCAGGGAGAGATAGAAGGCACGGATTTGATTATAGAAGACTGGCAGAATATTGCTCTGTACAAAGACAAGCTTCCGCAGGACAAGAACAAAAAAATTTTAGTTTATTGTAAGACTGGCAGAATGTCTTCTAGCGCATCACAGCAGCTTATTGATTTGGGATATAAAAATGTCTATGATCTTGAAGGTGGGATGGATGCATGGTCAGAAAATGGAAAAAAATTAATATCCAAGGAGAATTAAACATGAAAAAGAAAATTTTTATTTTACTGGCAGTTTTTGTATTTTTGATAAATCTGCCTAGCGTGCTTGCTCACTGTCCATTATGCACAGCTGCTGCAGGAACAGGAGTTTTATTTACAAGGGCATATGGTGTAGATGATACTATTGCTGGGCTATTCCTTGGGGCAGCCATAATCTCCTCAGCACTCTGGTTTAACAAATGGCTGAAGAAGAGAATAAACTTTAAATTTCAAGAAGCACTAATTGTAATTATCTCATTTTTATTATTTGCTGTTCCATTTTACACAACAGGGCTGATAACAGATGCTACCATGGTAAAACTGATGCCCGAACATCACTCTATTTTTGGTCTTGGTGTTTTTGGCATAGATAAGCTGCTTTTTGGGATGATTATAGGCAGTTTGGCTGTTTGGGGTGCTTTTATCTTGAATGAGGCTATAAAAAAGACTAAAGGTAAAGTATTGTACAAATATCAGGGAATGTCTTTTATGCTGATAGTATTAGCTGTTTTATCATTGGTATTCTGGATAATAACAAAATGAAAACTGAAAATTTTATTAAGCAGATAGATGAAATCAAAGGGAAAACCAGTCTAGATTTATCTATAGGTGAAGACCTCAGCATTGCCTTAATGAATCTGATTAGTCTAGAAGAGCATTTTTCTTTCAGTTTTATGAAGACCTCACAAAAACAATATCTTGAGATGCTGGAGCAAGTCAGAGAGCTAAGAAAAAAACTATTAAAGAAAATAGTAAAAGAAAATGAAGCAGAAAACTGGTGCATAAGCAAGCATCTGCTTGCTGTTTCTATGAGATTGATGGAAGTAGGGACCAAATATCTGCATGATAATAAGAAAAAAGAAGCAGAGGAATCATTTATTGAGGCATTTAATATTTATAGCTTATTCTGGGCAATGAATGGTGCTGTAAAATTAGAGCATAAGGAAATTATTGCAGAAACCAAACTGTCAAAAATCTCGCAGTTATTAAAGAAAGTATTGGATTGCTGTAAAGAATGAATATAAAAAATAGAATAATAAGAAATAGTGTACTTGGGATTTTGATAGTTATAACCATAAATTTTTTTGTTCTTTATTCTCTCAACTTTCCTCAGATGGCTCTCTTCCAGATAAAAAAATATCTAATCCTATTAATTTTACTTGTTCTGGGATTTGGAGTGCAGATTGGACTATATACCTATCTAAAACATAAAAATATGATATGCTCTGCAACAATGGCAGCCAGCGGGGGCATATCTTCAGCAAGCATGATATTGTGCTGTAGCCATTATATTGTGAATATTATTCCCTTTGTTAGTATATCATTAGCTAATTTTTTGACAAAATACACCCTTCAATTATTGTTATTTGGAATACTGTCTAATCTTATCGGTATTTTAATGATGATAATAAAGATAAAAAAAAATGAAAGAGAAAAATAAAAAAAGGATTTTTATATTAGTTATTATTTTTTTGATAATACCAATTATTTCATTTGGTTATATAAAATTATCAAGATATTCTGTATTATCAATAGAAAAATGTGAAAATTTAAATACTGATGATTGCTGGCACGCATTAGCCCATCAAACATTAAACTCAAATTTTTGTAATAATATTATTAATAATGAGACAAAAGAACATTGCTTTGAGCATATTCCAAAATAAAAAATGGTAACACTAATATTAGGAAAAACACTAATCTTTTGGAGCGGTATTTTAGCTGTGCTATCTTTTACAATGATGTTATCAACATGCTCATGCATAGTTAAAAAAAGTTTTGGAGCAAAAATGCACAAGTACTTTGTTACTCTAACACTAATCTTAGTAATAATTCATGTTAGTTTAGCTTTACTCTCATCATTATTTAATATATGGGTATAAAATGAATAAAAAAATTAGGAGGTAAACATTTATGAACACAAAAATAATATTATACATTTTGATTGGATTGGTAATATTAAGCCTCATTATAGCAACATTCTTCCCAGGAATGATTCAGGCTTGGAGGGATTCTGGGAAATCTGGAGAGGATATTTGTAAACATAGTCCTGGATATACCGAAGAGGCTTGGAGAGAGCATATGAGCCATCACCCAGACATATATAAAGACTGTTTGACGTAAATCAAATATTCACATAATATATAGTATCTCCGAAAACAAATGAGTTCTAAATAGTGGTGTCAAAGGGTATTTAAAGTAGTATATCCATTGGATATACATGAAGAAAATAAAAAATAGACTAATTTTAGAGAATGTTAAGATGTATTTTGAGAAGAAAATAACTAGATTTGGCAATAGTGCAAAAATTGATTGTCCAAAAAAGTTTATCGGAAAGAAGGCAATTATAGTGATA
>AQRL01000021.1 GCA_000402515.1 Nanoarchaeota archaeon SCGC AAA011-G17
TTAAACTTCCTGCATGTCTTAACAATCTCAAAAATATAAGAGGCATCTTCTGTTCTTGAAAGTAAAGACCAAGCCTCATCAATTACAAGTAATTTCCTTTCCAGATTAGACCTCATCTTCATATAAACATAATCAAGAACAAGAAACATCATTACAGGCTTAACCTGCTTGGGCATGTTTCCAATATCAAAGCAGACAAGATTATTGTCAAAATTAATATTAGTATGCCTGTTCATAAAAGAGAAAACCCCATCAACATACATGCTTAATCTATTTATCAAACTGCGAATAGTAGTTTTCTCTAATGTTATGGCTCTCTTCTCATAACTCTTTAAAACCTCTAAAACATCTTTTAATATTGGCGGTTCATTAGTCCATGTTTCCTGGTTATCATTAATCCCTTTCTGCTCATAAGCCTCTGTTAAAGCCCTGTCCATAAAGCTCTTTTGTGGCTCTGTTAATTCTCCTAATAATACCTGGACAAAATCAATAAGGCTTAATCTCTTTTCAGCATACTCATGACCCATCAAGTCCAAGGGATTGATCATTGTCTTGGATGTTCTTGATAATTCAACTAACTGCCCGTCAAATTGCTTTACTAAATCCTTGTACTCTCCCTGTGGGTCAACAACCATGACTTTCGTATTATTTAGCAAATGCCTGGAGATTATTAATTTAGCAAAATAACTCTTTCCAGAACCAGAACTAGCAAGGATTAGTCCATTTGCATTGCTCAGCTTAAAAACGTCTCTTATAATTGGTATCTTGTTCTTATTCAATCCAAGCCAGACACTAGAATCATCCAATTGCAAGAATGGAGAGGTAAATGGAAAAAATGCACCAAGAGAATAGGTAGTTATGTTCCTTTTAACTTTTAATTCATCATTAGCAATAGGCAATACAGATTTATAGCCCTGCAACATTCTGTAATTAGCAGTCTTTGGAATAATCAACAGAGAATTTAACTCAGACTCTACTTTTTTGCTTAATAAATTCAGTTCCTCTAAATTATCTGCTTTTACATTTATATAAAGAGAGACATTGAATAATTTATCACAGCCCTTCTGCAAGTTCTCCAATAATTTTCTTGTATCACTGTATTTAATCTCAAGAGCAGGATTCAAAATGCCTCTTAATTCAGCAGCATACAAATCAGCTCTTTGCTTCTGCAATTCCTTGTTCAGCATGACCATTGTCTGCTCAATATGCTCTGGCTCTATATGGAGAGAGATGTCAAAATTTCCTATTGAAGATACTAATCTGTCAAGAAAACCAGCTTCCACTATTCTTGGATAGCCGTAGGCATATATTATCCTGTTAAATTTTTTAATCTTAAGATAATCAACTCTATTTTCAATAATCTCATCAGAAATAAACTTGTCCATCAAATCCTGCAACTGCTCTTTCTTCAGTACCTCTATTTTCAGGTTCATGTTCTCTAATCTTTCCAAGCAGATTTCAACCTGATTATCAATATTTGTTTTTTCTTTTATAACAAGATAGAAATTCCTGTTCATAATTGAATTCTTTGAGATAGTGTTTTTCAGATAATCTTTGTATTTCTCAAATAACCCAGAATATTTTTTATTTATCCTTCCTTCAAGTGCATCTAAATAGGAATCAAGATTAACTGTATCAGTATTAATAAGAAATTGAATTGGAAAATCTATGGAATTCAAAAACTTTTGGAACTGCAATACAATAGTCTCTTTCTCCTCATCTGTCTTGATAGCAAAATTAATTGGAAGAATCTTCAAGACAGCTATCTTTTTCTTGTCATGGATAATGTAATCCTCTATAGAATAATTCAGTTTAGAAAAAGCAGTCTTCCAGATAATAAAATTCTTTATTTTCTCTCCCAGCCCAAAGAACATGAACAAGGAAGCCAAACCAATAACAAGGGCTGAAATAATTCCATTGAGGTAAATATTCATTCCTGATTTGAAAATAATAAATACTAAGAACAGGAAAGGCAGTGCTATAACTATCTGCATAAAAGTTAATCCAAATATTATTTTCTCTTTATACTCTATTTCAGAGGGAATTTCATACGGCATTTTATATTTTCCCCCTAACCGCCATTTTTGTAGCCTTTCCAATATCAGAATTAAGCAAAGCCATGGCAGACTTGACAAGGGCAAATATCAAGAGAAAAACCATCATCAAATCAATAATCAAGAATCCTGTTATCATGATAAGAATATTTGTTCCGCCAAATACGCTGACCTCTGCTAATCTGGAAACAATTAGCAATATCAGGCTCTGGAAAAATGGAAGAAAGATTAGAATCATCAAACTGTTAATAATCAGCTTTCCATAACCCTTAAGAAAATCAATGAAATAGAAAAATATTCCTACTGGGAACAATATTAGTCCAATAACAACCAGAAAATATCTCACGCTCAATAATACAACAGTTATAAGCAAAACAATAAGATAGACAGAGCCAAAGGCTAAATCCAAGCCCAAGCCGGATATTCCTGACTCATACATGTAAAAGAAATTCTCATTGATCATGCTGAAAATTCCAGAGGTTAATCCAGCAGAAATTTTCAATATTAAATCATACAAGTAATAAGAGGCCTGCACAAGAACAACCATTATCAAGATATTTTTCAGCCAGGTTTTTGCATTTTCTCTTTTGGCAGGATTATTAGAGGAGGCAATGAAATTAAATCCAGCCCATAATATTAAGATTCCGTAAAAGATTGAAAGAATATAGATAACTAACAGCCAGAGGCCTTCAAACATGCCTATCTCTATTGGCTTTGTTATCAGTTCCTTAATCAAATAAAGCAGAAACACAATAGGGGCATTTATCAGGTCTTTTAAATATTCAAAAAATAATTCAGCAAGGTTTAAATCCATTTTAAAAAATAAAAGGTAGGGTTATCCTACCAAAAATCCAATTAGTGCTGGTGTTGCCCAAATCAATACCAAGCCGATAATGACAAAAGTTCCCATTGACTTTGCATTATCCCTTTTTTTAGGGTCGTTGCTTGATGTCATGTAGCTTATCCCTACAAAAACCAGCATCAGGGCTGCAATAGCAGATGCACTGTACTTTACTAAATTGTACACTTTCATTACAGGGCTCAAGATCTGGTCAAACTTTGCTTGGTCTTCAGGGCTTGGTGGCTGATTTAGATCTACTGCACTGACAACTGGTATGGCCAGCACAATCATCAGCACAAGTACATCTATTATCCTTCTGAATTTCGTTTTCATTTTCCCCTCCCTCCTGCTTTTTATCACGCATTTTCCTAAACCACTTCAGAGTTCTTTTGTTCTTGACAATCTCTCTACAGGTTTGGCATACATCCTCTTCAGCTTCAAACCTTTTACCGCATACAACACATATCATTTTTACACCTTCATTAGTAACTCCAAAGCGCCTTGTGTTAACATGCTTAGAATCAGCTTGGTATATAAGATTTGTAATGCAAAGTGTGTACAAATTGTTAAAAAATAGAGAAAAACAGAATATTTGATTAGTGATGTAAAAATTTATCTATAATATTATCTTTAATTTTCTCTGGATAAAGAGTTATTCTGTTCATCTTTTTTAATGATGTCCATTCTAAAATATACTTGTTGTTTTTTGATTGTTTTTTTGCTTCAGGACCACCAAGCTTTAAATTTCCTCCAAATTTCTTTGCAATGAAATAATATCCATAAGTATTGTTATAATCTTCCCTGAATTTCCATAATAATTGACCAATTTCAACATCAAGATTAGTTTCTTCCTTTACTTCCCTTATAGCAGCCTCTTCTGGTGTTTCTCCAGATTCTATTGCACCACCGGGAAGAACATAATATTCTTTATCATTTTTAATTCTATGGATAAGAAGAATTTTTTCGTTATGAATTATTATAACTCTTGATGACTTTGCCATACTAATTAAACTTTAATCTAGTATTTATAAGTTATTAATTTATAAAAATAAAATTTATCCTATATAGAAATTTCTCCTGATTTTATCATTTCTTTTATTGTTTCTTTTAAAGCAGTTCTATCAACATTTAATACTCCTGTTTTTTTGAACACTTTGTCAGCTCTTTCAATTTTATTCTGTTGTTCCATCAACACTTTGAAGTCTAAAGGTCTTGAGCAAAAGCCACAAAAGGAATCTTTAGGATCATTTGGCTTTCCACAATTCCTGCATAATCTTGCCTGTTTTCCATTAACATCTTTCTCTTCTGGCTCAATTCCATTAATAGCTAACATAGTTCTATTAACATCAGCAGAAGTTAAGTGAGAATACTGGGCTATCATTTTTGAGGATGGAGTCCAGCCAAAATAAACCTTGGCCTGTGTTTCATTTAATTGCTTGTTTGCTAAAAGATGAGTAACCCTTGCATGTCTAAATGCGTGAGGATGTATCCTCTTCTTTATTCTTGATTTCTCTTTTGCCCTAAGAACAATTTTGTATAACCCACGATAGCCTAATGGCTCTCCTCTGTGTTTTTTGTTGTTGTTATCTTCATAAATGCTGACCCAAACATAATCATCCTTTTTTTTGGTTGGATGTTGGTTAAGCCATGCAGCTAACTTAGAAGAACTAAAAACAATTATAACATTTCTCTCTCCAGTCTTTCCAGAGGCTAAATCAATCAGATACCCGTGGGGGTGTTCTGTTATGTCCTTTATTGTTATGTTTCCTAATTCAGAAATTCTTGAGCCTGTTTCATAAAGAACCGATAGAAATGCTTTATCTCTTGTGCTTTCTGTTGAGTCTATTAATTTATCTATCTCATCTTCTGTTAGAATATCGCCCGCTTTAATCTTTGGAATGTTTTTAGATTTAATGCTTGTTGATAGCCAAGAAACAATTTCAGGATAATCTTTTTTGTGCCCATTAAATATTTTGTCTCCATAAGCCAACCAAGAACCAAACTTCTTTAAGATAGTCCAATATTTCTGTTTTGTTGCTATTAAGATATCCTCTCTTTTATTTATCTGCTCAATAATTTTTTCAAAATCCTCTTTGGTTAATTTATCAAAATCTTTTTTAGTGTAATTTTCAGCAACAGTCATAAGCACATCATAATATTTTAACAAAGTTGGAAGCTCTATTCCTCCCTTTAATATAGAATCCCGGTCATAAGAAGCAATAATCTCTTTATTCCTACCTGATATTTTACTCTCAGATAATCTCTTCTTATATGAATTGTATTGTGCTTCATAATTGTATAAATAACGTTTTTTCATAGAAATACCGAAGATGGACTACTATTTAAGTCTTACGCTTATAAATACCAAGAGTGTAATACGCCGCGACTGGGATTTGAACCCAGACATCCGTTAGGAAACAGGATCCTTGCATAGCCTATAGCAATCCCACGCTAGCACAAACTATCTGCGCAATACCAGGTTATGCGATCGCGGCACAGAAAAATAAGAAAACCTTGCTTAATAAAAGTTATGGTCAATTATTCTATCCAATGATATCTCTTAACTAATAAATTCCTTCTTACAAAGGCATTATTCAAAATAGGGAAGTATTCAATTTTAAATTCTTTTAATCCTATCATTTCAAGATAATTTACTAATTCTCCCCCGACAAAATTCCTTTCCAATTTACTTCCAGAAGGCATAACGCCAATAATAACAGTAGCAATATCCCCCCCATTACCTTCTTCAACCAGTGCAAATTTACCTTCTAAATGCTTCTTTTGATAAGCATATAATACTCTTCCGGATTCTCCATTAAGGCCATAAATCTCTACAAAAACAGCCGTATTATCTGGATTTCTTAAATCATCTAGAATAGCAACCTTGTTAGGGTCAACCTCTCTTTTTTCCTTAATCCTATAATCTGCTATTGTTGTCATATCACCTATAAGATTTATATCAATTTTGCCTTTATCAAGCTTTTGGAGCCCTATGGGAAAGACTTATAAATAAGTAAGACACTTCTTACTTTGTTTAAGTATGGAATTTAATGTAGATATTACAAGGCTATCAAGTAAGGGTCAAATTATAATCCCAAATGAAATCAGAAAGAGTCTAGAACTCCATGAATCAGAATTACTTCTTGTTTTTTCAGATTCAGATGAAAGGGCAATTCTGTTAAAGCCAGTGGGTATTGAAGACTTTAATGAATACAAAAAAAAGAATCCAGAGCTTCAAGAATATTCTAAAAAAAACAATAACAAAAAGGACAAAACTAACACAGCATAGTCTTGATAAGTGGGCGAAGAAAAGATAACCTTTTTAAATGAATTAAAGCTTAATTTTCTTATAGCGGGATAGGACAGCTAGGAGTGTCCGTCACTATTTACAAAAAATAGCGGAAGGGGCTCATAAAAACTGTCTGAGACACCCGATGTGAAGAAATTTCACGGGTAGAGGTCGCTGGTTCAAAAAGACTCTAAGTCTGGAAAGTCCAGCTCCCGCTATACTTATTTTATATCCCAAACCACAATAATATTTATATACCATTTAAAAATAACAACAGGCTATGTGGGGTTATATTGTACTAGACATTATATTATTAGCTGTAATCACTTTTGTTCTATCTACTTTCTATAGCTCTAAATACAAGACTAAAATCAGGAAAGCAAAGAATAATCTGGCAAAGGATATGGAAGAAAAATTCCTCAAGCCTAAGATTGAAAAATTAAAAGAAGCAGATGAAAATTTACAAAATGAGAAAAAAAGCCTGGATAAAGAAAAAGAGAAATTAGATGAAGACAAATCAAGCACAGAGCAGGAATTAAAAAAAATAAAGGAAAAAGAGAATTCTATTTTAAGCAAAGAAAAGGAAATAAACAAAAGACTGGATGAATTGAACAAAAAAGAAGAGCAGATAAGAGTTGAATTGGAAAAAACAGAAAAAGAAAAAGAAGAAGCAAAATCAACAGAGGCTACAAAGCTAATAACTTCAAAAATAGGTGAAGAAAAGCCAAAAGAAAAGAAAGTAATAAAACAAAAGCCAAAGAAGAAAGTGAAAATGGCAAAGAAGAAAGCTAAGAAGAAATAAAATGAGTTCTCACCAAAGATTAGAATCTGGAGTAAAATACACTCTTAAGGACAATTTAGATATACAAGCCATTTTTATTGGAAAAGATTATAAGACTGGCCAATACGCAGTGCTCTTTAGACTTGGAATTCCATGGGTGCGTAAATTTGAAGATTAATCTATCCTTGAATGTTTAGTTTTAAAAACAGAAGGTAATAAAGAATTTGGATTAAATAAATCGGAAACAGAATATGCAGATGAATTATTAAAAAAATATGGTCTCTAAGAAAAAATAATTCTTATTAAATTTAAATTAATAACAAAAACTAACTTTTGGATCATTAAGATAAGTAACAACAGGATCATCATATCCTTTTTTACGGCATTCCTCATACAATTTTGAAACATTTTTATTGTAAGCAACTAATCTTTTATCTCTAAATGGAGGCGTAGCAACATAATGGTTATAATACCTACTAGCATCCCCTTCAATTTCCACGCAGACATTATCCAGGGATTTTTTAGGAACTTCTTTTTTAGAAAATCTCCCAACTAAATCCAAACCTTTTCCAACAAAAATTAGTCCAAGTGTTGATAATCCTATCCTAAAAAAATCTCTTCTGTCCATAACAAAAATAGTGGAATACTTCCTTATAAATATTTGTATCCAAAGACAGATAGTTTTTTATAATTCTAATTTATTAAAACAGCCATGAGAAAACCAATAGTTGCAGGACAATTCTATGAAGCAGATGAAGAAAAGTTGAAAGAAGAGATTGAAAAATCCTTCACAGATGGCCCGGGTCTTCCATCAAAAGAAAGAAATAAAAAATTCATAGCAGGAATTGCCCCCCATGCAGGTTATTTATTCTCAGGAAAATGCGCATCTTACTTATACAAGGAAATTGCAGAAAGCCAGCTTCCGGATGTTTACATAATCCTTAGCACAGATCACCGCCATAATGATAATAAGATAAGAATAAGCATTGAAGATTGGGAAACTCCATTGGGAATTGTAAGTGTGGACAAGGAACTGGGGCAGAGCCTTCTAACAAAAGAGATAATAATTGATGAAAATGCCCACAAACAAGAACACTCAATTGAGGTCCAGTTGCCATTCCTGCAGTATATCAACAAAGACAGAAAATTCAAAATCCTTCCAATTATATTCAGCACAGCAAGCATTGAAATGTGCAAGAGATTAGCAATAAGGTTATTAGAGCCAAGAGCAAGAAAATTGGCATTCATTGCGAGCTCTGATTTCACTCATTATGGTGTCAGCTATAATTTTATTCCATTTACAAAGAATATAAAAGAAAATATGACTAAACTAGATAAAAAGTTCATAGATTATATCTTGAAATTAAATTCAGAAGAATTCTTGGATAAAGTTGTAAAAACAGGGACAACAATATGCGGAATATCTGCTATAACAACCATAATTGAAATAGCCAAGCAAATGCACTGCAAAACAAGATTATTAAACTATTCCACCTCAGGAGAAATTAGCAATGACTATAATCACTGTGTAGGCTATGCCTCTATCTTATTTGAAAAATAATTATTTATAAAATTCTTTTAATGCATCAACAAGGCCATTATCAACCTTCTTTGGAAGGGAAACAAAGCTGTATCCGTTATCCACATAAAATCTAAGGTTAATATTATCAATTTCAACTTCAAGAAATCCATGGTCATAGCCTATCCTCTTAGCATTAACTTCAGGAAAAAACGAATCAAGAACACTCAGAATATCATTAAAGTTTTTTCGTATAGTTTCAGCCCCATCCCTCCAATCGTATACTTTCTTTGATAAAAACATGAATTATTTTCATTAGATATATTTAATAAAGATTATTGTATTTAATTAGCCATAATGAAGATAGAGATTTGTAAAACCTGGTTTAGTAAATTCAGAGGTTTGATGTTTTCAAAGAAGAAAAACTTGTTATTTGTTTTCAAAAAAGAAAAAATAGTGGCAATTCATATGCTCTTTGTCTTCTTTCCAATTAATATCTATTATTTTGACAAAGATAAAAATTTGACAGGTAAGGTAAAGGCTTACCCATTTACCATCTTACAACCAAGAAAGGCAAAATATATCTTAGAAGCAGCAGAGAAAATTAATGGTTATGATTTCCTGAAAAATATCCCCTAGCATCTTCTTTTAATTGCTCAAATAAACACTCTTGTCCATCCCCAGTAAAGGGACACTTTGTAACCTTGTGGTATCCCCTATACTCACATTTCTCATCCTGATTATAAGAGCATACCTTTAATCTTGAACTCTTTAAAAAATGATGACTTGGATCTTCAAGATAACCTATTAAATTTCTGACAATGTTAACCAAATGAGGATTTCCTTCTACTTTCTCCAAGTTCTCGCTAGCCTTCTTAATTAATCCTTTAATCTCTTCTTTAATCTCTTCTTCATTCGAGGGCATTACTAAAAAAAAGCAAATCTATTTAAACATATTATTATAATGCAAAATATAGATGGTTGAAATATGTACAATAGGCGGATATTCTGAAGTAGGGAAAAATATGACTGCCATTAAGAGTGGTGATGAAGTAGTTATTCTAGACATGGGTATAAATGTTGCAAAGCTTATTAATTTCGAGGAAGAAGGGAATGACAGGTCCACTTTAGATGCCAGAAAATTAATCAATATAGGTGCAATACCAGATGACACTGTTATCAAAGAATGGGGAAGCAAGGTTAAAGGTATTATCTGCAGTCACTGTCATCTTGACCATGTTGCAGCTATTCCTTATCTAGCAGACAAATACAATTGCCCGGTTCTGGGAACTCCCTTTACAATAGAAGTAATAAAAACCTTATTGAATGATGAAAAATTTAAAATAAGAAACAAGCTAGTAGCTGTAACTGTTAATTCCTCGTACAAGCTTGGAAATAACTTTGAGATTGAATTTATTAACATAACTCATTCAACACTGCAGACAGTAATGATTGCAGTGCATGTAAAAGAAGGGACAATTATTTATGCAAATGATTTCAAATTTGACAACTATCCAGTTTTGGGAAAAAAACCAAATTATGAAAGATTAAGAGCATTAGGAAAAGAGAATGTTCTTGCCTTGATAGTTGACAGCCTCTATTCAAATTCAGAAAGAAAAACACCAAGTGAAAAAGTTGCAAGGGAATTATTAAAAGATGTTATGCTTGGAACAGAAAATCAGGATAGTTTAATCATTGTAACAACCTTTGCAAGCCATTTGGCAAGAATCAGAAGCATTATTGATTTTGGTAAACTGCTTAATAGAAAAATTGTCCTTATGGGAAGAAGCATGTTCAAATATTCTGATGCAGCAGAAAGAATTGGATTGGTAAATTACTCTAAAGAAGCTGAAATACTGGCTTATGCCCGCTTAATGAAGAAAAAATTAGCTGACATTGAAAAAAACAGAAGCAAGTATGTGATTGTATGTACAGGCAACCAAGGAGAGCCAGAATCAGTCTTGAGCAAGATGGCTGATGGAAGATTGCCATTGAATTTCAAGCAGGAAGACCACATTATATTTGCATGCAAGACAATTCCCGAGCCACTGAATATTAAAAACAGGGCAATTCTTGAAGAGAAATTAAAGCAGAAAAAGGTTAGAATCTTCTCAGATATTCATGTAAGCGGTCATTGCGGTCGTGAAGATTTACGTGATTTAATCAAAATGGTAAGGCCTCAGTATATATTTCCAGCACACGGGGACAAGCACAAATTAATGGGTCTTGCAGAACTAGCTGTTGAAATGGGATATTCTCTTGGAAAAACAATTCATGTTATGGAAGACGGGAAAAAAATAACAATATAATATAAAGAATTTTATTTCTTGAAAAATGTTTCACTAAAAATCAGTCTGTTCTTTTTACAGAAGAAAAAACATCACCCAGGCTTTTATTCCTAACAACCAAATGAGGAACATTCAATAAAATCATTTCATGCTGGCCTGTCCCAACATCAGAATACTCGAATCTTTTTAATGAAGAGGGGTTCTCATGATGCCTTACACTGCCACGGGCATAAGTTTCCCCCAAATAAACACACATTTCATGAACAACGTGAGCATTTCCATTTTTTTTAAAAGGTAAACGAGAGCCCATCATCTTCCCGCCTTTAGCTCTTCCAGGATATAATCTCTCATTAGTCCAAGGACCCAATTTATCTATAAGCTCAGGAACAGGAACAAAAAAATACTCTCCCTGTCGTACCACTTCTTTATCCTGTTTTTCAGCTTGAATAACCTCTGATGGCTTTAAAAACTCCAAGGCATCTTTTATTGATTTACAATCAGAGCCAACAAAACTGCCAAAAGCCCCACCATCATAACCAATTAACAATCTCTTTCCATCTTGTCCGATAAGTATACTTTTCTCAGTATTATAATCAAATACTTCAATCTTCCTTATACCCATTCGTGCATTCTCAACAATAGAAAAGGGGATAGAATAGACAGGCAGGTCTTCTCGCTTTCCATATTCATCTACCTTATCTTCAATAAAGCGCATTCTACAGCTAAACTCTGGTACTAGTGAACCAATATCATAGCCATTAAGAAAAAAAGAAAATTTGCCATTATTGTTTTTTTTCATTGCCATAGGAGCATTATTCCATCTCAAAATAAGAAAATCATCTTTACGATAAACCCACTCCTCTCTTTTAAATCTGGGTCTCGTTTCATTAATCCAGTTCTCCACTAAAGAATCAAGTCTTGGATATGCATACATAACAAAAACAGCAACAAATGCATTTATAAAGATTTATTTAATGTAATCTATCACTTCTTATTAATCATTCTGTCAACAAAGTCTCTTCTTATTACTTCTTCAAGGTATTCAGAAATATCTATGTTCTGGTCAATGCAGTGCTTCTTCACCTTTCTCCATAAATCCGTATCTATCTTAAGGCTTGTAGTTTTTCTTTCCATAGTAGTATAGTAGTATAGTAGTATATAAACATTTCTATTAAGAGCGCTGGTGCAACCCTTATGCATATCCGAGGATAAACAAAAAGTTCGTATAAAATTTAACCAACGGAGTCTAAATAGGAATGCACCACCGCCCTATTAAGGATTATATAAATACAAATATTTGTATGAACTTAAATTATACACAATTGAAAAAACAACCCATAGTATAGAAATTCTTAAATACACAGGAAGTTTTTAGTATATATGCCAACAACACTTGATAAAAAAATTCTACCGAGCGATATTTTGCAGGCAGTTCTTTATGAACAAAAAAGAAGAGATTTAAATGAATTTAATTTTAATCCAATAAAAATACATAAAGCATTTTATGATGCATATAAGGAATTTCCAGAAGTAATGCAATGTTACGAATTCACGAAAGTAAATAATCCACACTCAATAACTCTTGATCATATGTTTAGCTGGCATCATAATACAGGTATTATCTCAATGCAACTTGATCATAAAATCAAAATTCTTGATTCATCAAAATTGGATGAACCTTCTGAAGAGCTGGAAGAAGTTGCAAAATACATCTGTGATAGAATTTAAGGGTCGTTTTCTTAACTCAAAAAACATAATCTTCTCCCTTTGTTCACAATATCAAGAATAAAAGTTTTTCTAATTCACAATTCAGTCTAAAAAAATAGAAAAGAAAAAAGCGAAACACATATAAACAACCCCTCTAAAAAAAACAAAGAATAATTTTCTCGGATTATTTTACAATGAAAACTAAATGCTTAATAAAATTAGTAATATTGGGAACTATAATAGATTCATTTAGTTTGGGAACTGAAAAAAATTTCTTAAAAATAGATAAGACCCCCATAATCCAGAAAATGGCGCCTGATTTAGAAAAAATAATCTTTCAAAGGCAGCCAAAAATAGAGACTAAAGAGAATATAAACAGTTACATAAATGAAACATACAAAAATTTACAAATTCCAGACCATATAACAAAAAGATTCATAAAAAAAGTAATAAACGCAGAATCTGATAACTATACTCACGCTATTAGCCCTGTCGGGGCAAGAGGATTAATGCAGCTAACACAGGTAGCATGGAAACAGGTTGAAAAGGAAGATTACTACAATCATTCTTTTGATCCAAAATTAAACATTGAAGTAGGAATAAAATATCTTCTGCATCTTGATAAGTATCTTGAGAATAATTATCCTGGCTGGAACAGTCTGCCGGCTAATGAAAAAAGAAGGTTAATGTCAGCAGCATATAATGGTGGAATAGGAAGGCTAGAAAAAAGAAAATGGGAAATAGAAAACATGCCAAAAGAAACCCAAAGATATGTTAAAGATGTTTATACAAATTAATTCTCAAGGTTAACCCCAACCCTAAATGCAAACTTATTCCAAGAGTCATTTGGGTCTTTTGGCTTCTCGCGCATCTCTGTATAGCTGACAACAATACTAAAATGCTCAACTAACTTATACTTGGCAGTCATTTCAAAATATAAAGAAGGTTTTCTTGGTCTCTCCTTTAATGGCTGTTTTGCACTAAAGCTGCCCCCAAGCTTCAATCTGCTGTTTATATTTTTTTCAGCCCCTATTGAAAAGCTGGAAACATTTACCATGGGAGTTTTATCCACAATCTTATACCCATAGCCAAAATCAATTTTAAAAAATTTAATCTTTGTACCAAATCCCGCTGTAAGATATAACACCCTGTAATTTACCTTATCATTCTGGTAATCTGTATCAAAAAATCCATAATATCTTTTCACTTTATAATCTAATTTGTGATGTACCCTGAATAAATCCCTTTTAATTACTCCGTCTATCTTGTTATAGTCAAAAGAACTTTCCAATAATTGCTCTAATCTCGGGGCTTTATACTGATATTTTGCTTTAGCCAAGTTCCATAATGCATCATCTGTTACAGAAAGGGTTTCTTCAGCACTAAAACTATGCTTCTTTGGCTCTTTTTTTTCTTCCTTCTTCTCTTCAGCATATAAGTTATTCAGTAAAAAAGGGAATAAGAGACAAATAAGATACTTTTTCATAATGCAAACACAAAAAGATAATATAAAAGCAAATCCAACCTACAAAATATATATAATAGAAGAGGTAATTATTTAAGGTTTTATCAGCCTATTTTATTATGAAATTTGCTCATTTAGCAGACTGTCATATAGGTGGTTGGCAAGAGCCAAAGTTGAAAGAGTTAGGAATAAATGTATTTGAAAAAGCAATTGATGCCTGTATAAAAGAAAACGTTGGTTTTGTTCTGATCTCAGGAGATCTGTTCAACACAGCCCTCCCATCTATTGATTTAATAAGCGCAGCTGCAAAACAGTTAAGAAAATTAAGAGAACAGGATATAGAGGTCTATATTATCCCAGGAAGCCACGATTTCTCTCCATCTGGAAAAACAATGCTTGATGTTTTGGAAAAAGCAGGTTTAGTAACTAATGTTTTCAAATTAAAAGACAATAAATTAGATTTTACACTAGACAAGACAAATGTTAAGATAACAGGAATGCTTGGGAAGAAAGGGGGGATGGAAAGAAATGATTATGAATCTCTGGATAAAACAGCTATTGAAAATGAGCCAGGTTTCAAAATATTCATGTTCCACACAACACTGACAGAATTCAAGCCAGAAGGATGGGAAAATGTTGATTCAGAGCCTGCTGCAATCCTTCCGTCTAACTTCAATTATTATGCAGGCGGGCATCCCCACTATGTATTCAATGCAAAAAGAGGAAATGGAATTGTTGCTTATCCTGGTCCTTTATTTCCAAATAATTTCAAGGAATTAGAAGAGCTGAAGCACGGCGGATTCTATATTGTAGATGACAAATTAACTATAAAGCATATTCCTATAAAGCTGAAAGAAGTGCTAACAATCACTATATCCGGAAACTCAGTAAAAGAAATAAAAGAAAAAATAAATGAAGAAATAAAAAATAATGATTTATCAGGCAAAATAATAACTTTGAGAGTAGAAGGAATTTTAGAAGCCGGGAAAATCTCAGACATTAATTTTAATGAGATTATTAAGGAAATGGAGAAGAGCTGCTTTATTGTTCTTAAAAACACTCATAAGCTGACAACAAAAGAATTTGAAGAATTCAAAGTTGAAGGGGCAAATACAGAAGAGGTTGAAATTAATACAATCAAAAAACACCTTGGCCAGCTAGCTCTGGGTATAAGTTTGGATGAAGAGGAATTTCTTGTTAAAAATCTGATGGACTTGTTATCAAAAGAAAAGGATGAAGGGGAAAAAATAAATGACTTTGAATCAAGAATAATAAAAGACACTGTAAAAACACTGAAATTAGAAGAGGTTTGGAATGTTGCTTAAAAAAATAAAACTGGAAAACATCAGGAGTTATTTAACAGAAGAAATAATCTTCCCGGAGGGCTCTGTCTTGCTCTCTGGTAATATTGGGTCAGGAAAAAGCAGTATTCTGTTGGCAATTGATTTTGTTCTATTTGGCTTGAATCCGGGAATGGGCTCTGCATTATTAAGAAATGGGCAGGATAAGGGAAGTGTAGAGCTGCATTTCAACATTGACAGCAAAGATATTATAATCAAAAGAAATCTGAAAAGAACGCAGACCGGAGTTACTCAGGATTATGGTTACTTAATTGTCAATAATGAAAAAACAGAGGGAACAGCTACAGAATTGAAAGCAAGGATTATAACAATACTTAACTATCCAAAAGAATTACTGACAAAAAGCAAATCCCTGATTTACAGGTATACTGTTTACACCCCTCAGGAAGAGATGAAAACAATCTTGCTGGGGGACAAAGATTCAAGGCTGGAAACACTAAGAAAGGTGTTTGGAATTGATAAATACAAAAGGATTATGCAGAATGCTGAAATATTTATTAAGAATTTGAAAGCAAAAAACAGGGAATTTGAAATCAGAATTGAAAATTTAGACAGAAAAAATATAGAAAAGCAGGAAAAAGAAAAAGAGCTGGAAAGGATTAAGATAGATATAAAAAAAATAACAATGGATTATGAAAATCTATCCTTCCTGCTGAGGAAGAAAAAAGAAGAATTAACAGGCATTGAGAACTTAATAAAAGAAAAGAACAGGACAAAGAATGAATTGGAGCTCGAGCAGAATAACATAAAAAATTATTATTTAAGGATAGAAAGGGAGAACAGGGAAATAAATACCTTGCAGAATGAAATTAACTCTCTGGAAAAAGATCTGGATGGCAAAAAAGAAGAAAATATTGATGAATTAATAAAAAAGAGGGCAGAAATCTATGAGGAGATCTCTTCAAAAGAAAATGAAATAAGAAAATTAAGGGATAAAGTTGCTGAATTAAACTCCAAAAAAGATACAAGTGAAAGCCTAAGAGAAAAAATAACAGAATTAAACAGCTGCCCAACCTGTCTTCAGGAAGTCAAGCAGGAGCACAAGCACACAATAATAATAAAAGAAGAAAAAAATATTAATATCATTTTAGAAAATCTGAATGAAATTGCAAAAAAAATAAAAGATAAA
Source organism: Nanoarchaeota archaeon SCGC AAA011-G17 (assembly GCA_000402515.1). Taxonomy (GTDB): domain Archaea; phylum Nanobdellota; class Nanobdellia; order SCGC-AAA011-G17; family SCGC-AAA011-G17; genus SCGC-AAA011-G17. The sequence goes on from AQRL01000021.1 coordinate 16,435, forward strand.
GAAGAGGAAGTAAAAAAATTAAAAGATAAGCATGAAAAAATAAATACAGAAATAAATGAATATAATATTATTTCCCTGAAATTCAAAAACTTAAAGGAAAAAGAAGAAAAATTAAAAAAAGTAGACAGGGAAATCTCAGAACTAAACTCAAAAATTAATGAAACCCATGCAGTAATAAAAGAGCTTGATGAAAAAATAAAAAAGTTCCAGAATATAGAGGAAAAGTATATTTTATTCAGAAGGGAGATTGATGAGCTGATAAAACAGGATAAGATGATTGGCATTAGAAAAGCAACTCTTGAGCAGAATGAGCTTGATTTTACTAAAACAATTGAAATCCTTAAAAAAGAAATATTACTAATGGAAAAGATAAAAGGAAACTTGGATTACTTTAAAAAACTGCAGAAATGGCTTACAGACAATTTCATAAATATGATGCAGATTATGGAAAAGAAAATAATGCTGAAGGCGCACTCTGATTTTAATTCCTTGTTTGAAAAATGGTTTGCTATGCTCGTTGATAACGGGATGATTAATACAAAATTAGATGAAGAGTTTACTCCGATAATAACAATAAACAGCTATGAAACAGATTACTCTCACTTATCAGGGGGGGAAAGAACCGCAGCAGCCCTTGCTTACAGATTAGCTTTAAACCAGGTGATTAATAATTTAATGAGTGAGATTAAAACAAGAGATTTAATTATATTAGATGAGCCGACAGATGGATTTTCCTCAGAACAGCTGGACAAAGTTAAATTAGTTCTAGATGAATTAAACCTAAGACAGATAATAATAGTAAGCCACGAGCCAAAAATAGAGAGCTTTGTTGACTCTGTTTTAAAATTCGAGAAGAAAGAGCATGTAAGCAGGATAATTTAAGTGCTATATCCTAAGATATAAATCTTTAAAAATATTCTAACTATTAAAAAACTATGGACCCAAGAAAGATATCAAAGTCTGGAATAATGTATAAAGAATATAAATTTAATAAAGTTGATAGACATTTAAGAGAAGCTGGTTTTTATTGTGAACAGCTATTTCCATCTAAAGATTTTTCACTTGTTTGTAGACAAATAGCTAGAGATAATAATCCTCTATCAGAAAATGCTTATAAACTCGCAATTTTACCAGCCAAAGAAGTAATAGTTGATTCAAGGGGGCCTGACTGTTTTGATTTATCAAAAATATCTAATCATTTTGTTTTATATATGCAAGTAGAAGGAAGATTAGAACCCTCAAAAACTGAAGAGTCACAACTTGAAAAATCCTGCAAAAATGTAAAAAGAGAAGAAAAGAGAAAACCTTGGTACAAAAGGCTATTTACATTTGAAGAGACATTTTATGAAGGGGAAGATTAAGTAAGCTTCTATAAAAATTATTTCTCACCAACAGATTTATAAAAATAAATTCTAAGATAATTCCGAGGGGCTGTTGTATAGGTTGGTCTATTATTGGCGCTTGGGGTGCGTCAGACCCAGGTTCAAATCCTGGCAGCCTCATCTATTAAATATTAAAAAAAATAAAAAATAAGTAATCAGAATTTACAATAATCCTTAATACAAAGAAATTTATTCCTCTGATTCGTTGTTCTCTGAGTCGTTGTTATTTGATTCAGCATTGTCTAATTCAACATTAACAGCTTTTAGGCCCCTGTCCCCTTGTTCTACATCAAAGGTAACAGAATCGTTCTCATTTAGGATTACTCCTTCTTTTAGTCCGGTTTGATGTACAAAGTACTCTTTTCCATCTTCTCCGGCAATAAAACCGAATCCTTTGTTCCTGTTAAAAAACTTTACTTTTCCTTTCATATTTCAATACCTCACTATTTGATTAATAAATGGAATAAAAAATCCTTTTTAAATGCTTCTATTTTGCAGGATGCCTAAAAAACTTAAATTATACACTAATTAAAGACAAATTATATTAGTATGGATTAGAATTGTTATAAGAAGATTCAAATCCAGGTAATCCCATTAAATTAATTTAAGGGTTAATATCATCTTTAGGTTTCCATTTATACACCTTATCATGGTGGTCGTAATATCTAAAAATTATCATATCTCCCTCTAATTTAAATAAAAGAACAAAATGACCTATCTGGACTCTCTTATAATCCTGTAGGGGATTTTTTAAATTTTTATAATGGTCAATATTACACAAACTGATAATTTCATCAATTTTCTTTAAAATTTTTTCAAATTGTGCATTATCTTTTTTAGAGAGTTTTGAGAGTATCTTATCCAAATCTGGATGAATTTCATAGTTCATTCATATCTCTTCCTTAATTCATTTATAGATTTAAATTTAATCCCTTTCTGATGTTCTGTTTTACGGATTTTTTCTATAAATTCAGGTCTCAGTTCAGGTTCATCCTCCTCTTCTATATATCTCTCTACAACAACCTGTATTGCCTCTCCCTTATCCTTTAAGCCGTATTTTGCCTTCACAACATTTAACACTCTGTTTGTGTTTTCATCAATTTCTACTAATGCTTGTACCATATTACATCACCTTATTTTGACTAAGTTAGGCTTATTTATAAGCCTTCCGGTCAGATAATTCATTTATATAAATAATTACAGTAAACGTTAAATACATGTGTATAATATAAACAATATGGGCTTGATGTATTACTTAAAAAATTATTTCAAAAAAGAAAGCACTAATCCTACAAGCCCTACAAGCAATACTGAAACAAATTTAGAAGATTGGGTTACTAAAATAGAAAACAATCCTGAAGATAAAAATAGTGCATTAGTCCATGTAAAGTGTACTGATAATACAACAATGATATATTCCATTCCTAAATATACTATATCAGAGATGATAATAAGAGAAAGAAAGATTAAAAGACAACAATTAGATTTACAATTAACTATATAAACAGGTTATTTCTATAGAACAATTATGAAAAAAATATCATCACATATTATAATTGCAGTATTAATAATAATTATATTACTTGGAACTTTTTATTTCTATAATAAGGATACACAGACAGTAGAGGTTATTGGAAATGCCCAGTTGTCCGTCCTTCCAGATCAGGCACTAGTTTATCTTCAGATAGAAACAAAAGACAAGTCAGCAGAAGAAGCAAAGAACAAAAATGCACTAATCACAGATAAAGTTATTTCCTCTTTAACAAACATAGGGACAAAACAGGAAAATATTCAGACAGAGAATTATAATATCTACCCGGAATATGATTATGAAAAAGGAAGGGAAATTACAGGATATACTGCTTCAAATTATATAAAAGTAATTACAAAAGACTTCAATAATGTTGGAAAAATAATTGATGCCTCTGTTAATTCAGGTGCCTTGATAAGTTATATTAATTTTGAATTATCAACTGAAAAAAGCAATGAATACAAAAAGCTTGTTTTGGCAGAAGCCTCCAAAGATTCAAAAGAAAAAGCACAGGCAATTGCTGATGGTTTAGAAAAAAACTAGGTTCTCTAGTCTCAGTCTCTTCATCTGATTATAATTATATGCCCTATCCATTATACAGAGAAGGAACAGCACAGGATGCCAAGGCAGTTGCAACAGCTATTCAGCCAAAAAACCTGGAAATTTCTGCTTCTATAAAAGCAATATACAAAATCAGATAAACATTTATTAACCCTTATTACTTCTTATTTCTATGATATTAGACGTACCCTTGATCCAGCAGGAAGAAGGAACAAAAGACTGTGGAATAATTGGATTAGAAATGCTGTTAAGATACCACAAAATAAATACTCCTTACTCAGAACTTAAAAAAGAACTTGTGGTTGACCAAACAGGAACTTATGCTCCACAGCTTGGCAGCTATTTAATAAAAAAAGGATTTGATATAGAAATTGTAACATTAAACCCTGGATTATTCACAAACTACGATAAAAATTTAAGTCAAAAAGAGCTGTACCAAAGAATAAAAGAACTTTATGCAAGAACAGAATCCCAGCAAAATAAAAAAGTGCTTGATTACTTCATAAAATTTTTAGAGGATGGAGGAAAAATAAAAGTAAAGATTCCTACTCCTGAAGATATCATCGAAGAAATAAAGAACAAGAGACCATTAATGGCACTTATGACAACAGTATTTTTAAGACAAAAAAGTCCAAGATTGAACTTCCATGCAAATCTGATAACAGGAATTGATGAAGAGTTTATATATGTAAATGATTCAGGCCCAAAAGATAAGGGAGGGAAACACAAACACCCGATAAATGAATTTTTCTATGGAATTTATGCAAGTGCTTATGGTGATTTAGATAACGCTTGTTTGATAAAAGCTAAACTAAGATAAAAAAGTTTATATATTAGCTAATAAAATATAGTCTTATGAAAAAGTTATTACTTATCCCATTCATACTTCTTTTGAGTTTAACACTAGTTTATGCTGAAAACCTTAAGGCTACAATAGAGCCGCAGCAGGAAGGCATAAGCTTTGGAGAAACAGCTGTTTTTAAGCTGACTATTGAAAATAAGGGAATGACACAAAGAACATTCCTGTTAGAGCCAGTTCAGCAGTTTGATAAATGGCGTGTTGAAACCCCAGACCCATATATCCTTGATATTGGTGCCAGCAAAGTTGGTGTAACAACACTAAAAGTAACTCCCTTGGTTAAATTTAAGGTAGGCACTTATAATCAAAAATTAATAATAAAAACAATAGAGGGTACCTTCTTGCAGGAGATTGTAATCCCAGTAACAATTATCCCATTTGAAAACGCAGTTAATCTTGAAATTATAGCCCCGGATGTAATAGATGCAAGAGAAGGTGCACTAATCAAGGTTATGCTTGAAAATTTATATAACTATGACCTGCCAAATCTTCAGGTAAGGGTCTTTAGTGATTTATTTGACAAAACACAGACAATAGACTTGATGATAGATGATAAAAAAATAAAAGAATTTAACTTTGATCTTGACCCAAATACCAAATCAGGAAACTACCTGATAACCGCAGAAGTAAAAAGTAAAGATATGGTTATGGGCCGTAGTGTAAAAAAGGTGATAATAAGCCAGTATTCTGATATCTCTGAAAAAACAATAAAAGAAGAGGGATTATTCTCAAGCTCAATTACAGTTATCAAAACAAACGATGGAAACACAAAGACAATTGGAAAAACAATCTTCAAACTAACCTCACTGCAAAAATTACTTAGCAGCTACAGCACTGACCCAACAAAAATAAGCAAAGAAGCAGGGCAATACATCTTAGAATGGGACTTTCCTCTAGAATCAAAAGAAAGCTTTGCAGTAACAGTCAAGACAAATTACGGGATATTATTCCTAGGAATAGTAATATTACTTGTATTCATAATCATTATCTATCATTTATTAAGCAGAAAAATCGTTATTACAAAAAAAATAATGGAAGTAAGAAAATCACAGGATGGCATCTCAGGCATAAAAGTATTATTGCACATTAAAAATAAATCCTCCTTTGCCTTCACAAAACTGAATATCACTGATTACCTGCCTAAGCTGGTTGCTCCATCAAAAGAATTTGGAACAATACACCCAACAACAGTGCAGAGATCTCCATCAGGGGCAATAAGAGTTATCTGGGATATCCCAAGGCTTGAAAGAGGGGAGGAAAGAATTATTTCTTACAACATAAGAAGCAGGTTAAGCATCATAGGAAGATTCTCCTTGCCAGGTGCAACTGTAGAATACAGAAATAAGAAAGGAAGATTAATCAGAGTTCATTCTAATAGATTAACATTATTAATACCAGAAGAAAAGAGAGAATAAATGTCAGAGAGATTATCTTTTGAGGAAACCAGACAGGAATTATTGGAATCCATTGTTGACCAGAAGGAAGTAAGAATTAGAAATATTAAATTTGATAATAATGATGTTTATGAATTCTTAAAAGAATTCCACAAAATGAAAAAAGAATCAGAAAAATCAGATCTAAGATTCAAAAGGGTAGAAAAATTCTTAGAATATTGTAAAAGATTAGAAGAACAGGCAACAATAGAATATTACTTAAAACCAAAAAAACAGCAATACCATACAGAAAAATTAGAACCATATACTACTAATTTAGCAGCATAAAAGAAGGATTATATACTATTTTCCAACCCATTTGGGATTCTCTTGATAGAGACCTTAACATTCTCGTGTTTTTTCAGCTCACTCTCACGTTCTTCCTCGGTTTTAAAAAATTTCTCTTCAATATCTACCCCACCAAGATGAATAAGAAGCAGATACTCTCTAGGATGATTTGTTACATATCTAGAAAGATTTATTTTATAATGCCTTTCAAGGTCAGCCATAATTGTGTTATAATTAAAGATTTATATAAATACTATTGTGGCAGGAGATATAATTTACTGAGTATATCTTCATTCAAGAAAAAAAGAAAGGTTAGAAAACAATACTTTTAAAAATAAGAAATAACGTATTTTTTATCAGCCCCGTGTAGTTCAACGGTAGAACGTTCGGCTGTAGATATTATTTGACTAAGCGCAAAGGCTGTGGATGAAAAATAATCAGCCGTGACCGAAAGGTTGCTGGAAGGACTAAAATCCTGGCAAATTCGAATCTGGCCACGGGGACTTATTTTTTTCTCAAGCAATAAATTTATAAATGAAATTTTTCTAAAAATTAGGTATGCCTTAGTAGTGTAGCCCGGTCAGCACGGAGCCTTGTCACGGCTTCAACCCGCGTTCAAATCGCGGCTAAGGCGTTTATTTTCAAAAATAGAAATTTAAAAATATTTTTTAGCTAATTGCTCAGCAAACTTTCTTGTGATATCATTATCTGGCAATCTTCTCTCTAAAGTATATGTCGGTTTTATCAGTCCATTATCCCACTCATGCCCTGGAGAATAAATTACCCAACCCAATTTGTTAAAATGCTCTAGGTCTAAAGGAGCGTGACTTTCCACAAAAACTGTTGCTTCTAGTTTTGTTAATCTTTTTTCCAAAAAGGCTGGCGCTAAAAGGGTGGTTATCTGAGGAGTTCCTCCCTCAAAATAATTATCAAATACAACAAGATCTCCCTTAGAAGCCCTCCTACAAACATCATCTATTGCAGCCATTTCAGATTCCATTTTTCCAGAGCGAGAAGTTTCAATGTTATTTAAATAAAAAATTCTTCTAAAATTAGGTAATAACACCCCATCAGACATAGATTCTAAACCCATAGAAGCCAACAAAGATGCAATAACTATATGCTTAAGAAAATAACTCTTCCCAGCGCTATTCATCCCAACAAACAAGAATTTATTTTCCCCGGGGTTTGTCTTAAAATTTATTGGTACATACTCCCTATACCAATTGCGTATATCTTCATCCAATAATTGGTAAGGGAATAAATTTCTTAAATCAAAATGATTTCCAAATCCTGGGAAACAAAAGTTATAGTCAAACCCTCCTTCATCCCTCTCTAATCCAAGATCTTCTTTCAAATCCCATGGAAGGTGTGTCTTCGTTTTTATGAAAGACCTGTGGGTAGTATATAGTTTTATTGGAATCTCTAATTTTTTTATTAAAGTTTTAAAATTATCTTCCTCAGAGTCTATTAAAGAACCTCTTAATTCTTTCCAAACAGATTCACCATAATCCTCAATAATTCCATTATGTAACTCTACTGTCCTTTGTTTAAGCTCTTTCCTTATCCAAATTGCAACTTCTTTTAAAGTTTCTTTTCCTATTTGTTCTTTTCCTACTAACAACCTAATTGATTTCAACTTTGGAGGGATTTTAGCAGGGACTATTCTGGGGGTTTTTATATCAACATAAAACTGGTTTAAGGTTATTATTTTATCAAAGGTATTTAATAAAACACCAAATTTACTGCTAAAATTTTCATTAAATCTTCTCACTGATTCATAAGTCCTATCCCCCTCGAAAATCCTCCTTTTATTAAGGTAACTTTCAACCCCTTTGGTTAATGTATAGGCACGTTCACTCATTTTAGTCAGATTCTCGACTCCCGCAACTTTTATTTCTCTCTTGAGAGGATAGTCTGATCTTATCTTACCAAATAACTCCCACAATTCCTGTCTGGGTCTGGATATTTCATTTGTCTTAGATTCTTCTGCTATTCTTCTTATTATCTTTTGTCTATACAATTTGAAATTAGGGGGGAATACAATATTAGCTTTACCTTTATCCCATCTATCATCAAGCTCTTGGATCCTTTTATCAAACTCACTTAGGACTTTCCACAGATGTCTTAATACTCCAATCTCTGGCATTCCTTCTGCTACAAAAAATTCTTGAGTCTCGGGGGTTATATTAAAAGCATTCCTGATATTTGGTTTTGACATAGAATCAAATCCAGATAAAGAAGTTTTAAAGATTTATACAGTTGAATATGGGTTTTAAAAATGATAAATAGCCCCGTTCAACGTTTATATTTTAAATAAAAAAAAGAAAGAAAGAAAAATTTAAGTCAATTTTCCAATCTTAAACATTTTTGTATCACATTTCATACAATTTCCAGTAACAGCATCTCTGCCGTTCTTCATCTTAACTTGTTTAGCGCCTTTAATTTCTCTTTCTTCTTTACATCTCATACAATGTCCTTTTACCATTTTTTATCTCTCCTTTTGTGTTATAAACGGGCCCTACGGGATTCGAACCCGCGACCCCTTGCTTAAAAGGCAAGTGCTCTAGCCAAGCTGAGCTAAGAGCCCAGATTTAATACAGGAGAAAGTGAGTTTTTATTTTAAAAAGCTTTTGATTTAAAAAAAAAGAAAAAATTGATGATTTACCACTCATCATCATCAGAACCGTCATCCTCAGGATCTTCAGGTTCTTGTGTAGGATCATCGACATCATCCTCATCTTTTGGTTTAATTAAAAATTTGTGTTCATCTTTTGTCATGGTTTTACCTCCATTTATAATTTAAATGGGGGATAATGCCTCCCTTTTTAAACTTTTCCCAAGCCCAAGAAAATAATCAGGAAGCCCTTCTGTATATAATCAACCACAATAGAAACTTTTTAAAACCCTAATCCTTCTTGAATATTATGCTCCTGTAGTCTAGCCCGGTCAAGGATGCGAGCTTCTCGAGCTTGAGACCTGAGTCCAAATCTCAGCAGGAGCATTTTAATATTTATACTTTAAAGCAGTAATTTTTTTTAAGTTTAATCTTCTCTACCAAACTGGAATTACTATAAAAACACTTAAAAACCTAAATTCTTAAATGTATATGCTGGAGTGGCACAATCTGGTACTGCGTCAGTCTCGAAAACTGATTTCCTTCGGGATATCCAGGTTCAAATCCTGGCTCCAGCGCATTTACAATGATAACCATAAATTCGGTTAAATCTATTAAAAACCCTTGATTTCTTTAAGTGCGGATATTCTGCGCTACAAGACTTATATGCCCCAAATTGTTTGTATAGGAGGTATGAAAGTGTTAAAAAAGGAATTAATAAATATGGACCATTTCCAGAAGGTGCAATGGCTTAGAAAGTTGCTTGAGCAGGATGGATATGATGTTAGAAGTTACGAAGAATTATCAAGAAAAGTGTGCAGGATTGTTAATTATAGAGGTAAAAGAATCAATAAATTAAACCAAGATGAAGTTGTTTTATTGGACCTGTTTCTAAAGCATAAAATAAGCCCCCGCACAGCGGAAGATTGGCTTAGGGCTCCTAAACTACCAGATGACCTAAAATACCGTTATAGAAATAAGGAAATTACGTTTGTAAATGCATTCAGAGAATACAACAATACCAAAATAAAAAGCAAAGACGAAATTACATCAGGTCTAAGAAATAGTATAATAGATACTATTAGGAGGTTCTAAAAATGCCTAAACCTAAATATTCACTTAACTATTTATTACCAATAAAAAAAAGGCCGTTGCCAAACCCTCTTGATAATGAAAACCTGATTAAAATAATTCTAAACTTGCCTAAACCTAAGCATTCACTGCCAAAAAGCAAAAGGCCGTTGCCAAACTTCTTTGACAAGGAAAAACTGATTAAATTATATGAAAACATTGACAACATCAACATAATGATGGCCTGTTTTGTAGCAGATATCTCTGGATTAAGAATAACCGAAGTTTGTAATTTAAAAGACATAGATGTAAATCTTGAAGATGGCTATATCAAAGTTATTCAGGGAAAGGGTAAGAAGGATAGGATTGTAAAAATAGTAAATCCTTTATGGATCCCTATCTTAAGAAAATGGAGAAGCCTAAGAGGGAATAGTGAGTATTTTATACCATCCCTTAATGAAAATAACAGAAGGTTATGCTCCCATATACTATCCGAAAAACACAGAGAATATTTGAAGAAAGCCAAGTTAGATGATAAGAGAGGGAAAACAAAACACGGGCATTCCCAACCAGTATATTGTTTTCATACGCACAGGCACAGTTATGCAACTAATCTACTTAGATGGGGGTTTGATATCTCTATGGTTCAGCAGCAGTTAGGACATTCTTTTGTTTCAACAACTATGGTATACAATGAGTTGTCAACCAGACACATAGAAGAAAGGGCTGAGAAGATATTTGGAAGTGAAAAGCAAAATAAAATAGAGATACCACAAGATGTAAATAAAATAGAGATACAACAAGGTATTATAGCTGACCCTATGCAGTTATTGCAATTAAGATTGGCTAGGGGAGAAATTACTCCAAGAAAATATAATGAGATTCTAGCAACCTTGAAAGTAGGCTCTGAGATAAAAAGTGAAATTGGATATATAGGCTAAAGTTCTTTACTGGTTAGAATGTTGAAGGAGAAGATAGAGAAAGAGAGTGTTCTATCGAATGAACAAGGCGATACATTTTGAACTATAATCAAGGGGACAATTTTAGTTAGCTGTATCTGTAGAAAACTATTTAAGTCACACTTTTAACAATTAAACTATGGATAGAATTACAGAAAATTTAGTGGAAGATTATATCTCTAGTAGTGAACTGAAGATTAAAAAATTAGATGATAAATTTGAACTTTTTTGTTGCTACAGCATAATATGTAAAGAATATGATGAAACATTTGATGTTGAACATGTGTGGTTGAATGATGCCTCTTTGGGTATTGATGGAGTGGCTATTATTGTAAATGGAAGATTAATAGAATCCAAAGAAGAGATAGATGATTTAATAGAATTTAATAAATATTTGGATGCTACCTTTGTTTTTATTCAATCAAAAACATCTAGCAGTTTTGATTCAAAGGAGATTGGAAATTTTCTTTTTGGAGTTTCAGATTTATTTGAAGAAAAACCAAAAATACCAAGAAAGGATATATTAAAAGAAAAGGCAGAAATTGTCAACTATATTTATACAAAAAGTGCACTAATGAATAAAGGAACGCCTGCATGTAGAGTATATTATGTTACAACAGGTATCTGGAAAGAAGATCAAGCTATCCGTGCAAGGCTTGAAACTGGAAAACAAAACCTATTACAAAGAAACCTTTTCAGAGATGTAAGTGTTGTTGCTTTAGATGCTAGAACTATTCAAAAATATTATCAAGACACTAAAGCAGCAATCTCTAGGGAGATTTTATTTAGCAATAGAACCGTACTGCCTGAAATAAGTGGAGTTGAACAAGCATATGTTGGTACTCTTGATTTCAAAGAATTTATTAAATTAATCACTGATAATGATAAAAAAATAATCAATTCTGTATTTTATGATAATGTAAGGGCATTTCAAGGAGAAAATCCAGTTAATCAGAAGATAAAAGAAACTCTTGAAGCGAAGAAATTCGACAAGTTTCCAATCCTCAATAACGGAATAACTATAGTTGCAAAATCTCTAAAAGCAACAGGAAATAGATTCTGTCTTAATGATTATTCTATTGTAAATGGATGCCAAACTAGTCATGTAATTTATAACGCTAGATTACTACGGGGTATTGATAAAATGAGCATTCCAACACGCATTATAGTAACAGAAAATGAAGAAATACGCAATGACGTGATTAGAGCAACAAATAATCAAACTCAAGTAAAACCTGAAGAGTTGGAAGCATTATCTGATTTCCAAAAATTTCTAGAAATGTTTTACTCAACTACAAAAGATGACCTCCAATTATTTTATGAAAGAAGGTCAAAACAATTTAGCAACAATCCATCAATAATTAAGACCAGAATAATCACTATTCCCAATCAAATAAAATCATTTGCAGCAATGTTTTTAGAAGAACCTCATTCAGTTTCTAGATTTTATGGAAGAATAACAAAACTCCTAGGAACTAAAATATTCTTAAAAGACCATAAGCCAATAATTTACTATACAGCTGCTTTGGCATTTTTTAGATTGGACCAAAAATTCAGAAATTTTGATTTAGATTCAAAATATAAAAAATGTAGATATCATTTACTTATGATTCTACCATATGTTGTTCAAAAAACATCAAAACCTCAATTTAATTCAAATAAAATTGAAGAATATTGTGATAAAATTATCGAAGAGCTTAAAACAACTGATAGCTCGACAAGACTATTTAAAAAAATAACAGATATCGTGGATAAATCAGGTGTTGATATTAATAATAGGGATACATTTAAGCTACAAAGTACTAATGAATCTCTTTTAAAATCTTTTAAAAAACACTAAAATTTTCCTTTTTTCTCTATTTTTTAGCAGTTTGCGGATAGTTTGCGCTACAAACCTTATATTCTAAATTAATTCTAAGCATGTTAACACAAAGCGCTTTGGAGTTACTAATGAAGGTGTAAAAAATGATATGTGTTGTATGCGGAAAAAGGTTTGAAGCTGAAGAGGATGTATGCCAGACCTGTAGAGAGATTGTCAAGAACAAGAGAACTCTGAAGTGGTTTAGGAAAATGAGAAACAACAGGGGGGATAAAAATGAAAACGAAATTCAGAAGGATAATTGATATATTGGCACTGATGCTGTTGCTATCATTGCCCATTGTCAGTGCAGTAGATCTAAGCCAGACACCAAGCCCTGAAGACCAGGCAAAGTTTGACCAGATCTTGAGCCCTGTAATGAAAGTGTACAATTTAGTAAAGTACAGTGCATCTGCTATTGCAGCCCTGATGCTGGTTTTTGT
>AQRL01000022.1 GCA_000402515.1 Nanoarchaeota archaeon SCGC AAA011-G17
AAATATCTCATTCCTGAATACAAGAATAAATAGGGATAGTAAGTAGGTATGAAGGAGATAGCCAAGATAGTATGAGCCTGAATCCATTAAAGGAACCCCGTGCTTTAAAACAGAAAGGGCAGCATTCAGTGAAAAGCCCTCATCTATCCATAAAGACTGAGAAGAAAGGTAATAGATGCGTATTATGAAGCCCAGGAGCATTAGTAATAGAATAATAATTAATGTTTTGTCTTTTCTAAGGGAGTTTAGCATATAATTAGCTAATAAAAAATGGTTATAAGGTTTTTGTTTAGAGTGTTAATATTTGAATCTTCTCTCATAATTCTTATGGTCAAACCATTCCAGAATTGCGGAGATTAATTCAACCTCATTCTCCGGGGTTATTGTATAGAGTAATCTCCAGCCATTTGGTAGATCATATTTCCATAAGTTATTTATTCCATACTTTTGGATATATTCCTTTGGAAAAAGTCTCTTGGGTATCTGAATTCCGGAAAAGGCATTCTCTTTCAAATCTTTTATCGCTTTTATTATCCCCTTCTTTATAGAATCTTCATCTCTTAGCTGATTAAAGCTTTTTTCAAGTTCGTCAGAAATAAACACTACTTTTGAGGGTTTGATCATATCTTAATCTCCTTTCTTTTTGATAATTTCTTTGCCAGAACAGGATTCCAGATATATGCAATTTTCCCTTCCCTATCAAAGGCTATTTTATTTATGTTTTCAAGATAATCCAGAATAACCAAAAAGGTTTGCCACATCACCTTTCTTGGCAAATTTTTCCATAGTTCGGTTCTGTTGTATTCCCCGCTATTTTCTTCTATGGCTCCCTCTACCATAAGGACAGTCTCTAATGTTGGAGATCTTTCAAAGGGATTTTGTTTTTTTTGAAAAAGTTGCATATTTATTAATATATCAATTGATATATAAATCTTTCTATTTATTATGAAGCCCAGATATCATGAAGTCTAGAAGCATTAAAATAAGGATATAAGGGGCTTGTCTTTTCTAAGGGAGTTTAACAAGATGTTTTCCTAGTTCTGTCCCGGTAACGTATCCTAAAAATCCGGCAATAATAAGTATCTTTGAGTATTTTTCAAGTTGTTTTAGCATTTTATTCTTCTTCTGCAAAGAAATCAATTACCTTATCAAATATTTTTTTCTTGGGCTTTTCCTCTTCTCCCTCTTTTGTTTCTTCCTTTGGTTCTTCTTTCTTTTCTTTCTTTTTCTTCTCTTCTTTTTTGGCTTCTTCTTTTGGCTCTTTAGTTTCTTTTGTTTTCTTTTCTAATTCTCTTTTTATTTCTTTTATTTCTAAACTTAACCTATCAATCTCTGCTGTATCTTTTTTAACATTAACCTTTCTTGTTAGTTCAGAGAGCTTTTCTTTAATGGCATCAATTTCTTCTTCAAAGTCTTTTGGCTTAAGAGCTTCAAATTCCTCTTTCAATACAAAATCGTCTCTTAGGTTCTGTATCTTTTCTGTAATGCTCAGGACTTCATTTGACTGCTTTTTTGATAATTCAGAAAGCTTTGTTCTAGAATCATTCAGGCCTTCCTTAAGCTTTTCAAGCTCTTTGTAGCCAGGCAGAGAGTTAAATTCCCTTTCCAATTCTTTTATTCTTTCATCCTGTGTTTCAAGAGTATTTCTAAAGGAATCCATGTCTTTCTTGATATTAGCAAAAGAATTCTGCAGTTTAAGATCAATTTCGTTCAGATTAACCATGAAACTACTTTAGAGTAAAGATTTAAAAGGGTTTCTATCAAATAAATAGTATGGATAATTACAAGGAAAAGTCAGGGGAAAATGCAGCCCAGATAGGGAAGGAGATAGAAGGGCTCAGATATAACCATTGCAATCCAAATTCTCCAGCATTTGATACAAGATATTTTTACAAGGATTTCTGGAGCCATGCAAAGGAAATAACAGAGCTGTTCAAAACACTCAAGCCGATAATAAAAGATGACAGGGAAAGGCTATGGGCAGAGTACAGAAACCTTTGCGATAAAGTCAGCTCAAAGCAGAATACAGAGAGAAATGAATCAAGCAGAAACAGGGGCAATTTAGAGGCATTGATTGACAAGGCACATATCCAGGCAGACAGTGCACAAAACAGGGAAGGACTGGACAGTGCGAAGTCATTTTTGACTGAGATACTCGGCTATATGAAGGAAAAAAGATTATTAAAAAATGACAGGGAGTATTTGTGGGAAAACTGGGTTAGAGCAAACGGAAAAATAAAGTCCAGCAGAGAAAGAATACAAAATGACAGTTATGTAATTGCAAAACATGATGCATGGGAATGCTCAAACTACATAAATGACAATCCGTATGATGCTCTAAAGAAAATCAAAGAGATGCAAGATAAAATGAGGGGCATGTACATGAAGAAAGAGCAGAAAAACGAGGTTTATGATATTCTAAACAGGATATGGGAATCAGCTTCATCCAAGATAGGACAGGTAAAGGAAGAAAAGAGAAAAAAACACGATGAATGGAGAGGAAGGACAGAAGGGAATATAGAAAGATGGGAAAAAAATATTGAGAAGGCGGAAAATACAATCTCCAGTATTGAAGCAAATATAACAAAACTTGAAAATGAAACTGATAATGCAAGAACAGAGGAGCATGCTGAAAGAGTTAAGGGGTGGATTGAAGAAGGTTATCAAAAAATTAGTGATATAAGAAATTCTATAAGAGATTTGGGAGAGAAAATATCAGATGCTAGGGGCAAGTTAGGATAATTATTTTTTATTATCATAACTTATATAAATAATTCGGTTGGCGGTGATTCCTCACCTTTAGCGGGATGCTTCAGCTTGAGGTGAGCCGCCAACAGGAAAAATAAAGGATTATTAACAAGAACTATTTCTTATTATTTACGCATCGAATTTGGCGTAAATGTATGAGGCCTCATACAGCTTTAACGAACGAAAAACTGTACGAGGTGAGATTATGAATAGTGAGAACTATCAGGAGTTAAAAAGCCTTTCGCATAGCAAAGGCCAAAATTGGTACCATGTAATTTTGGTACCAAGAGCAAGATGTCCTGTGTTTCAGTTTGAAGTAACTAAGAGGCTGTGTGAAGAAGCCTTAGTAATAACATGCAAGAGGCACAAGATAGAACTTTTTGCATACAAGGTTATGCCAGACCATGTGCATATCTTTCTTTCTTGCCCGCCAAGAAAGCCAATTTTAAAGGTATGTGCAATGATCAAGGGAGGAACATCTTATCATATAAGGTCTAAGATGCCTTCTTTGAGAAGATATCCAAGATTGTGGAGCAAGGGCATCTTCTACAGAAGTGTTGGCAATGTAAGTGCAGAAGCGATAGACAACTACATAAAAAACAGTAGGGGAAATGATTGGCATAGAACCAGAAGCATGCAGGAGAAGCTATTTTAAATTCGGGCGGTGGAAACCCCGAGCTTTAGCGTTCGGGGTAGCCCGAATTTATTATCTTATCTCATTTAGTTTATAGATTATTATAGGCTATGAAACTAAAACATTTAAAGGACGAAGCCAATATATTAACTTTAGATGGAAATTGCATATTAACTCTGCCTGTTATGATTATTAAAGCAAAGGGCTGGAAGAAAGGGGATAAAATTAAGGTTGAAATCAATAAGGAAGGGGATGTTGTTCTAAAGGGATTAAAATAAGAAAGCCTTAAAACTCTATTTTTCTTGATAGTTTTTGATTGAAATGGGAACAAGAGAAGATGAGGCCTTTAAGAGTGGAAGAGAGCATGGTAGGAATGCAGATTGGTTTAGTGATTGGGCTCATGATTCAAATCCACTTAAAGGAGATAGCAGTACTGATAGAGCATATGACGGCGGGTATAAGGAAGGTGTGAAAGATAGATATGAGGGTCGTGGGGGCGATAGCGGTCCCAGTGATAGCGGTTCAAGAGAACAAACCAGAGAAAACCAAGAAAGGGAAGAACCAGGAGATAACTATGGCAGTTATGACTCAAGTGATTATTCAGAAAGTTCATCATCTTCATCAGTAAGTTCTGGTGAAGGAATGGGTTTTTTCAAATGGGTATTGATAATAGGAGGACTTCTCGCTTTACCATCTATTGATAGCTACTTAGGCAGGTTGTCTTATCCTTACTTCTACCCTCAGCAAAATCAGATAGTATCACAAGAATATTATAGGGAACCAATAACCAAAAAAGACAGTCTAGAAGCCCTTGCTGATTATGTATCAGAAAAAAGTGGAGAAGACTTTGATTTTTGGAATCCACAATTTAAATCAGATAGTGCCCTTGCATTACACACGCTCGCAACCCTTACTGCAGATGAGAATAATAATGGATATGTAATTTTTGCTCGTGATAGCATACAACTTTACATACCTGATTTAAAAGGTCGGCTAACACAGTTTAATTTGCCAAAAAGTTCGACTATTAAAGATATAAATAATTTTTACTTTAATAAAGTTAAACTGCTTGAAGACATACCAAAAGATGAAAAAACCAATACAGAAGATAAATTAAAAGGGTTTTATAGCGACGCTACTGAAGGCTATAGAGGGGAAGTTAGTGACATAGTAAAAATAGAACCCACAAACTTAGAAGATAAGGCCAGAAAAGAAACTGCTGAAATTCCTGCTGGAGAACAGGAAATAGTTCCTGATAGTTTCTATCCAACTACCCCGCGTAAAAGTGAACACAAGGAAGAAAATATATCGAATACGTATGAATCTTCAGACCCCGCAACCGAAATCTCCAGAGAATCCTTGCCTCAAGAATCAGTTTCAGAACAAGCTGTTAATGAACCTAAGGTAGAAGACCCATTAAAAATTTATGAATCTTTAAATCCTAACTCAGAATTCTCAAGGTCAACACCAAGTAATCATGCTCCGGTTGTTATTGAAAGAAGAGATGAAAATAATAATGTTATTTCACAGGAAACAAAATACCTCACAAGAAAAGAGTTAGAGGAAAGTGCTGTCACTGAAATCGAAATCAATTACCCAGGTACAGGGAATCGTTATCCAATAAGCAGGGAAAAATACCAAAAATTTTATAAAAAATTGGATAAAAATAAGGATGGAAAACTCGATTTGGAAGAGCTTGGAAGATACTCATATGAATTTAATATGGTCACAAAAAAATACACTGAAGGGGATATAGAGAATATAGTCAAGGAATTCTTAAGGTCAATAAAATAAAATTAACTTTTTTTCTTTTTTTGATGAAACTTTCTTAAAGTTTCGACTTAACTGTCTCAACTTCTTGGAATTAATAATTACAATAGCACTTCTCAATTACTTAGAGTTAAACTATTTTAGAAGAAGATTAACAGAAAGGCTTAAATACTACTATCAACGTATAGTTGACAGCTATCAACAAAATGGAGACAATTAAAAACACATCTCAGAAAATTGTAACTATCTTATTAAAAGATATTAGTAGCCATACAGCTACCTCATTATCAAAAGAGCTTAAAATGAGCAGATGGGGTATCTGGAAGGTTATCAAGAAACTTGAAAAAGATGAGTTAGTAATACTTGACCAAATTGGGGCAGGAAAAACAAGCGTACAAAAAATAAAATTGAATTGGGATAATGCTCTAATAGAAAAAATCTTGGCTTTTTCTTTAACCCAGGAAGCCTTAAAATATAAAAGATGGAGATATAATTTCGCTGATTTAGAAAAAGAAGTTGATTTTTTAATATTGTATGGAAGTATATTGCATTCTCCGGGGGAAGCTAAGGATATCGATATAATGGGGGTTGCCAAAGAAAAAAAACTAATTAAAATAGAAAATATTACATTGAAAATACAGGAAATACAGGCTAAAAAAATTCATTCCATTAATTTAACACAAAAAGAATTTAAGCAGGAATTAGAAAAACCCAATAAAGTATATTTAGATGCTATAAAAAAAGGAGTTATATTATTCGGACAAGAAAAATTTATAAAATTCATAAAAGGATTACAAAGATGATAATGGAAAAAAATGTCAGAGACTGTTTTGTAAATGCATTGAAGGAAGAGAAAAAAGGAAAGAAACATAAAGGTTTATTGAAAGTAAACCCCAATATGAAGGAAGCAGAGAGATACGTATTCAAAGCAAAAAAGAATCTAGAAATATGTAAATTTTATAAGGAAAAAGGATTTGATTATAAGCTTCCAGAAGAATGGTTCTACACCCTTTATTACTGCGCACTAGCAATTCTTTCTAAATTTGGAGTTGAAAGCAGAAGCCAAAGGTGTACTGCTTTATTTTTAAGGTATATGAAAGATGAAGGTATAATTGAGTATGATAATGAATTTATTCATAGGATAATGGTTTATAAGGAAAAAGAAGAAAAATCTGATGTGGATGAAAGAGAAAAATCAAGGTATAGCTCCTTAATTGAAATCAAAGAAGTAGAACAAAATTATGAGAAGATGATGGGTGTCTGTAGAGAAGCAATTTCTCAATGTGAGGAAATAATTTTTTCTGATAAAGAGTTTAAGATCCCTAAAAATTTAGTTGAATAATCTTTTTTTAAAATTACTTCTTTAGTGCTTTGAACACTTCAACAATCTTCTTTGATAGTGCTGTGTAGCCAGCCAAGACAAGACCAACAGCTAAAATAATAATATAACCTGTCAAGTCAAGAGTGTTAGGAATGAAATTAAATGCAAGGTTAATCAGGCCAAGACAGCCAACAATTATAAGAATCAGGCCAAGGGTTTCAATTAGTTTTTTCATTGAAGAGAATAAATACCAAGTAGGATATAAGGTTTTTGGCTTAACAGAAAGGCTTATATACAACTTATTATATATTAATTATAGGGGATGTATAATGAATGAAAATACTACAGTACAACTTGATAAATCAATTGTTAATTCATTAAAAGAAGCAAGAGAGTATCCTAGACAGACATATAATGAACTGATTAAACATATGGTCCAGGTATTTAGGAATACAAAGAAAAGAAACCAATATGATGAATTTCTACATAAAATACAACAAACTAAGATGAAGGAACTATGGGGCAATAAAGAGGACGAGGCCTGGGAAAATGCCTAAGGCAGGGGATGTAGTACTAACAAAACTACAGTTTACAGACACTTTTGAAATCAAAAAAAGACCTGCTTTAGTATTGTTTGAGGAGTTTGATAATTTTGTTGTGGCTGGAATAACCAGTAATTTGGAAATGAAGGGCATATCTCTAACAAAAAAAGAAGGTGCAGTGAAAGATAGCGTTATAAAATTAAATTATATCTTTACTGTTTCCAAGATGATGATTGAGAAGGTGTTATTTTCTTTGTCTACAGAGAAGAAAAAGAGAGTTTTTGATGAATTAGTAACAAGATTAAACAATCTGAAATAAAAAATTTGGCTTTTTTGATGAAACTTTTTCTAAAAGTTTCGGCTTAACTGTCTCAATTTCTTAGAACTAACACTAATAATAACACTTAGAGATTACTTACGAATAGACTAGTTTAAAATAAGATTTTTGTTTAAGATGGAGTTTTAAGTAAATAAATATTTATAAAGAAAAACCAGAATAGATAGAAGATGGCAACAATAAAAGAACAGCATGATCTTTTAGAGAAAGTAATATTAGGAACCAGAAGAAATACAATTACATGGAAAGAAGAAGGAGATAAATTATCTGCTCTGGTTACATTAAAAGATATTGAAAGCCAAAGAGAAATCAGGGTTGTTTTATCAAAAGAAGAAAAGGAGCCACATTATAAAATGGTATTTAATTTTGTTGAGCATAATTCTCAGGATTTGTTTGAGGTAAGCAGTTTAGAATATCAAGAATTGGGCAGGTTTGGAGATTATATGTTTAAAGTTTAGTCTTTAAATTTTTCTTCTGAAAAAAGTAGAAGGGTTTTTATATTTTCCTGGATTATATCATTTATGAATTGCGGGCATTATTTTGTGGATGAAGTCGGGTATCAGAGATTATCAGAAGAGGATGCTGGAAAATTAGGCAGGGATTGCTTTTTACTCGGGCTATGCATAATTCAGGAATGCAGGACTTGTATCTGTGCAGATAGTTATACAAAAACAGGTGAATTCTTTGAGGGACATGAGTTGTTGTTCAGCCCAGAATTAGATAGAATAATAAAAGAGGCGTTTAATTAATTCTATTGTAGTAGTAACATTTATAAACAAGTTTATGCTATAAAACAGGATGAAAAAGGCAATTATATTACTGACAGCAGCACTTATCGGATTAGGATGCGCAGGAAACAGAAAATTAATAGAGATAGCAACTGAGCCCCCAGAGTCTATTGTGATAAGGGGAGATGTTAGAAATAATGTAACAACCCTTTGGGATATTTTGAAGAGGCATGGAAGAATTTACAGTTGTGGAGGGGATGGGGACTGCAATAATGATGGGAGAAAGGAGTATATGTGGGTTAAGGCAGGCGATGGTATTATTTATTACACAATGGAATTTAATGAGATAATTGGGACTGTTTGGCATAGGTATAAACCAAAAGAGTAAGGTTTTTAAAAGGGTTTTTTATAATTAAATTATCTTTCTTGGAGATTAATATGGATATGGAAAAATCAACAGATATGGGAGTGGTAATGCTTTACATAGATCATATAGATAATCCATGTAGTTTTGAACATGAGGGAAAACGAGTTAATGTAAGACGGATTTATATTGAACAAGCTAGGAGAATTCTTGAAACTCATGAATTTGAGAATCCCTTTGCTAAAGAACTACTTGAAGAAAAGGTGAAAGAGTATTCATAATTATTTCTTTTTTCTTAATTGCAGAGAAGAAGCTACATCTATCATATATTTTCCGTCTTCCATTTTATAGATAATCGGCTGGCCCTGGAATAGCTGCCTTATATCTATTTCAAATTTACCAGGAGAAATAACATTTATGCATTCTAAATCAAGAATTACGGGGGCATCATTCTCTGGCTGGACAATGTCAAAAACATCCTGCTCCATCTGCTCTTTTTCCTCTGTTGATAACTCTTTAATCTGCTGCTGCACTTTTTGAAGGTGCTCTGGCTTTATAAAAAAGAAGAATTTTCCACCGCAGGAGGTGCATCCTTCTAATAATTCTTTAGAGCCTTCTTCATACATTTTATTACATCTGACGCATTGGTGCATTTTAATCTTTAATATTCTTTATTATTTTTCCAGCTTTTCTTCTGTTTTCATCTATCGTTAACCATTGTAAATTTGATGGAGCAAAGGCTTTTTTAACTTCGCTTGTCTTTGTAAGGTTAAATGTGTGTAATGGTTTTATATGATCTATTTCAAAATTTTTTAAATATTTTGGAAATGGTTTTAGTGTTTCAATAATCTCTTTCCAGTCAATTCCATATTTCTTGGAGCTCATTATTTTTCCAGTTTTTGAGTATTTAGTCATTGCGTGATGTAAAGAGCGTTTTAATCTATCGGTTATGGCATAATTTAAATCTGTTTTTCTTCTTAACTTTTCTTTTTCTCTTATTTTAAGTCTAACTTCTGGTCTTTTACCATATTCTTTCCAGTATTTGGCTCTTCTTTCTCTGTGTCTGGTTAATTCTAAAATTCTATGTCTTTCTTTCCATTCTGGATGTATTCTTCTATACTTTTTTGTTCTTATCCTATTTTTTTCTTTTACTTCGGGTCTGCTGTTATAATTTTTTCCTTGACAAATTGCATTACAGAAACGTTTTAGTTTGAATTTTGTTTTTATCTTTTTTTTACAGTATTCACACTCTTTTACATACATAACACTTATTCCTCCTTTGAATTGATATTTATCTTATTTATATAAATATCTGTAATTTATTTACGGCTAAAAGATTTATACGGTTCTATCAAAGAACATATGTTCTAAATGAAACCACAAAAATAAAGTAGCTGAAATCCTGTTTTAAAAAAAAGGATTCAATAGCGAGAATATTCCCCTATCCCAAATTTTCTGCAGACTCTTTCTAATCTCATACGCACTTGTTGCTCTTCACTTTCCATCGTTACAACACTTTCTCCTGAGAATTGTTTTAATTTTTCAAGATCTAACCCAGAAGGGCTGCATGTCCATCAATAACTAATACATCCAGTCTTGTTTTATCTGGAAGAAGCAATCTGTAATTCACTAAGTCCATTGTTGGTTCATAATAACTAGTCATTTTCTGATAACTTATCGAACATTTTATTTCCTTCTTGTTTTTGGGGTTTGTGTCAGCAACTGGATTTTATTTGGGTCTCTTTTTATTTCCTTTATTATAGAAGCAGGACCGATAATGGTCATCCCACTTTTTGTTCCTAATAATTCAAATATACTTTTTTTTATAACTGACATTCTTTCCTGGGATTGGACTGTGCATACCTCAACTCCCTTGAATTTTCCATTAACCATATCCATTGTTTCCTGGATAAGCTTTGCTTCTTCATCCGGCTTTAGCATGCCTTCCATAAGAACAATCTTGTCTTCTTTTACTATTCTTAACAATCTTTTTATGCGTGAATCTGAGTCTAGGTTCTTGACCTGGCTGTATGGTACGTATTGTATTGTAAGCATTGTTTTATCACCTCAATAGTTTGAAAAGAGCTTCATAAAACTCCTCTATATTGTCTCCGTATTCTGCTGAAACACCAACAATTGGGTATTGCGGGAAGGCTGCTTCTATTTTCTTTATATCTGCGCGCCTTAAATCAATTTTGTTTGCTACTAATAAAACTGGGATGTTTCTTGCTACTAAATTACCTATAATCGTGATATTAACCTGGGAATAAGGGTCTTTTGTGGCATCCATGACAACCATAACAGCATCCATGTTGTCAAGCCATTTAATTGCCTCTATTACTCCTTTTGTTGCTTCTTTTGCTCGGGTTTGTGCCTCTTGTTTTTTCAAACCTTTTTTAATAAAATCTTCATAATCTATTTTTGTTGCAATTCCTGGTGTATCTATAAGATTGAAGGTTAGTTTTTTGTTCTTTGATTTTACTGTTATTTTTTCCTTTTGCTGAATAGTTCTTGTTTCGTGGGGTATTTTTGAGGCCTTACCCATTGTTTCACCTAACCAATCCTGGCAGATTCTGTTTGCTAAGGTCGTTTTACCAGAATTCGGGTAGCCATAAACTCCCAGCCTTATTTCTTTCTTTTTTCCGAATATATTACTGAAAAGTTTTGTTAATTGCTTGAAAAAATCCATCACCATAGAGGTTTTAGAGGGGGGTTTTTAATAAAGGTTTCTATTTTTGTTTATCTATATAGTAACCGTTTAGCTACTCCAGAACAATAATCAAAAAATAGTAGTTCTTATTACTAATTTTTGGGGGTTGGAGTGAGGAACGAATGGAAACCC
>AQRL01000023.1 GCA_000402515.1 Nanoarchaeota archaeon SCGC AAA011-G17
TAGAAAGAGCAGAAGAATTAGAAAAAAACCCAAAAGGGAAATTAGCTGGCTTACCAATATCTGTCAAAGATTGTATATGTGTTAAGAACATGGAGAGCAGGGCAGGAAGCTTGATTCTTAAGGGGTATAATCCTGTAGTAAGTGCAACAGTAATAGAAAGATTGGAAAAAGAGGGGGCAATTATTATTGGTAAAACTAGCCAGGATGAATTTGGGTTTGGCAGTTTTTCTGTAAATACTGATAACATTCCTAAAAATCCATTTGATAAAAACAGAAGCTGTGGCGGCAGTTCTGGCGGAGCAGCAGGATTTACTTCTAAAACAGAGAATGCTCATGTTGCTATAGCAGAGAGTACTGGAGGAAGCATTGCATGCCCTGCAAGTTTTTGCGGCGCTGCAGGATTAACTCCTACATATGGAGTAGTCAGCAGATATGGCTTGATTGATTATGCCAATTCATTAGATAAAATTGGTGTTATTGGAAAGAATATAAAAGATATTAATTCTGTGTTTGATGTTATCTATGGGAAAGATGAGAAAGATTCTACTAGTGTTGTTCCTAAATTTAGGGATAAAAAGGTTACAAAAATAGCAGTTATTAAAGAAACACTAAATGTTGATAAAGAAATAAGAGATTTAGTTTTAAATAAAGCTGGAAAAGTTGATCAAGTTAGCTTGCCATTAGTTTCTAAATATGGATTAAGCTGCTATTATTTAATCTCTATGGCTGAAGCCAGTACAAATTTATCAAAATATTGCGGATTAAGATATGGTGAATCTTTAAGTTTAACCGGGGATTTTAATGAGTATTTTTCAAAAGTTAGAAGTAAATTTTTCACAAAAGAAGCTAAAAGAAGAATAATTCTTGGAACATTTGCAAGAATGTCTGGGTTCAGGGATGCATATTATTTAAGAGCAATGAAGGTTCGAACACTGTTAATTCAGGAATATAAAAAATTGTTTGAGAAATATGATATTTTAATCAGCCCAACTATGCCTATAATTGCTCCCAAATTTTCAGATATTAAAAAATTGACCCCGATGGAAAGTTATATGATGGATATTTTGACTGTAGGACCAAATCTTGCAGGTATACCGCATTTGTCTGTTAATATTGGAAAGAAGAATAATATGCCTGTTGGTATGATGTTAATTGGAGACCATTTTTCAGAAAACAAATTAATTGCTAAGGGTGAGGAATTTGAAAATAGGGATTGAGATTCATGTGCAGTTGAATACTAAGACTAAACTATTTTGTAGTTGCCCAAATTATGGGAAAGATGAGCCTAATTCTAGAACATGCTATATATGTTTAGGAATGCCTGGAAGTAAACCTGTATTAAACAAAGAAGCTTTAAAAAAAGCTATTAAAGTTGCTTTGGCTCTAAATTGTAAAATAAATAAAGAAACTTTTTTCTCAAGAAAATCTTATTTTTATCCAGATTTAGTTAAAAATTTTCAGATTACCCAATATGAAATTCCAATAGGGATAGAAGGAAATTTTGAAGGAATAAGAATCAGAAGGTTACATTTAGAAGAAGATCCTGGGGCCTTGATTCATAAAGGAAATATATGTCTGATTGATTATAACAGGAGCGGTATTCCCCTTATTGAAATTGTTACTGAACCAGATTTCAAAAGCCCAAATGAAGTCCGTATATTTTTAAGAAAATTAATCACTATGCTGGCTTATTTAGATGTTTATTATAGAAAAGATGAGAGCACTTTAAAAGCAGATGCTAATATTTCACTTGGAGGAGAAAGAGTTGAGATAAAAAATATCAATGGATTAAAAGAGATTGAGAGAGCCCTTGATTATGAAATGATCAGGCAGGAAAAAGAGGTACCACAAGCAAAAGAAACCAGAAGGTGGGATTCTGAGAAGGGTAAGACTTTTTTAATGAGAACAAAGGAAAGTGAGGAAGATTATGGATATATTTTTGAGCCAGATTTGCCAATTATTGAAATTTCAGAAGAAGAATTAACAAGCCTAAAAAAAGAGATTCCAGAGTTGAATGTTGATAAAACAAATAGATATCTAAAAAATTATAATTTAGACAAAGAAACTGCCGAAGTGTTATCCAATGATATTAAACTTGGGGCATTATATGATTTTAGCATCAGTAATGGCATTAATCCACAGATGGCAGCTAAATGGCTAAGAAGAGATTTACTCGGCTTTTTATCTTATGACAAAAAAGAATTAAAAGATGTTAATATTAATGATAAACATTTAGTAGAGATATTAAAGTTAGTACAGGACAAAACAATTACTGACAAGGTAGGCAAAGAGTTATTATTAAAATTAATTAAAAAAGATTACGATGTTATTAAACATATTGAAGAGAATAAACTAAGGATTGTTGCAGATGAAAAGCATTTAAGAAAATCTTGTGAAGAAGCAATTAATGAAAATAAAGAGTCTATTGAAAAGATTAAATCAGGGGATTATAAGGTCTTAAACTTTTTAATTGGTGAGGTTATGAGAAAGACCAAAGGGGTTGGAAAACCAGAAATTATTGTAAAAATACTAAAGCAATTATTAAATATCAAATAACAAGGAAAACCCCAGCTAACATAATTATTACTGCAAGTGTTTTTTTTAACAAATGCTTTTCATGAAATAACTTCCCTCCAAAGATAACTGTTATTAATGTAGATGTGTATAATATTGCAATTACCAACCCAACATGAGTTAATGATATTGCCTCTGCTGTTAATACCCTCCTGGAAATAGTCAATACTGCTAATAATAATATCCATAAACCTATTTTTTTTATTCCTATTCTTGTTGGTGTCAGACCACCTTCGAATATATATGTTAGTGCTATAAAATTGATCAGGATGAATATTTGTATTATGAATACATAAGTGAATGAGTCTATAAATCCCAGTATAAACTTATCCAGAATTGATGCTGCAGCACTAATCATTATTGATATTATTATATAACTTCCATACTTTGATTTGAACAATGATCTAAATGGATGGAATAAATCTTTTTTATTGTGAGTTTCTAGTACATAAGCACCAATTACCAACAGTCCAATTCCAAAGAATTGATTTAAACTAAGCATGTCTCTAAGAAAGATAAATGCAAGAACAGCTACAATTGCCGGTGTAAAATTTAATAAAGGGGTTAAGTGCGAAACCTGCATGTGATGCATTGCTTTTACAAGATACCAACCAGAGAATGTCCATCCTATTGAGCTAATATAAATAATTGTTAACAAACTTTTGTCTATATCCAGATTAATAAAAGGAAAAAGAATAAAACTTAGAATAACTGAAAAAAGAGCAAGGATTGTACAAAGATTCAGGGGATGCTCTTTGAAAAGCATTTTTTTCTCTATTATGTATATTAATGCTATTGCAAGTGCCCCAAGGAATGCATATATCTGCCAGATCATATTAGTGTTTTAATTTGGTAGAGTATACCAAGCATGAAAATTAGTATTAAAATTGCGCCTATTATCTTTGTAAACTTTAGAGAGTATTCTGGTTCTCTTTCTTTCTTTTTCTTTGCTTTCCATAGCATCAGAGTAATTAGAATGCCGTCTATTCCTCCTGCAAAAGAGCCGGTTATTCCAATTATTTGAATGAAATTTGTTAGATTTAATAATACTATGATTAATGGGGGGAAACAGGTTAGTGTCCAACTCAAATCTTTATGGAGTCTGTAGTCATACATATACATTTCTTTCAGTGCAAAGCCCAGAGCAATAAAAGAGGTTGACATTGCAAAGACAGCAAAGAGGTTTGCAAGAAGAATCATTTTGTAACCAAGTAATTCTCCAAGACCTATTGTTGATATCTGTGTTGTATTTATCCCTGTAACTCCAACTACGGAGAGTGCGAAGAAGATGTAAATTAGCACTGGTATTAATGAGCCGATTAAAATTGATTTTTTTAAATCTACCTTATCTCTTATTATTTCTTCTCTCATCTGGGGTATTGCTGTTGCTCCTAAAAATGCAAATAAGATTACACCATACGGCAAAAAGATATTTTTTAGGTTTATGTATGATAGATTTTGTAGGTCAAATCTTGATGAGAAGAATGAAAAGAATGCTATTGATAGGATTATCACAACCATCACTGAACCAAATGTTAATTCTGAATTTCCTAATGTTTTAATCCCTCTGTGGACTACAAACGATAGAATTAGAAAGGCAAGAATAGAGAATAATAATGGATGCAAATGAAATAATTCTGATAAAGACTGACCTATTCCTATCAAATATGCAGTTAGTGCACCGTAGATTCCAATTATTAATGAAATGGTTGCAATTGCTTTTGCTTTTTTTCCGAGATATTTTTCTGCATAGCCTGCCAACTGATGTGTTGTTTTTGTCCTTAATACAACTTCACCGTAGAAGAGATTCATGAATAGAACTGCTATTCCTATTAATAAAATTAATATTAAACCAAGATTAAAGCCTGCCTGAGAGATTACATAAGGCAAACCAAGAACACCTGCTCCTATAATTGTGCCTATCAAAGTGGCTATTGCCTTATACACCCCTTTTACCATTCTCTGAAATATATTTCGGGGTTTTATATAATTTTCTAAAAAGAAAATTTAAATCAATAAGTTTTTAAATCAATAATTTTCTAAATCTTGGTATGAGGTGGAGCATTCTTTTTGGCGGAAAGGCAGGGGAGGGACCAAATGTTTTGGCGCATATAGTTGCAGAAGCATTGGTTGAAGAGGGATACTATGTTTTTTATTCCCGTGATTATGAATCTTTGATAAGGGGAGGGCATAATTTTAATTTACTAACTTTTTCAGATGAAAAAATTTATAGTAATGACTCTAAGGCTGATATTCTTGTCTGCCTGGATGATGCAACAGAAGAAATTCATAAAAACCAATTAAAAAAGGATTCATTCATCTTGAAGGGAAAGAAGGGAAATATGTATTTTGCAGGCAGGATTTTTAAATTATTATGTTTGGATTTCAAAATTCTTGAGAAGAGGCTGAAAAAACTTGAAAAGAGATTTGAGGAAAATATGAAAGATGCTAAAGACGGCTATGATGAAGAACAGAAAAACCTCTGCAGGATCATCTATAAAAAAAATAATCTTTATTTTACAAATGGGAGCTTATCATTCTCTGATGGAGCAATAAAATCAGGACTGGATATTTATTATGCCTATCCTATGACTCCGGCTACACCTGTTCTAACTGCTTTAGCCCAAAAGCAAATTGAAAATAATTTTTTAGTATTGGAATTAGAAAATGAAATTGCTGTGATTAATGCTGCTATTGGCTCTGCGATTACTGGTGCAAAGAGTATGGTTGGTACTTCTGGCGGCGGCTTTGATTTAATGACAGAAGCTTTGAGCTTAACCGGAATAGCTGAAGTTCCCTTGGTTATTTATCTTGCTCAGAGACCGGGCCCTGGAACAGGAGTTGCTACATATACTGGTCAGGGAGACTTAAATATTGCAAGGCATGCTGGTCATGGTGAATTTCAGAGAGTTGTTCTTGCTCCAGGAAATCCTAAAGAGTGCGAGGAATTGGCAAGCCATGCTTTTTATTTCTCACAGAAATTTAAGATTCCTGTGATTGTCATAAGTGATAAACATCTGGCAGAGAGTTTATATACCTTAACTGAGAAATCTAAATTAATTAAGTCTGCTAAATCAACAAAATTGGAAAGGTATAACAGCTATGAAAAAGATGAGACAGGTGCAGCAACAGAAAATCCTGAAATAATAAAAAGGAATGTTGAAAGGAGAATAAAAAAAGCAGCAGAGATTGAAAAAGAGGCAGAAAAATTTGAGATGTATAAAACATATGGAAAGAAAAATAGCAATAATGTGATTATCTCATGGGGCTCAACGAATGGAGCAATTCTTGATTCAACTAAAGATTTAAATGTTAAATTTATACAAATTTTATATATTGAGCCATTTTCAAAAAGTATAAAAAAAGAATTAGACGGAAAAAATATTATCTTGATTGAGAACAATGCTACAGGCTTGTTAGCAAATTTAATCGCAGAGAAAACAGGAATTTTTATTGAAGATAAGAATAAAATATTAAGGTATGATGGAAGGCCTTTCTTAGCTGATGAATTAAAGAAAGAAATAGAGAAGAGGTTAAAATGATTGCAACTTCAATGAAATCAACATGGTGCCCTGGATGCTATAATTTCCAGATATTAGCAGCATTTAAAAGGTTTATAGAGGGAGAGATAGCAAATGGAAAGAAAAGGGAGGATTTTGCTATTGTTACAGGTATTGGTTGCCATGCTAAAATATTTGATTATGTAAATTTGAATGGGCTAAACAGCCTGCATGGAAGGGTTTTGCCAACCTGTTTAGGGCTAAAAATTGGAAATCCTAATTTAACTGTATTTGGCTTTTCTGGAGATGGAGATGCTTATGCTGAAGGGATGGAGCATTTGATTCATACAGCAAGATATAATTCTAATCTTACTTATGTTGTGCACAATAACCAGGTTTTTGCCTTAACTGTCGGGCAGCCAACACCTACAACTGAGATTGGCTTTAAAGATAAAACTACCCCTGAAGGAGTTAAAATACATCCATTAAATCCAATAAGATTAATGCTAGCTGCTGGGGCAACCTTTGTTGCCAGGGTGTATGCTGATGTAAAACAAATTGAATATGTCTTAAAAGAGGCAATGAAGCATAATGGCTTTTCATTTGTTGAGGTTATACAACCATGCTTGATTTTCCATAATGATGCTGGATATAAAGAGAAGATTTATTCATTAGAAGAGAAGGGGCATGATAAAAATAATTTTGATGCTGCTTGGAAGAAAGCAGGAGAATTTGATTATAATGTTGTTGAAAAAATTCCTACAGGGATATTTTATCAGACCAAAAAAGATGTGTTTGAGGACCAATTTGAGCAGTTAAAAGAGTTAAAGAAGAAAGGAATTGGCTGGAAGGATATAAACAGATAAATTCTAAATTTGTTAAAAGGAGGATTAAAAATGAATTGTTTGGAATGTGCTGGTGAGTGCTGTAAGAGATTAGCTATTGATATAGACGAGCCTGAGGATGAAGAGGATTTAGAGGATTTGAAATGGTATTTGTATCATAAATGGGTTAGTGTTTACAGGGATGAAGAGGGAGACTGGTGTGTGCAGTTTGAAACCAAATGCAAGCATCTGAATGAAAAAAATTTATGCAAGATTTATGAAAAAAGGCCCCCTGTCTGCAAAAAGTATCCTGCTGAAAAATGCGAGATGAATAATGATAATGACTGCACTGAATATTTCCAGGATATAAAAGATGTTGACAGATATATTGAGAAAATGAAGAAAGAAGGGAAATTAGTAAACGGGAAAATTAAAAAGTAATTTACTATTTTAAAATATTTTTTAAATCGCTTAAAATTTGTTTAGAATTCATACCTACTGTAGTAAATGTAATTCTTATTAATTTTTCTAAACCGACCCTAACAGGTTTGGTTCCATAGAATAATGTTGTGTTATCTAAATGGTAGACCCAATAATCTTCATTATTTCTTGTTGTAATAGTTTCTTTACACAATTCACCGGGTCCTGTTACTAGTATTGCTTTTTTTTCTTTTAAATAATTACCAGCATTATCAGCAAGTTCTAATATTCTTTTATAATCAGAAAGAGGAATATCTTTTTCTATAGAACCTCCTGATTTTATTTGATAAGACATATTTTTGATATAATCGAGAAGCTTTTATAAATATTATCATAACATAAAATAGATGACTATATTTCTATTTTTTATTTATTGAGTATAATACTCTGTCAGTTTTTTTATATCAGGTATTTACTTTTTTATTAACCACAAAATTACTGTAGTTAAAATATTTATAAATATTAGCTTTTCTTTGGCTGGCGGAGGCGGATTGCGTTGAATGATATTATATTCTTGCTTCCTTGAAAATTTTGATGGGTGTTTCATCAGGCAAACAAAGGGATACATCAAGAATAAGTAATAAAATGCGTTGAGAAGCATTTAAATAGTAGTTTTATTACGTTTATACTAAAAAGGTGCAAGCATGAAAAATTCAATTATTATCTTATCATTATTAATTCTTATGGCTCTTGTTTTTGGCTGTGCTAAACAGATTGACAGAACAGATGATATAAACGAGGTCGCAACTAATTCTGATGAAGAATTACCAATAGTGCCGGAAGATGCTGCAGAAGAGACAGATACTCCATCTGATATAATCTGCCAGAAAATACCACTTACACAACAATTAAGCAAAATAGATATGAATTATTGCTTTGCTGTTGTTAATCATAATCCTGAAATTTGCCGGGAAATTGAAGTGGATTCGGGCGATGAAGAGGATGAAGCCAATAAAAATATTTGTTTGGCTGTAGCTAGTGAAGATTCTTCCTATTGCGAAAAGATACAGGATCCTTCGCCCAAGCATGTTTGCTATTATCAGCTTGCTGTGATAAGCGAGAATATCAATATTTGTGATGAGATTGATTATGACCAGAATGAAAGATTACAATGTTATTTCACTTTTGTCAGTAATTTATACTGGTGGGATAAGTCTGATGATATTACAACTGAGTACTGCAATAAGTTTCCAGCTGGTCAGCCTGATAGGAATACTTGTTTGGCATTCAAAGAGAGAGATGTTTCCCTCTGTAATAATAATATAAACTGCTTGACATTCTTTAAACAGGATATGTCTTTTTGTGAAGGCAAAGGTAGTGCACTAAAAGACTGCGTAAGAGATAGAGCCATGACTGATAAAGATGTTTCAATTTGCGAAACCCTTACTGGAGAAAAAAGAGATGATTGCATTGGTGATTTTTGCACACATATAAAGTTAGATACATCTATTTGCGATAAAATCAGTGGTGATATGGAAAGGCAGTCTCGTTATGTAGAGGTTGCGATAAATATTGCAAATAATGTAAGGGGTGATGGTTAAGATAAAAATAATAATAATTTTAATATTAATTTTATTGATTTTTATTATTGGATGTACTAACCAAAAAGAATTGCCAAAAATTAATCAAGAGACAGAAGTGCAAGAACCTCAGACAACAATAAAAATGGAAGTTTATAATCCTGAAACAGGAAAGAATGAACTTGTTGATACCATCGAAACAGAAGTTGTTGAGAGCGCTGCATCCCAGGGAGATGAATTACTAAAAGCAGCGTGTAAAGATTCTATTAAAGACTATCCTGAATGGACAAAATCCAGCACAGACATAATTATATGGGAAGATCCGGATAAATCTTTTTATTTCCGTAATTCTCCTGAAGATATGTCAGCAAGATTAAGTTCGCCGGTTCAAACATCTGAAACCTTGGCTGACATGGATTTTGTAGGGTTTAATGAGATTAGTTATGTTAAAACTAAGGATAATAAATGGCAGATAGGTTTGTTTAAATTAAATTGGCCAGATGCCCCAGATAATTCTATAATTTATGAGAAAACAGAATCTGTATCTTCTATTGACGTGTCTCCAGTAAATAAAAAGGAATTCATTGCATTTTATGTTAAAGGAAACAAAGCTTTTCTAGAATATCTTGATGTTGCAAATTTAAAAGAAGAGATTTTATTTGAAACATCTGTAGGTAATAATAATCAAAAAGTAACGGTGTCTCCAAAAGGAACATATGTTTATCTTCTTTATAGCAAAACTTTAAGGCTGTTTGATATTTCCAAAAAATCAAAGATTGAAGAGATCAACTCTGTTTCAAGTGTAGTTTGGGTGGGAAATTCTCACTTGTTGTATTCTAACTCAGAAGGTACTTATATTTATGATGTAGTAAGTAAGAGCAAGGATAAAATAACCGGAATAAATACTGCAGAAGTTTTAGCCTTTAACCCTAAATCTGATGGCGTAATTGCTTACACCTCTAATTCCAAAACAAAAGTTGTGAATTGTCAGAACTGGAGAATCTCATTGGGAAGTTATGGAAAAGGAAAAATTGAGACTCTTACTAGTGAGAAAACAGCAATCCTTACCAAAGAAGATTTGTCAAATGGTGGGTATTGGAGATTTGAAGGAGACTGGTATGTCAAGCTTTCAGATAAATTTTCTGTATTAGCAACAGTGTGGAGTAATTATTAATGAATAATTATTTATAATATTCTGTTAATTTTTTATATAGATTTCAGTCCTGTAATTTTAAATTTCTTTAGTGATAGAAAAAATTGGTCTAAAACTAATTCTCTTCTCATCCTTGAATAGCTTTTCTGAAAGTATTAATTTTTTTTCTGGTTTATACTTATTAATAAAACTAAGGAAGGATTTGGTTGATTTTGGATTTATCAAATCTGACTTTACTTCAATTGGGATAATTTTGCCCTCTTTTTCTACTACAAAATCCATTTCTGCCTTAGCTTTGCTTCTCCAATACCTTACATCAATGTCTTTTTTTGCTATTTCGGAAGCAACAAAGTTTTCATAGAGCAATCCTTTATCCTGCCTGTTCTTGATTGTTTCGAGATTCTTTATAACAATATTCCTGAACCCATTATCCAAGAAAAATATTTTTGGAGCCTTAACAATCTCTGTTCTTTTGTTTTTATAAAATGGCCTGCTTCTAAGGCATATAAAAGTTTTTTCTAATATATTCATGTAGTTTAGCAAGTCTTTGTGCTTAAAACCAGTTATAGAGGAAAGCTCATTGTAGTTTATTATATTTCCAATTTGTAAAGATAAGGCATTAATTAATCTACTTAATTTATAGTCTTCTGGAAGGTTTAGAATTTCTTTTATTTCCTTTAAGAAATAGGTGTTATATATATTTTTTAAAACAGTTTCTTTTTCTTCTTTGTCTTCAGTTAATATAACTCTTGGATATCCTCCGAACACACAGAATTCTTGGAAATGGGGGATAATTCTTTCTATAATTGGCTGGGATAATTTTTTTTTAACATAAATTTTACTATATAGCTCTGGCTCTTTATAGCTAAGAAACTCTTCAAATGAGAAAGGATACAGATTAAAAATAAAGATTCTCCCTACGAGATATTTTATACTCTGAATTGATAATCCACTTACAGAAGAGCCAGATATAATAATTTTGGTCTTGTAATTATCATGAATATATTTCAGGTTTTTTCCACCTTCTCTGACATATTGGAATTCATCAATAAAAAGATAATCATATTTTTTAATATAAAGTTCAATAAATGACTTAATATCTTCGCTAAATAGCTCCAATGTTTCCCTGTCTTCAAAATCCAAAAAAACAGCATTTTTCAAGTCTTTGAAAATGTTTTTCAGCATTGTTGTCTTTCCACTTTGCCTTGGTCCAACTACAGCAATTATTTCACTTTTGTCTAGATATTTCCGTATTTTATCTTCCAAAAATCTATGAATGTACATTTTATCCCTGCTAAAATTTATATTTTAATAATATTAGTAGATATATATTTATAAAGCTTTCGGTTGACTCAAGACAACATTAAAGCATGTACAGTAGGATTTAATCATAATATTCTGTCAGTTTTTTTATTGCTCTGACTGCCTGCTCGGGGTAATCAAAGCACGGAATCTTGTTTGTTTCTAAGTTTCTCTTCAGAATTTGCGTGAATTCCCCGCCTGTTGAAACAACTATAATTGGTTTCTTCTGCATGTCATTGAATTCTGTTATTATTTCTACTATTGATGTTGTTAATAAGGGAGTCTGATACAAAACCAGCAATAAGATAATATCTATGTTCTTGTCTTTTATACAGGCATCCAAAGCATGCTTATATCTATGTGTTGTTGTATCTCCGAGAAGATCCATTGGATTTGAGATTATTACTCTTTCGGGCATTATTTTTTTCAGGTAATCTTTGCTTTCTCTTGATAAGACAGCAGGAGTTAAATTATTTAGATTTAATGCATCTGATGAGATTACACCATAGCCACCACCATTTGTTATTATCTGGACTCTGTCCCCTTTTGGCTTTTGGCAGACTTCAAGAACTCTAGCATAATTAAACATGTCTTCCAAGGATTCTGCAAGGATAATTCCTGCCTGCTTGAAGGCTCCTCTGTAAACTTCTGCATCTCCTGCTAAAGAGCCTGTATGAGATAGAGTTGCCTGAGAGCCTTGTTTTGTAATTCCTCCCTTTATTGCTATAATCGGCTTTTTTATTTTCTTTGCTATTTCCAAGAATCTTTTTCCATTTTTTATTCCTTCAATATATAAGCAGATTACTTTTGTTGTCGGATCCTCTGCAAGATATTCTAATAAATCTGATTCATCTATTACTGTTCCGTTGCCATAGCTTATGAATTTTGATAAGCCATAACCACGTTCGGTCATTACATCAATTAAAGTACATCCAACTATTCCTGACTGGGAAATAAAAGAGATAGAGCCCTGCTTTGGGCGTTTCATTTTGTATCTTGGAAGGAATAATGTGTCAATGCCAGAGTAAGTATCTAGAATTCCTAAACAATTAGATGTTAATATTTGCCCAGCAAGAAAATTATGGGTATCTTCAACCTCAAAATCATAGAGATCTATTGGTTTATCTATTTTTTCAATATTTTTTATCTTTCTAAAGAAGAGATTTTCTTTTATTCTACTTTTGAAATTAAATCTATTACGTATAATCTCTTTAGCCTTTGCATCTTTATGATTATTAAGAAATTTAAATCCTTGTTGGTATAAAGCATTAATTATTTGTTTTGAGTCAGATCTTAATTCATATAAATTTTGAGCTTTACACTTTTTTCCTAAAATTTCCATCTCTGTTCTTATTTTTTTTGTTATATAAAAAGGACCAATTCCTAGAATAGAAAGTAAAATAGATGCTTGATTAATTAACTTTTTAGAAATTGAATCAAGGTATACCGATGCTTTATGATTATTTGGAGATTTATAAATCCCTCCGTCTCCACTATACAATCCTGATAGAAATGCTGCTATTTTGTCTTTTTCTGTAGAAAATATAAACTCAGGAGCACATTTATTTTTGGCACCACTTTTTATCTTAAAAATATGCTTAAAAATTAGATTTCCCAGATGCCCCCCAAACTTTATTTTTTCTCCATTTGCTTTTTCTATTAAATTTGAGCCAAAAAGTTTGTTAATATATTCTCTAAGTTTTATTTCTACTTCTTTATCTTTAGTATATGCTATTACAACATGCCCTGTTTGATAATTTCCATCAGCAACAAAATAGCCCAATAATTCACATAATTCTCTGGATATTGGTAATATTACAGGTAATCCAATTCTGTAAGGATACTTGCTAAGTCTTGAGTTTGTTAAATCTTCTTTACTAAACTTTTTTGCTTCTTCTAGAGAGTATGTCTTATGATTGAATAGAATTTTTATTTCTTTTCTTTCATTTTTTGGGAGTAGTTTTATTTTTTTTAATAAATTAATTTCTGTTATGTAGTTTTCTGATGTTGGTATTTTATTGATTATAGGTATTTGATCTCCGATTTTTAGTTCTTTTAAAGGTAATTTGATTAATTTTTGGTTTTTTTGTATAAAAAATGGGTGGTCTTTTGAAGCTATTATTTCTTTTCCATTCTCTAATATAATCTTATAAGCATCATGACAGTTAATTCTTTTCATCAGTTTTATTATTTTTTTAAAACAAGTATCTTCCCCATCAAAAGAAGCTATTTTTAATTCTTTATCTATACAATTTGTAGGTAATATATATGTTCCTGAAATATTAATCACTTTATCTTTATGTTTGTTTATATAATATTCAATTAATTGTCCCATCTCTTTGTATTTTGTATGATTGTTATTTGTTATCGTTATGGGGGTATCATATGATAAGCAATTTGGTCCGATTGCGTTTATTTTGTATTTTATCAGTGTTTTTTCCAGTTCTCTTTCTAATCGTTCATTTCCAACTTCTTTAAAACCTGCTGAGATTATTATCAGATTTTTAATCTTCTTTTTTGCACAGTCCTTTACTGCCTTTATTACAAACTGTGCAGGGATTGCAATTATTGCTAAGTCTATCTTGTCTTCTAATTCCAGAATTGATTTGTAGGCGTGATAGCTTAGGATAGAGCCTCCCTCTAAATTGACTATAGAGATATTTCCTGGAAAGTTTGTGTCTATGAAATTCCTGAAGATTACATGCCCTACTTTATTCGGATTTCTTGATACCCCTATTATGGCTATATTCTTCGCATTGAAAAATTCTGATAACATTATGGCAGTAAAGATAAGCTTTTATATAAAATTATGGGAAATGCTTAAATAGAAGTTTACCATTGTCTAATAAATAAAGAGGTGTATGATGAAGAAAATAGCTGTATTTATTATTCTTTTACTTATTTTTATCCCCATTGCTTCTGCTGATCCCTTTACTGACTGGTTTAGGGGATTATTTGGAATTACCGGGAAGGTTACTTCTGAAAGGCCAATAATACTGCACAGGACTGTGAGGGACTGCACAACTGGAAATGCTATTGGTGCTGAGCAGATAATTGATTTAAGAACCTTCAGAGATGGAACATATACTAGTTATACTTGTGCTTCTCGTTATAGACAGCAGTGTATAGAGGATGGTAGTTTTGATAATTATTATGATGAAAAATGTGAGTATGAAACTGTTTCAACTCCTCCACCATCATTAGCAGCTTCTCCTTATTGTGGAGATAATCTATGTAATGGGGTTGAAAGCTGCTCAACTTGCTCTAGTGACTGTGGAGCTTGTGCTGTTATAACTCCGACATGCACTTCTTTATGTAATACATGCTCTGGATTTTCTGATGTTTGTGACACAATAGGAGAACAAGGCTGTACAAGAACAGATTGTTCAACTTATATACAGTCATGCACAAGAAGTACTGATGGTGTTGTTTGTTCTGGCGGAAAATGCCAAAATGGGCAGTGTATACTTGCTCAACAACCAACAACAGGTGTAACTACAGATTCAGGAAAAATATGTACTGATTCTGATAATGGAAAGAATTATTATGTTGGAGGAAATGCAACTAATCATACGGCTCTATTTGCACTAAGATCAATTCCAGATATACCTCTTTTTGGTGGAGATATGCTTTTTGATACATGTCACTCGAATACAGAACTTTTAGAAATGTATTGTTTAGGCAATAGTGTTTTTGATGAAATTTATAATTGTCCAAATGGTTGTAAATATGATGCCTGTGTTCCTTTCGACTCATGTACTGATTCTGACGGTGGTAAGTACTTTACTCAAAAAGGAAAGGTTACTGATAAAGGAGTATTAGTGGAGGATAGATGTTTTTCTAGTACAACAGTTTTAGAAATGTATTGTTTAGGCAATAGTGTTTCTAGCGTGAGTTTTGATTGTAGTACAAATTTTGGTTATGAATGTAAAGATGGTGCTTGTACTAAAGAACAAACTACTGCTACTATTACTAATGATGGTGTTTGTGGAACTACTTTAAATAATTGCACAATAGGTATTTTTTTAGATATTCCCGATAATAGTACTGATTATTTATGGAATTGTACAGGACAGAATGGTGGAATAACAAGAAGTTGTAATTCACAAATAATTTCTAATAATCAAATATGTGGCACTTCCCTTAATGGAGTATGTCCTGTAACATGTTCTGCTGGTTCAGATGCAGACTGCTGTAAAAATAGTGGGAAATTTTGGTTAAAGACTTCATTTGGATATGGGTGTTATGCTAGTAATTATAATCCTGGCTGTTATGGTAATGAAGCTTGTGGCATCCAGACAGATGGATGCTGTCCGAATTGGTGCGCAGCGGGTTCAGATGCAGATTGCTGTATTAATTCAGGGAAAAATTGGGTAAAAAATAGTTTAGGATATTATAATTGTGTTGATAAGGTAACTCAACAAACTACCACAACTCAACAGATTTCTACTGTTCAAGTAGCACCAAAACTAAATACTGCAAAAGCTGAAAATAATGTTGTTCAGGATAAAAAAGTAGCATCTTCTCCAGAACTTGCAGGTGCACGTGCGGGGTTTGGGGATGTTTTAGGATCATTAGTTCCAAACGCTGAATGGAAATATTCGTCGAATCCTAGAGATTGGGTATTTTATAACATTGGATACCCCTCATTTTCATGGTCCGCCTTTTCGGGAGGATCTCCAGCAACACCTAATGAACCTTACACAAGTGTTGGACAAAAAGACCCCAGTGCTGTGGGGAAGGAGACAGGCGATCAGGACTGTGTGTGGTGGTGTACCGTTGGGGGTATAAAATACAACAAGGCAAAATGTGAGACATGTCCGAAGAAACCTCACGATGGAAACTGGTAAAGAGCACGAACAAAAAAGAATTATTAATATCATCTAACAATTCAATAATGGCAGGAATGTTTAATTCAGTTAGTTTTATATAAAATAGAGTATTTCTTTATTAGATGAAGGTATTGAATGCTGCAGAGAGCGAGAATTTCCTAAAAGAGTATCTGCCTATAGCAAGAAGCAGCTTAGTCGGGGATTTTGATGAGGCTTTAAGATTTACAAAGAATAACTATCCTGTTGTTCTAAAGCTTATTTCTGAAAAGATTATCCATAAAACTGATTTGAAAGCAGTAGCTATTGTAAAGAATGAAGAAGAGATGGGGAGGGAGTTTGATAGGCTGTTGGAGTTTGCAAGGAAAAAGAGATTAAAAACAGAGGGAATTCTGGTGCAGGAATTTTTTAAAGGGAAAGAGGTAATTATTGGATTAAAGAAGGATGACAGTTTTGGGCATGTAATTATGTTTGGTATCGGCGGGATTTATGCTGAATTGTTAAGAGATGTCAGTTTCAGGGTCTGTCCTATAACAGCAGAAGATGCTGATGAAATGCTAAATGAATTAAAATTAAAAAAGATATTGGAGGGAGTAAGGGGAGAGGCGAGGGTTAACTTGAAACTATTAAAAAATATACTAGTCAGGGTTTCCAAAATTCCTGAAAAAAATAAGAATATCAATGAAATGGACATCAATCCTTTCATAATTAATGCAAATGAGGGGAAGTTAGTTGATGCAAGAATTGTTCTAGAGTAAAGTTTATATATTCTGTAAATTTAAAATATATTATGGAGCACTATAAACAATATATCCCATTTATTATATTCCTGATAGTTGCGTATCTGTGCTTCTTGATAGCAAAGCCATTCATAGCTGCTATTTTCACAGGAATTATACTGGCTTATTTATTTTATCCTTTATACAAGATTTTATGCAAGAAGATAAAAAGAGAAAATTTATGCGCTGTTTTAGTAACTATTCTGGTTTTATTTTTACTTTTGGTTCCATCAATATTCATTGTTGAGAAGCTTACAGATGAAACTGTAATTGTTTATAATTATGTGAGAAGCAGGGATTTTATTTTATTAATCTCTGATTATCTTCCACAAAATGCTATGGATTATGTCAAGCAGGCTATTGATAGGGGATTATTGTATATATTAACAGCGGGGAGTGATTTTGTTTTGACAATTCCTAAATTCTTACTGAATTTCTTTGTAGCAATGTTTGTTATGTACTTTGTGTTAATAGATGGGCATAGATTAATAGAGAAGATTAAGGACATACTGCCTATGGATGGTAAGATGAAGCAGCAGATTTTAACAAGATTTGAAAAAACAACAGATGCTCTGATGTACGGGAATTTAGTAGTTGCTATTGTACAGGGTGTAGCTGCTTTGATTGGATT
The DNA here is from genome assembly GCA_000402515.1 of Nanoarchaeota archaeon SCGC AAA011-G17. Taxonomy (GTDB): domain Archaea; phylum Nanobdellota; class Nanobdellia; order SCGC-AAA011-G17; family SCGC-AAA011-G17; genus SCGC-AAA011-G17. Next base: position 17,593 of record AQRL01000023.1, read on the forward strand.
TTTAATCTTTGGGATTAGCGGGGCATTTTTATGGGCTTTAATAACAATGGTAGTTTCCTTTTTGCCTGTTTTGGGAACTGCTATTGTCTGGCTGCCTTTGGGACTAGTTGAGCTTTCGAGAGGAAATATGTTTGCAGGCGCTGGAATTATAATTTATGGCGCCTTGGTTATTGGCACTATTGATAATTTACTCAGGCCAAAATTAGTCAGTATAAAAACAGACATTCATCCGGCTATAATTTTAATAGGGGTACTTGGAGGAGTCAGCTTAATAGGATTTATTGGGTTTATAGTCGGTCCATTAATAATTGCCTTATTATTAGAATTTTTAGATATTTATGGTGGTCATGGTGAAATTAGGAGTTAAAAAACTTGGCTTAAGCACTGGCGGTCCTTTAATCGGGATACTAAATGAAGAGGATGCCAGGAAATTAGGGATTTATGCAGCGGACAGAATAAGAGTAAGACAGGGAAAAAAAGAGATTTCTGTTTTGATTGATGTTGCTGAGAATCATAATATCAAACCTGGGATGATTGGCTTGTTTGATGAGGTTATTAGGGAATTAAATTTAGATGGAAATAAGGTAGTGCATGCTAGTGTACAGAACAAGCCAGAATCTCTTGCTTTTATCAAGGAGAAATTAGATGGGAAAGAGTTAAGCAAAGATAAAATTAATTGTATTGTGAGTGACATTGTTGAGAACAGATTGAGTGAGGTTGAGGTTGGATTTTTTGTCAGCGGATGCTATAAATATAATTTGAATCTTAATGAGATAAGCTATCTTACCCAAGCAATTGTTAATAATAGCCAGACAATAAAGTTTAAAGGAAAAACTGTAGACAAACATTGTACGGGAGGAATACCTGCAAATAGGACTACAATGGTTGTTATTCCAATAGTTGCTGCTGCGGGCTATACTATTCCAAAGACAAGCTCGAGGGCAATTACGTCTCCTTCTGGAACTGCTGATGTTATGGAGGTTTTGGCTCCTGTTGATTTGTCAAGAGAAAGAATAATACAGGCTGTCAAGAAAACAAATGGCTGTATGGTCTGGGGAGGAGCCTTGGATTTAGCAAGCGCTGATGACAGAATAATAAAGATTGAAAGAGTGTTATCATTGGATCCTGAGGGAATGTTGTTGAGCAGCATTATGGCAAAGAAGAAAGCGGTTAATGCCAATTATGTCCTGATTGATATTCCTGTCGGGGAAGAGGCTAAAATAAAAACAAAAAAAAGAGCTGTAAGACTTAAAAGAAAATTTATCAAATTAGGAAAAAAACTTGGGATGAAGGTTAAAGTGATGATTTCTAATGGGGAGCAACCTGTTGGCAATGGTGTTGGTCCTGCTTTAGAGGCAAGGGATGTAATGAGTGTGCTTGCTGGTGATGGCCCTAATGATTTAAAAGAAAAATCAATTAAGATAGCGGGAAGTATTTTTTCAATGGTTGGGATGTGGAATGGAGAGAAAAAGGCAAGGGAGATTTTAGAGAGTGGACAAGCTTTAGAGAAGATGCAGGAAATTATTAAAGCACAAGGCGGTAAGATAAAAGAGATTGAGGCTGGAAGATTTAGATATTCTGTAAAAAGCCCCAGAAGCGGAGTTGTTAAAAAGATTAGCAACAAAAATATAAATACTGTCTGCAGAATTCTTGGCTGTCCAAAAGATAAAAAAGCAGGATTGTATTTGAATTTTAAATTAAATAATAAAGTTAAAAGGGGACAGGAGATTTTTAGTATTTATGCTGAGAGCAAGGCTAAATTAGATTATGGCATTGAATTCTTGAATAAGAATAAGATAATGGAAATTAAGTGAGCCCATTGGGATTTGGACCCAAATCTTGTGGTTTCTTCTTTGTAATCCGAGGCCACATGCACTATCCAGGTTATGCTATAGGCTCTTGATAAAAAAGTAAATTAAAGAATTAATAAAGGTTTACTTTCCTCTGTCTCGATGTGATGTTAAACTAGGCCTTATTTTTTCTGTTCCAACACCCTTTTTGTGCAATCCTCTAGAACGCCTTCCTGCTGAGGTTAATCCCCTAAATACACGTCTTCTATTTGCTCCCTGTCCAATCCAGTTTAGCTGCTTGTCTGCTTTAATTGTTGGATTTTCTGGGTCTACTAAAATAACTTCATGCCAGATATGTTTACCATCACTTGCTAAAAAGTATGAGTTTAAAACTTCTAAATTTTTGAATTTTTTTGCTGTTCTTTCTTCTGCTATCCACTGGAAATTTTTCCCCAGTGATTTTTTAACTGTCTGCCTTTTTGACCTTCTACCTTTTTTTGTTGGTCTTGGCCTCTTTTTTCCTCCCCTAAGAACTCTAGCCCTTACAACAACAAATCCCTGTTTTGCCCTGTATCCCAGATTTCTTGCTCTATCTAATCTTGTAGGATGATCTATTCTGGTAAATGCATTTTCATGCCTCCACTGAATTAATCTTTCTCTAAGAAGTTCCCTAAGTGTTTTCTTTGGTTTTAACCAAGCCTTTTTAATATATTTATAAGTTCCCATTTTGATCAGGTTCAGGTCTATGCCCACATTCCTTAAGAATTTTTAGAATTTTGGGTTTTTAAGCTTTTCTGATAGTTTGTAGATACAATTGTAACTCTTTAAATGGTACGTTTGTAACCGCAAAATTTAAATCTTTATACTATCTTTTTTAATTTTTAGAAAAACAAAGAATATATTAGACAATATAAATCTATTAAAAATAAGCAATTATGTTTGTTTTATGAGCATAGAAGGGTTATTAATTATTGGAATTTGTTTTTTGGTTTTTTGTTTGTGATAATGATAAAATTTGATTCTATCTTTAAACAGATAGATTATTACTTTTCTTGTTTGAGAGAAATTGCTAAAAATGATGTTCAATATTACAAATTAAATCAATTTGTTCTTCTTATTTTTGTGTTGTTTTTATTCTTCTTTATTTCAATATACACTATGTTTGCTAAAGAATATCGAATAGAAATGAGTATTATATTTACAGTTATAGTTGGATTAATCGGAACAATTGTTGGTATGTTCTTTAATTATAATTCTATTGAAAATTTAAGAAGTAGTATAGAAAAAAAAGATAGAACTGCAAAAAATACAGCGAGTAAGTTAGATAATACAAGGAAGAAATTATTAGATAAGCAATTAAGTTTAGTAAATAAATTTGAAAAATATGTAAGTGAAATTAATGAAGATAAAAAATAAGTTTATATATTATTTAATGCCTCTATACTCTCTTTTAATTTTTCATCTTCTTGTATTAGTGTTAATTTAAAATCTTCTAAGTCCTTAAGAATTTCTTCTTTTGTCATATATCCACCTCCCATATGAATGATTTAGTTTATTTAAGTATTTATATACACTTAATATATATTATCTAATATTTAAATAATTCGGTTGGCGGTGATTCCTCACCTTTAGCGGGATGCTTCAGCTTGAGGTGAGCCGCCAACAGGAAAAATAAAGGATTATTAACAAGAACTATTTCTTATTATTTACGCATCGAA
>AQRL01000024.1:56-17800 GCA_000402515.1 Nanoarchaeota archaeon SCGC AAA011-G17
GATTTCTTTGCTTTGCTGACTGCTCCTGCTGTGTCTCTTTTTGAACTCCCTGCCTGAATATTTCCAATTGCTTTTTATTTATCTCTTTGATTTGCTCTCTTTGTTCTAAAACATCTGCTTCTGCTGAGCCAAACTGCAGCTCCTGCTCAAAATTTAATCCATTAGATGAAGTTATAGTAATTGTATGCTTGCCTGGTTTTATTGTCGGGAAGATTGAGATTGCTACTTTTGAGGCTAATCTTTCAACTATCAGATTCCCTTCTCCATTATCAATAAAGTATTTCAAATCATTATAATTAATGTCTGTCGGGTTGAGTATCCTTAATCTCGATGAGCCTGTTTCTGGCGAATATGAAACTATTGACAGCTCCAAGTCCTGAGCTAAGACAACCGGAAGTATAAAAATTATTAATGACAGCAAGATTATTTTTTTCATTTTATTCCTCCTAATAACATTCAGGCCTCTCGGTAATTCCATTTCTTACACAGTCTGCTGATTGAGGTCATGCCAGTGTATTTCCTGAATTCTTTGATGCTGCTGCCAAGCATTCTGAGTAAGTCAGGCAACAGGTTGGATTTCCTATTTTTGACGGAACCTGGCAGACATTATTTTCACAGGTCTGATCATTGGTACATTGAGTAGGGGAGGTACAGCATTTTTTTCCATCTGTCCTTGTTATACCGGAACAACTTGAATCTGCACAATCCATCAAGGAATTACAATTATTATCCAGAGCATCTGAGCATAAAGCTTGAGTATTTTCTATTTTTCCGGGGTTTATGTTTGCATTAGCATCATTACAATCCTGAACATTTGTTACATATCCTGCTGGTTGCGAGCATGCTGTTTGTGATACTGATAGATCACCATAACTGTCTGCATCTAAATCTCTATAATAAGTTATTAATTGAGTTCCACCTATACAATTATTATTACAATCCTTTGCTCCACCGCAGCCACAGGCCTGCCCGTAATATGATGGATTTGCTGGAATTATTGCATCGCATGTACCATCACACTGAACTGTTCCTGTTGATGTCTGGCCGCATGTATTTTGTGGAGAGTAGCATAGTGCTCCTGTGTTTGGATTACAAGAGGATACACATATGTTACTCTGACAATTTTGATTTACTGGGCATTGTGTTCCGGTTCCTGCACAACTACCGCATCCATTTGTCGGCGCTATTTGAACGCCACAATTTATTGTAGCTGGATCCGGACATTGAGGAGTACAGCATTGGCACCATCCTGAACTCATTATTGATTCTACTTTTTGCTGATTATCTGCACATAAAAAATCATACTGATTTACACACAAGGGATTAATGCTTTGCTTGCAGATGTTTATTCCTATTTTTGTACAAATTAGTGAATCTGAAGAATTAATTAAGATTAATGTAAATACAACTAGTACTATTAAGAATACACCCCTTTTCATCTGTTTAAAAATAATATTGTTTTATAAAAATCTTTTGGTTAAATTTATATATAAGTTTTCTTTCTTAACAGATATGATAAAAGAGGGAGTAATAGTTTTATTAGTTGTTATTTTATTAATACCTTTTGTTTATGCTGGAGGAACTTATTTTGTTGGCTATTCTGATCCATATACAAAAACTTCTACTTCTAATACTGGAGCAAAGGCATGCATAACAATGTATGGCTCAACTGCTACATGCGCAACTGTGGAAAAATTAGTTAGTGGTTCATATACATCCTCATATACACCACAACTTGGTTGTACATCTGTACCAGCAGACACATCATATTATCAAGGAAAGTGTAAGCTTCCTGCGGTCTGTGGAGATAGTTTGTGCAATGGCGATGAAACCCAAATTACCTGTCTTCAAGACTGCGGGGGGAGCGCAGGACAACCATGCAGTTCAAGCAATCTTTGTAAAAGTGGCTTGGGCTTGCAATGCACAGAAAGTGAAGCTGCAGGCATACAATCAATTTGTTGCAATCCAAGTCCGAATCCGAGTTGTCAATATTGCAAAACAAGTGGAACTAGCTGTTGCAGCCCAACAGAATGCCAGTATTATGCATCAAGTTTTGAGCCGGATAAGTGTGGAATCCTGGACAATAGCTGCGGGGGATTCACTCTTGACTGCCCATGCCCAATAGGTCAAACATGTACCAACAATGTATGCGGTGCTTCATATCGTTGTACAGGCACTGTTCCTACAAATGCTGCATTATGCACAAGTGATAATACAGGATTAACAGCAGATACTGCCAGAACAACAGTAACTAGCTGTACTATTGCTAAAAAATGTGAATATACCTGTAGCACTGGTTATGTACCATCGGCAGATAAAATGAGCTGCGTTCAGGCTTCCTACAGCTGTACAGGCACTGAACCATCATATACCACAGTCACAGTTCCAGCTTTAGCAACAGGCATAATAAAGGGCCCTTCAACATACAGCCCTTCTACTTATACCCCAACTTCCTGGACCTATTCTGACACTGCTACAACAGCCACTTCCTGCAAATGGAAATGCAATCCAGCTGCAAATTACTGCTATTTAAACATGGGGGGAGATTATTGTCTTGCAGGACCGCGCTACCTTGATTGCTCAGCCAAGCCAGTAAATACAGACTGGAATGATGATGCTAGCTATCCAGGTCCTGGAAAATATACCCAGACCTGCAGTTCAGGCTCTTGGTCTTCCACACCATCTACAATCTACAGCACTACAATAGGAGACTGCAAGTTTAAGTGCTCTAGTGGCTATACCTGGGACGGCACAATCTGCAAAGTTGCATGCACTCCTTCATATAAGAATAATTGTGACAGCACAGATGGCTGTAATCCAGCAAGAACTAGTAATCCTCCATATAATTTATGTGATTTAACTTCAAATGTTGCATGCGGAACAGAAAGTGCTTGTAGTGATAGTATTGATAATAACTGCAATGGAGAGTCTGATTATGACAGCATGGATGGAAGGCATGGTGATATTAACTGTGCTGTTGGTGTAACTGGAATCTCTGCTCCAGCAAGTGCCTATGTAAATAGTGTTATTACTGTTTCATGCACTTCGAGTGTTGCTAATGTAAATAGCATTAGCGCAACTCTTGGTGGAAGCCTTTGTGTTGGTTATTCATGGAATGGAAATGTTGTTTCCTTTTCCAATTGTAATACTGGAAGTACTGCTGGAACTAAAACAGCAACATGCTATGTTGATACAGCTAAATCTTATAAATCCGGAACTGATAAAAGTGCTAGTGTTAATGTTATTACACAGCCTTGTTCATCTTATAGTTCATCTTCAACCTGCCCAACTGCTACATGCGACTGGTGTGCTCAGTGCAGTAATCCCTTTTCCACTGGACAGGCTAATGCATGCGTGAGTAAGGGAAGCTGTACTAGAACATGCTACAAAGGGCAGTGCGGTGCTACCTGTGATAGTACTACTGGTGGATGTTCAGTTGGATATGCTTGTGATGCTAACTGTGCTTGTATTCAGACATGCAAAACTTCTGGAAGTTGCAGTTCTAATTCAGAAGCATGCAGCGGATATTGGTGCAGCAGTAATAACGTCTGTCAGAATACGTGGCATTGGACTGGAACAGGATGTGAAAGAGCTTCTCTTTGCGGAGGCAGTTGTCCATGGACACCCCTACAAAGTGAGTATTGGACACATTTAAGTGATTGTATTAGACCATCAAAGGCATGCTGTGAAGTGAATTACGGGGGGGTTATAACGACAGACTGGCGTGATGTCACAGAGATTAAATAGACTATTTAATTTTGAGTCTTTTGGCTTCTTTCTCTAGAAGTTTTAATCTATACTTATTAATTAAATACCAATCTTTATCAACATAATGCTCAGATGAAGAATAACCATACTTTACGATATCTTTGTTATCTTCTTCGACTATCTTCCTAAAACGTTTTAATGATTTTAGAAGGAGTTCTTTATAGAAGGGCTCCTTTCTGAATTTATTAAATTTTCTTAAATTCTCTTTATTCTTTACAGATTCCTCTAAGGCAAAGGCAAGGGCCATATGGTCTTTTTTTTCTTTCGCCCATTCTAGATGTTTATCAAATTCTCCAATTAAATTGGCTATCATTTTTTTTCATACATTAGTTTATTCTTTTCCAAATTTTTTGTTTATCAACCTTCTTAGTAATATCTTTTCTAGGGCGCCTCTCACAAGATACTATTGTTTTACCATCTACATCTCCAATTGTTGCCATCTCTATTTTTGGATCATATGCAATGCTTCTTCCAATTTCTTTTGTTGGTCCTCCGATTTGAATATATCTTTCAATTTTTGATGATTTGCTGTTCATGTTATTTAAACATTCTTTTTTGAATTTGCTTTTTGATGGAGGAATCTTCCAGATATTAGGAAAATCATATTGATGGTCATATGCATGTTCTGTTAGTGTTTTGTAATTATATGCAGTATAATATGTCCATGCATATTCACTTACTCTATAAACAACATATCCTCCAGCAAGAACTGCGGCGCCTATTGCAATATAAGTAAATCCTGCACCATATAATATTGCAACGAGCCAACTAACTAGGCCGGGAAAATTATAATAATAAGATGCGGGTATTGGCTGTTGCTCATTCTTTATTTTCTGTTCTTCATTTATCTCTTGAGCAAAACAAACTGGCAACATTATCAATAATAAAGAAATTAAAACTACAGCAAAAATTTTAATATTTTGTTTCATAGCCCCTATGGATATAATTCAGGTAAATATATAAAATTATCTCATCCCAAGAATATTCTCAATATCTTCTTTTGGCTTGTATCTATGCTGAATGTTTATTAATTTATCATCTATTTGTGTTATTGTTCCAGTTTTATTTGATTCTAATGCTGTAAGATTAAAGTAATGTGAGACTTCCCCCATACCAACCAAAGCACTTAGTGCTTCTTCTATTATTGGTCCCTTCTCCGTTTGATTCCATCCCCAATTAGGGAAAAAAATAATAGACCAATCTGCTACCCCGTCATGATTATCATCTACACTAACTGCTCCAAAACCACCACTATTTCTTGGAACAATCACAATGCTTCCATCCTGGAATGCAGGTATTGTTTCTGGAGCGTTTGAATCTTCTACATAAATTGGAAATCTGTATTCCGGTCTTAAATGAGGATAGATTACATTTTCAATTAAACTTTTAACATAAGCCTGCTCTTCTGCTGTTGCTTTTCCACCTACTGAGTATGTTGCAGAATCTCCATGGCTAGAAATCCAGAATCTGTTTTTTGGATTCTTTAAACCTGTTTTTAATCCGTAATATTCACCAAAACCATTGCTTCCCCCATGAACTGCCATTGCTTCATCGCAGAAAGCCTTAAACAATTCTGGACTAACTCCCTCCTGTGTCGGATAGGAAACTGAAAATAGGTTAAGGTTTGTGTTTTCTCCATTAATTGTTTCTGTTCTTATATATCCAATATTATTGCCATTTCCATCTGCCTGCCTTGCTTTAACAGTATGAGATCCTGGATTTCTTTGAACATCAAAGTTTCCAGCACTATCTGTTTCATAAACAACAGTGTCAATTGCCAGCTTAGCTTTAACGCCCTGCTCACTATCATTATCTATATGCTGCCCTCTTAAATCATCCATAGCATTAACAATAACAGCCAAGTTATTATCAGCATACTCAGCTCCAAAATGAACTCTTAACTTTCCTGCTTCTGTTCCATTAAAATCCTTAGTTTTGTTAGAAACACTTACTTTTCCATCAGCATTAACTGAAACATTAATATTATTAAATCCCTCTGCTGTGTAATTGCTGATAGTAACTCCATCAGCATTAAAGTAATCATCTGCATCTATAACATTTAAAGAAACTTCATCTTCATTAAATGAAATGCTTGGTATTGTTTTAGTTGTAACACTCTGCTCTGCTACATTAACTATAAAATCCAAAGAAGATTCTTTTTCGTTTCCAAATGCCTTAATCCCAAATTTATACAATCCCGGGCTTAAATCAATATTCCTTAAATCTCCTTTTCTTTCTTCATTAACATTAACAAAAGAAGAATCCAAATTCCCAGAGTAACTTAGCTGAATCAGGGCTTTATTATAAGCATTTAAGGAATCTGCTGCATTAATACTCTTTCCATTATAAGTTGCATTAATTCCAGGGGGGTTGTCATAATAACCCCCAAGGACTTTTAATACGCTAATTAAATCAAAGATGTCTGTTTTTCCATCCTTGTTTATATCGCAATCTTCATTATTTCCCAGCTTTCCAAGAAGGTAAATAAGGTCAAAAATGTTTTCTTTGCTATCATGGTTTACATCACCGTCAGGCCTTATTTCTGAGGCTAACTGTGCTAGAGAAACTGCCTTCTGCTTTACATTATCATATGGAGCTATTGCCTCTGCTTCTGAAAGCATTTTCTCCAGTGAGTAATTTCCTGACTGTATTAATGGCTCGTATTTCTGTGAGAATTGCTCTACTGTCTGTACAGGTTCTTCATATTTAGGAGAAGTAATGTCTCTTGAGCATGCTATTGGAAAGGATATAGTGCTGGCTAGCAAATAAGGCGCTGCTTTCCTTCTTAATCCTGACATAAAGCCCTCTTTCATAGCTTTTTATAGTGTTTTTCAACTATTTAAATATTATGGTTGTTACTACTCTAATAGAATAAATTAAGGAAAGGTTTATATATGGGTTTGATTATAATTAAGAGAGGGTTTATGAAGCCTTTATACAAAAACTTGTTTGTATTTCTGAGTATACTATTGATAATTCTGTCAAATATTTCTTATATTAATGCAGAAGACAAGACAAAAAATAATGGAACCATTGGAATCTTCTTTCTAGAGGTTAATAACAATACAGAGCTTTCTACAGCACAGACTGGAGTAATAAAGAGTGGAAGCTGGAAGGGAAAGAATGAGTTTAAACCAGGAGATACAGTTTATATCACAATATCCAGTGATGATAAATTATTTGATTCCTGTAATGATCCAAGGATTGTAGCTGAAATTATAGATCCAGAAAATATAAAACAAACAGAAAGGGCATTTTTAGGGCATAGTGTCAAGAAAGGGGAATATTTCAATGGCTATAGCCCCTCCACAAATAAACAGGCTTTTGTAGTGTATAAAAGAAGCAATCTTCTTGGGAAATATACTGTTAAAACATGGCTAGAATGCCCTGACAAAAGTCCAATAAAGAAATTAACTTCTGTTGATGAAGTTAAGTTTTACTATATAGAAGACTGCGAAGAAGGGTACCAGAGTGAAGAATACTGCTGGAATGATGATGTTGTAAGAGATTGGAGAGCATGCCCTAATGGAGCAATAATAAATAAGGTAATCCATGATTGCCATGGAGAAGGATACAATGATTGTGACAATGCAAAATGTGTTAGTACCTGTACATCTTTAGAATGGGGGCAGTGGAGTGACAATCAAAATAACTGCGGTGTAAGATATAAATATGATTCTTGTGGAAACTTGATTGACAAAGAAGAAAGCTCTTGTTCTGTTAATGAAATATGCGGGAATAATAAAAGGGAAGGCAATGAAGAATGTGATGGCAGTGATTTAGATGGAAAATCTTGCAATTCTTTCGGCTATAATTCTGGAACTTTAAAGTGCAATAATTGCGGATTTGACAAGACTAATTGTAGCACTATCCAAGAGCCTAAAACAAATACCCCCAATTGTAAAATTAAAGGGGATACAAATAATAACGGACTTATAGAAATTGGGGATATTCTAAACATATTTTATGCTTCTCAGGGAAAGAAAAAATTGGGTGACCTATCCTGTTATGATATGAATAGTGATGGTAATGTTAACCAAGAAGATGTAAACCTTATAACCAAATTATGGAAGGGAGAGATAAAGCAAGAGCCTCTTTCCAAAATAGATATTATCTCTTATTCTGATATGATTGAAGAGGGGTTTATAGGGCATGTAATTTGGGAGAATACTGAGGAAGCAGAAAAATCTGAAATTATTTATGGTAATGACAAAAATAATCTTGCAAATAAGAAAGAAGGCTCTAAAAATGATTATAATCAGTATGTTGCAATTATAACACCCAACCCTGATAGCTTTATCCCACAACCAGAAGAAAAAAATATTTATTTTAAGATTCATTCAGAAATAAATGGAAAAGATTATTATAGTGATATTTATTCAATAGAGCTTCTAACACATGAAGAGGCATATTCTAAAAATTATGGAACTCAATTAGCTTCTGTCCAAGATGCTCGTATTTTCATAACAGGCATTAGTGCTGATGTATTATCTAAATATATTGGAACACAAATAAATAACATTTACTTCCAGATTGGGTCTTGCTTAGAAAATGGCTGGTGGACAGGTTGGTGTGCTTTTGATATAATTACATTATGGCCAGAATTTTGGTGGGGAAAGGGGGCAAAAATTGTTAAATTAGGAAAAGAAGTAAAGATCTTAAATGGATTTTCTTCCTCACAAAAACTTATAAATCTTTTAGGCACTGAAGATGAAATATTTGATTCTATTAAATCTGTTGAGTTTACAAGAAATGGTGTACTGTACAACTTAGATCAAGGAACCATAAAAAAATTACGGGGGCTTGGTCTAGTATATATTGATAATATTGATGAATCCAAGAAACTGCTATTAAAAAATGCAGATTTGGTGGAGTATGTTGTTAATAACGGTGATAAGGGTGTAACTGCCCTAAAAAATTCAGGATTTAGTTTAAATGAGATTGATGGTTTTGTTAAAAAAGGTATTCTTAAGGAATTAGATACTGGAATAAGCAGGCTTTCTCAGATGAGTGGTAAAAGTGAGGATGAGACATTATCTTATTTTAAAAATCAGTTTGAAAATACTCTGAAAGGAAAAGAGTATTTGCTTAGTACTTTAAAGAGAAGCGGTTCTTCTGTAGAAGAATTTAATAAGGAAAAATGGATAAGCTTTAACACAATGAATGGCAAAAATATTTACCGGGGAATTGCTCTTGAAGGAGTTCCTGATGCAAGTAAATTAAAAGATCTTCCAGAAGTCAAAAAAATATTTGCTGAGGGAGAATTTTCAGATGGCTATCAGGCTGCTAATAAAGATGTTGAAAAATTTGTTAGTGGTGACTATTATGATTACAAAAACAGGATTGAGAAGGGTGCGTTTGTAGCGTCTAGTGAATCCAAAAACATTGCAACGAATAAATTTGCAACAACAGTAAAAATAACTAATGAAGTTGGAGAAGTGGTAGGAGAAGAAAAAAGATATGGGATAGTGTTGCATATAAATGCAAGGGGAACTGATTACATTGATGCATACCACACATTAAAGAATAGTCCAAATGTTAGTCCAACGGTTAGAGATATTGCAATGAGTGACATGGAAATACTAAAATCTGAACGCATACTCCCAGAAGACATAATAGGAATTAGTTTAGTTGATCCAACAGGAAAACAATTAGCTTATATAGACAATACTATTTCATATATTGGGGGTGCTGTTTAATGAAGTATGCCCAGTATTTCATATCTTTTGACATAAAACATGATAAAAATGAGAAAAATAGAGTTATGAGAATTCTTAGTAGAATAAAATATAATGAAGAAGAAATGGGAATTACAGTTAGAGAAGATAATTTTAGGGAAACAGAAATATATAATATACGTCTAAGATTTTATGATAACAGTTTTTTAATAAAAAATATTAACAAACTTCTTGAATGCTGCAAAGAGATAGTCAAATCAGGAAGTTGTTATTTTGCAGGCTGCAGGTTAGATATCTTTGTGAAGGACGGCATGGTTAATTATTTTATACAATATAGCTCTTATCCTCATCCAGACAAAATGAATTTAGATGCAAAAGCAGCCTATAAAAAATTTAAAGCTTACCATAAGGAGTTAGTCAACGGTGTTCCTTTTTTGATAATCAAACAGAAGCTAAAGAATTTTAAGGCTCCAGGTCTTACTCTTAAATCAAATAAATTTTACAAATTAACTATTAAAACAGCTAATGATGAATTTGATAAGCCTTGTGGAATTACTGTTTTCTCAAATGGAAAGGATATTTACACTAGAGTAATTGCAACAGGCATGCGAAGTGCTACAGGTATAGTAATGACCCTTTACGGATTAATATTTTCCATGAGAACAGACGATATTGACAAAATTTTTAAAAAAATAAAAGAAAAACTGAAAGAAAGGGGATGTACTTTAAAAAGATTTGAAGAGCAAGACTCTTGATTATTATGAAGAATAAAAAATTAGAAGGAATTAAGGGATGGCTATTAGTTGTTACAATAGGCCTAATTCTTTCTAATTTGGGGCTCATCTTTTTATTTGGATTACTTTCTTTTGAATTGTTTTTATATGGAGAAAATTATTTGATAATGTCAGCATCTATTATTACAGGTATAGGAGTAATTCTTGGAATTTACACATTAATAAATGAATTTAAGAAAAAGAAAATTTTTATTAAGCTGATTGTAATTCTTATATCTTATGGAATACTATCTGAGATAATCTTTTCTATTTTACTTAATGATTTCTCTGGGTCTTTGAGATTAATAATTATAAATGCTCTTTGGATATTGTACTTCTTAGAATCAAAAAGAGTTAAAAATACGTTTATAAACTAATTAGACAACAATCAATATTAAAAATGACCAAAGAAACCCCAGAAAAGACAAGGAAACAGTTTACAATAGTAAAAAGCCTGGTTGTAAATAAAAAAGGGGAGGTTCTATTTGTCAAAAGAAAAAAAGAAGATATGAAACAGGCTCATAATAAATGGGAATTCCCTGGAGGAAAGATAGATTTTGGTGAACATCCTGAGCAAACGGCAATAAGGGAAACAAAAGAAGAGTCAGGATATGATGTTAGGGTTGATTATCTTATTCCAAAATTAATATCATCAAAGTGGGAATCTCCAGAAAGGGAAGGTCATCAAATTTTAATATGCTACGTTTGTAGTCTAATAGGGGGTAAGAGCATTATTCCTGATCACGGCGTTAGTGAAATAAAGTGGTTTAAGATAAATGAAGCACCAAAAGATTCAGATTGTTTGTCTGGAACTATAGATTTTTTAAATATTTATATAAATTTAATAAAAAAGAAATAATCGAAGAATTATCAAAGACATTGATATGGCAAAATTATTAATAACAAGGCACGGACAGACAAAAGAAAATGCAGATGGGATTATGCAGGGAAAAGAACACGGAAATATTAATGAAAAAGGATTTGAACAAATAAATAAGCTTATAGAGAGACTGAAAGATGAAAAAATTGACAAGATTATATCAAGTGATATTCCTAGGTGCAAGATAACCACTAAAGAAATATTAGGGAAAATTAATGCTCCAGTGAAATATACTAATTTAATCAGGGAAAAGGATAATGGAGAATGGGCAGGCAAAAAGCATAAAGACATTAAATGGGAGGATGTAGAAGGAACCTTTGAAACACGAAAGACCCCAAAGGGAGAGAATCTCCTAGAAGTTAGAGAAAGAGGAAGAAAGTTCTTTAAAGAACTAACTAAAAAATTCAAAGATAAAGATATTACAATTTTAATTGTGGCACACGGGGCATTTTTGAAAATTTTTATTGGGGATTTATTGGGTATGACAATTCATGATTCAATATCCAAACTAACTATAGAGCATTGCTCTTTGACTGAAATTGAAATAGATGATAAATACAAAGAAGGGTACAGGTTTAATTTCATTAATGATATATCTCATTTAAAATAGATTATTTGATGTTACCAAGATTTAGGATTGATATTTTTTAAATAAAGAAAGGTATATAAATAAGTCTAAGCTTAATATTTGAGAATCATGGTAAACTATCTGAAAGCATTTAAAAGGCCTTTTTCAGGAGACAAATATATTTTTCTTAAGGCTGCAATTCCGATATATAATTTTGCTGTTTTCGGATATATTATTGAGTGCATCAGGAATACATTACAAGGCAAGGATGAATTGCCTGATTGGAAAAATACAGGATGGTTTTATAAGGTATTTAGCCCAATTGGCGCATCATTAGTAACTCTGGTATTTTTTGGCTTGCCTTTTATGCTTCCTTTGGGATTTATATTAGTTAATCTTGCTAAATTTAGCGGAGTTATTTCATGGATATTTTTAACCTTAGCTGTAATACTTACATTTGTTGGCTGTTATTATCCAATTGGGGCTTTTGTTTCTTATATCAAGAATTGGAATTTAAAAGATATTGGCTATAAAAGAATTTCAAAAATTGTTTTTACATGGAAATACTTTTTTGCTTGGTTAATTACTTTAATAATTTCTTGGATTATATCTTTTATGTTTACAAATATATATCTGCTCTGGTTTGGCATGATTGTTATTTTGGTTCTTTGTTTGCCAGCATGGACTATTATTGCAGAAGCTATAAGGGAGATAGAAAAAGAAAAGAAATTATAATCTTAATACCATTGTTTCTTCTACAAGAGATTTCATAAGATAGATTATTGTTCTTAGATAGTTAAGCAGCTGAGCATCATTTGGGTTTTGCTTCTTTATCTTTTCCATGTTATCAAGTATCTTTTCTGTTTTCCTGTAAAAGCTGACTAATTTTTCCCTGTCAAACTTTAAATATAATTCATGATAGTCCTCTAATAAGGTATTCACACTGTCAAATAAATTCAGGGTTTCTGAGCTGAACTTCTCTAAAATCGCGCAATTTCTATACTCATCCCCTATCTCTTCTAAAGAAGTAATAATGTTGTACAAGGAATTTTTATTCTCATAATGGTTCTTGTTTATCAGCCTTAAGCAGAGATTGGCAAACCTGTTGATATTATAGTCCTGAGAGGGAATGTTTTTCAAAACTATTGAATCACGTGTTTTTAATCCATTTGATACAGATTTTCCAAGGTCTATTAAAAGGGAAAACATCTTGTTCAGGATTTCATCCATATCTGTGTCTTTATTTGAGATTAGCTCTTTGATTACTATCTTGTCTTTTGTATGCTGGGTTATACCCCATCCAAGCAGGTCCTTGACAAAGTTTTGCAGAATCTTGAAGGTTTCCTGATTGTCATATTTAATTTCTGCTATATCAATGCCCTTTCTGTATAAAGAGATTAAATGGCGCCATATTAAGTCCTCTGAAAAGCCTGTAAAATCTAGGGAAACACTGTTTTTTTTGCGGTTTTCCCCTTATAATCAAATCATTATTCCTTATTTCCAGCTCAATAGAATCCCCCTTAACCAGCTTATTTTGCTCTATCCATTCTCTTGGCAGAGAGATTACCTTTGTTGATTTTGCTATCTGTATAAGCTTTCTTTGCATTTTAACCATATTTTGTTGGGGTTTAGAGGTATATAAACCTTTTTATTGTTTAAGTTTACTTATAAAAATATATAAAACTTATATAATATAATGAAAGCTTTTATAAAGTGTAATTAACATAAAGTAATAAAAAGCAGGTGATTTTTAGAAAAATTAGTGATGATAGGGGGTAAATGAAAATGAGAATAAAAAATATAATTATGGGACTTTTGATTAGTCTGATCCTTATAAGCAATGTTTTTGCTTTAAATTTGGATGTGAATGGGAAAGAAAGTAAAAGAATAAATGAGAAGGGATTAGTGATTAATGCCCCCAAAGAATTGAGAATAGACTCTCCTACAAAGATTAGTTTTACAATAACTAATATAACTGACAAAGAAATTGTTCTTAACCGCGATAATATTGTTGAGCTTACATTACAAGGCGAACCTGTTGTTATAAATCCAGGTCCAACAAGGATAACACGCACTTTAAGTGTAATTCTGTGGTCTACTAAGTATGATAGTATTATATTAAAACCTGGAAGGAGTTTAACTAGAATGATTGAATTAGACCCAGAAGAATATAGTGAAGGTTCATGGAAACTCATTCTTAATAATGGGGTAATATCTTCTGGTTTATTAGGCAAGACATCAATTGACGTAGTAATAGTCAGAGGTAAAGAGCAAAATAATGAAGAAGAGATTAAGTGCAGTAAATGCAAAAAAACAGGAGAGTATATAAAAACATGAAGCATGGAGGATTAAGATGAAAAAATTAATGATAGTCTTGGGGATTATAATTATATTATTAGCTAGCACATTCTGGTATCTAAAGCATGAGGGATATATAATGAATGATTATACCCAATTTGGTTATATCGGTTATCAGGTAAATGGGAATGAATTGGACCTTTCTTATACTCTGTCTGCATTTCCCTTGTCAAAAGTGGAAGGTATAACTCCTCTCGTGACTGTTTACTCCGGCTTGGGTTGCAAGGAGAAGATTGAAAAATTTGGTCCGAATAAAGTTATTGATAGAATTAAATGGCTTAATCCTGTCCTTGTAGAGATAAAACTAAATGATGAAACTGTAGGAGAAAAATTTGAACTGCCTGAAAATGGCTTTAGTTTCAAATTTGAGTCATCAAGCACCATATCTCCAACTTTCAGGGGAATGTCAAAGTGCTATAATGGGCATAAAAAATACAAAGAGATAGCGAAAAAGGCTGATGAATGCGGAATAGAGATATGGGATGTTGATATAGATAATTGTTTAACCAGAAAATTAGCTAATCTTGATTTAACAGGAATAGATAAAGAGGATTTCTTTAATATATGCTATGAAAATCTTGGTGCATTAGCAGATGACGGGTGTTTTTCAAGCCTTGGTCAGTTAGAATTTGAAAAATTTGCAGAGTATTGCGGAAAGACTAAAGACCCTGATTTTTGCATGAGATTTGCCAGCCAGTATGCAGTTAATTATCTTGGTGAAGAAGTGCTTTTTAATAAAGCCAAAGCGTATTGTTCTAAATATGTGAGCAGGACAGATAAAGAATCCTGCTTGTTTTGGATGATAAATGATGCTACAAGATATGATAATCTTGATGTTCAGAAAGCTTATGAAAATTAGTAAATGGTGTATGGGAAAAATGAATGAGCTTGGTAGTAGCTATAGACTTAAGGACAAGAAATGAAAAAAGATTCTTTGAGATAGTGTCATCTAAAGCTGAAATTCCTCTTCCGCACCTTTACAAAAAAATACCAATAAGCTCTGTTTACAAGATAAAAGAGAGGCTTGATCTGTTTGAAGATGCTTTGAATATTAAATTTTTTGATGTAAAAGAGGTTTTAAGCAAAAATAATCACCTTTCCAAGATTCTTAGCAAGGCATTTTATGTTGATAAATTCATTGATGTCAGTGAGAGTAAGAGCATTGTACTGTTGAGAATGAATAATTTACTTCAATAAGGCATATATTTTTTCATCATGTATCTTCCCTGTTGCTTTTGCTTTCCTGCTTTTTATCTTTGTCCCTTCTAATTTAAATCCCAGTTTCTCAATCATTGAGTAAGATGGATTATTCTCTGTAAATACACCTGCCTCTAATCTTCTTAATCTTAATTTATTAAATGCAAAAGAAATAATTTTTTTTAGGGCTTCTGTTGCAATTCCTTTTCTCCAATAATCTTGTCCAAGCCACAAACCCAGTGTTGCTGTTCCTTGATATTTGTCTATACTGCACAAGCCAACCATGCCAATTACCTTCTTTTCTTTTTTTAGCTCAATTCCAAATTCATAAGACTTCCTTGGTTTCTGCTTTGTATCTTTTTTACATTTGTTGATAAACCATTTTGCATCCTTCAATAGGTAGGGATGTGGCAGAAGTAAGAGATAGCGGGAAACTTTTAGGTTATTTGCTTCCTTTGCTATATCTCCTGCATCTTTAAGATTTATATCTCTTAAAATTAATCTTTTTGTTGTTAATCTCATTAAGGTTTGAAATAAATCAGAGTATATAAAAGTTATTACAAAATTCTGTAATGATTGAAATATTCTTTTTATATCTTAATTAAAAGTAAGATGGTTTATGGTCACAAGTACAATGGAATTAAGAGTCAGAGTAACAAGAACCCAATATGATAGAGTAAAAAATGCTGCTGAATCCAAGGGAAAATCCATCAGCCAGTATATCAGAAATTTGATATTTGAGAATGACATGAATGTAGTTTTTAAAATTCTAGAGATATATAACGTTGTTAAAAGAATAGATTCCAACACTAATTCTATAAAGGAAAGATTAGAAAAATAATACAATAAAAAAGCTTATAATCCGAGAGAATCATCTGTGTAGATATAAAGAAATACTTACACGGATGGAAAAATATAAAAAGACAAGAATCTTGCTCTTGATTAAAATACAGATATGAGGGATACAAGCCTTATACTATAAGAAATCAAGAGTTATTGTTCATCTGTGTAAAACCAAAGAATGATAACCATCCTAGATTGCTATACAGACGAACCATCCGGATTAGGAGTTCCGCCTTATTTAGGAACATATCCAAGATACATTGCAGGCTCTCTGGACAAGCCAGTTTACATTACAATAGATGATTTAAGATTATATCAGAAATACAATTCTATTGAGCAGAAAGAAGCACAGAACACAAATATAAGAATTTACAATTTAACAAAGAATTATTCAAATATTAAAGAAATTCTAAAGAAAACAACAACCTTAATTATAATTCTTGGAAGTCATACACCAGGAAAATATCTCTCAGCCCTACCAGGAACTTTAAAAGAAATCCTCCCAATAATAAAGAATTTGAAATGCGAAAAAATAATTACCGGTCCTTCTTCTTATGATATGAAAGAGTTTGATGACTTTAAAATTAACCATTTTGACTTTTCATATGAAGAAATAAAGAATTATGCAATCAGAGGAGCAAGAATAATAGAACAACTATCTGACTTAAGAGTAGTAGAAATAGAAACAAGTAAAGGCTGCCCACGTCCAGATCATTGTATTTTTTGTACAGAAGGATTAAAAGAATTTAAAATTAGAAATCCAGATGATATCTTAAAAGAAATCCAGACCTTTTATAATTTAGGCTGCAGACATTTCAGAATTGGAAAGCAATCCTGCTTCTACTCCTATCCACATGCCTCAAAATTATTAAAGAAAATAAGAGAAACTTGTCCTGAAACAAAAGTATTGCATATAGACAATGCAAATCCACAGAAGATAATAACCCCAGAAGGAATCCAGCTAACAAAAGACATTGTAACATATTGCACTCCAGGAAATATTGCAGCCCTTGGTGTAGAATCCTTTGATGAAAAAGTTGTAAAAGCAAACTGTCTGAACTCAACCCCAGAAACAACACTGAAAGCAATTGAAATCCTGAATAAATATGGTTCAGAAAGAGGGGACAATGGAATGCCGAAATTCCTTCCTGGAATAAATCTTATTTTGGGTTTGAAAGCAGAGACAAAAGAAACTCTGGAAATAAATTATGATTATCTAAAGCAGATTCTGGATAAAAAATTACTAATCAGAAGAATAAACATAAGGCAATTAGTTAAGTATCCAGGAACAGAAATTGAAAATGAAAAGCTTCCAAAGAAAAATAAAAAATACTATTATAATTTTAGGGAAAAGATAAGAAAAGAAATAGACTATCCAATGCTTAAGATACTAACACCAGAAGGAACAATTCTAAAAGACGTAAGAACAGAGGTTCATGAAGGCAATGTAACCTTTGCTCGCCAGCTAGGCACCTATCCATTAATAATAGGAATCAAAGAGAGATTGTCATTAAACAAGTTCTATAATGTAAAAATTACAGGGCATATGCTGAGATCTATTACTGGTGAAATAATATAGAAACGTAACCGTTTAGCTGCTTAGGGTTTCCCTAAGCATGCTGTTGGTATTGAGCCCCCTCAAATTCCATGTTGCTAATACAGACATGATTGTCTCCTTA